>CAMKEX010000104.1 GCA_946411695.1 uncultured Lachnospiraceae bacterium
TGGCGGAAGTGGGATTGAGCATCTCGCGCATGCCGGGGCCGCCCTTGGGTCCCTCGTAGCGGATGACCACGACGTCGCCGGGGTTGATCTTGCCGCCGGTGATGGCCTTGATGGCGTCCTCTTCGCAGTCGAAGACGCGGGCAGGACCTTCGTGCACCATCATCTCGGGCAGAACAGCGCTGCGCTTGACAATACCGGTATCAGGGGCCAGGTTGCCCTTGAGGACGGCAATACCGCCGTTGGACATGTAGGGATTTTCGATGGGACGGATGACTTCGGGATCCAGGTTGACACAGCCCTTGATGTTCTCGCGCATGGTCTTGCCGGTGCAGGTCATCAGATCCAGATTCAGGAGTCCCTTCTTGTCCAGCTCGTTCATGACGGCATAGATACCGCCGGCTTCATTGAGGTCTTCCATATAGGTGGGGCCTGCAGGAGCCAGATGGCAGAGGTTGGGAGTCCTGTCGGAGACCTCGTTGGCGATCTCCATGTTGATCTCAACGCCCGCCTCATGAGCGATCGCGGGAAGATGCAGCATGGTATTGGTGGAGCATCCGAGCGCCATGTCCATGGCCAGGGCGTTCATGAAGGCGTCCTTGGTCATGATGTCGCGGGGACGGATATCTTTCTCAACGAGCTCCATGATCTTCATGCCGGCATGCTTGGCCAGACGGATACGGGCGGAATAGACGGCGGGGATGGTGCCGTTGCCCTGAAGGCCCATGCCGATCGCCTCGGTCAGGCAGTTCATGGAGTTTGCAGTGTACATGCCGGAGCAGGAACCGCATGTGGGACAGACCTTCTCCTCATACTCGCGGAGTTTCTCTTCTGTCATGGTGCCTGCGGCGACAGAGCCGACTGCCTCAAAAATAGAGGACAGGCTGCGCTTCCTGCCGTCGATACGGCCGGCCATCATGGGGCCGCCGGAAACAAAGATGGTGGGAACGTTGACCCTTGCGGCTGCCATCAGGAGGCCGGGAACGTTCTTGTCGCAGTTGGGGATCATGACGAGGCCGTCAAAACCGTGGGCCTTTGCCATGCACTCGGTGGAATCCGCGATCAGATCACGGGTGACCAGAGAATATTTCATTCCGATATGGCCCATGGCGATACCGTCGCAGACCGCGATGGCAGGGAACATAACGGGCATACCGCCTGCCATGGCGACACCCATCTTGACAGCCTGGGCGATCTTGTCCAGGTTCATGTGGCCGGGAACGATCTCATTATAGGAACAGACGATACCGATCATGGGACGTCTTCTCTCTTCCTCTGTATAGCCGAGAGCATTGAACAGACTCCTGTGGGGAGCTGTGGAGACACCTTTTTTGACAGAATCACTCTTCATGATATTACCTCGATTCTTGAAAACACAAGTCATTGAACCAGATATAAAAATACACTCCAACAAGATTTACAATCCATTTCCGGAACCTTCTGTGCCCGGGCGGCGATTTCGGGTCCGATCCCGTCACCGCGTATCACTCCTATGTTCATATTCATTATGTCAAACTGCTCTTTCCCGCAGATAAAGCAGTCCGGTCCTCTCAATTATCTGCTTCAAAGTGATACATCACTAAAGCGCAGGCATGTACCCAAATACACGCCTGCACACAGTCTGGTAAATATTGGACGCCGCTCTCAAAAAGCGGCACACCGGAGCGTTATCTTACTCTTTTTCCTCTGCATCCTCAGGCTTTTCGATCTGCACGATTGCACCGCGCTGCATGGGGATACGGCAGTTTTTGTTGTAACCGAACTCAACGATGACAGTATCAGCGTTGATATCAATAACGACACCGTAGAAACCGGCAGTTGTAAGGACAGTATCTCCTACTGCAAGTGTGGCCAGCATAGCGGCTTTTTCTTTCTCCTGCTTTCTGTTCGGGCGAATCATGAAGAAATACATGGCGCCGATAATGACAGCATACATCAAAAGAAGCGAGATCGAATTCATATTAGATAATCCTCCATTTTTTATCTTTTAAGATTTTTAATGACCATTTTTCGTCATTGCACTCTATAATACAACAAACACTATAGTATTTACAACACTTTTCTTAAGCACCACTCCACTTCAAATCGTGTATTTTTTCACTTTTCAGGCCGAATGAGCAGACAGAGCGTCAGCCTTCTCCCTCACGCATTTCTTCAAGAGCAGCTTTTTTATAAGAAGCAAACCTGCCCTCATCGAGCGCGTTGCGGATATCCTCCATCAGGTGATTGTAGTAATAGAGGTTGTGAAGAACGCCCATCCTCAGTCCCAGCGCTTCCTGGGCCTTGTAGAGATGCCTCAGATAGGCACGGGAGTAGCCTCCGCGGCAGACCGGGCAGCCGCAGCCCTCTTCGATGGGCCGGGGGTCCTCCGCGTAGCGGGCGCTCTTGATGTGGACAGTGCCTTTTTTCGTGTAGAGGTTTCCGTGTCTGCCGTTGCGGCTGGGATAGACGCAGTCAAAGAAATCGATGCCTCTGTCCACACTCTCGATGATGTTTTCGGGCGTGCCGACACCCATCAGATAGGTCGGCTTGTCCACGGGCAGATAAGGGACCGTCTGATCGAGGATATCGTACATCTGGGCATGCGTCTCTCCCACTGCCAGGCCGCCGACGGCATAGCCGTCCAGCTCCATCTCCGAGATCTGTTTTGCATGGTCGATCCGGATGTCGGGGATAATGGCTCCCTGGTTGATCCCGAACAGAAGCTGGTGGGGGTTGACAGTGTCCTCCAGCTGATTGAGACGCCGCATCTCTGTCTTGCATCTGGCCAGCCACCGTGTCGTCCTGTCCACGGAGCGGACGACGTATTCCCTGTCCGCGAGAGCGGACGGACACTCGTCAAAAGCCATGGCAATGGTGGACCCCAGATGTGACTGGATCTGCATGCTCTCCTCGGGACCCATGAAGATTTTGTGCCCGTCTATATGGGAGCGGAAAGTGACTCCCTCCTCCTTGATGCTCCGAAGGTCGGACAGGGAGAAGACCTGGAATCCGCCGGAGTCTGTCAGGATGGGCCGGTCCCACCTCATGAATTTGTGGAGTCCCCCCATGCGGTGGACCAGGGCATCTCCCGGCCGCACGTGCAGATGATAGGTATTGCAGAGCGCCACCTGGGTCTCGATGGTGCGGAGATCGTCCGCCGACAGTCCTCCCTTGATCGCGCCTGCTGTCGCAACATTCATGAAGACCGGCGTCTCGATGGTGCCGTGAACGGTCGTCATGCGCGCTCTCTTGGCGCGTCCTTCCTGTTTGATCAGTT
This sequence comes from uncultured Lachnospiraceae bacterium, assembly GCA_946411695.1. Taxonomy (GTDB): domain Bacteria; phylum Bacillota; class Clostridia; order Lachnospirales; family Lachnospiraceae; genus CAG-791. The sequence goes on from CAMKEX010000104.1 coordinate 3,257, forward strand.
CATACATAAATAGATCACTCCTGCAGTTTCATTTTTTATTCTGCCCTGCGCAGATTATTATTCCGCGCTGGGGGAACGGCTGCAGCCTCAGCGCAGCCTGCAGATATTGTTCCATACTGCTCCGCAGCCGCAGCCATAGCGCAGTCAGCCGGTCAATGGCCGTTTTTTCAGATCTTTGCCGTGACATGGAAAGGCAGGAGAGACCTTTTTCCGATCTCTCCTGCCTGCTGAAGATCTCTGTTCAATTCATCAAAGCAGTGACTCCTCAGAGCTGATCCGGGAGCAGCTTGTGGAAGATGATGCAGTTGGGCTTGTCCACTGCGATTTCCTTAGCTGACATGATGAGTGTCTTCTTCTCTATATCGACCTTGAAGAAAGTCATGGTATCCGATTCATGGTTCAGGCTGACCAGATGCTTGTCATCAGGGAACAGAGCCGCATCCTTGGGATACTCGCCGCTGATCGGCAGGCAGAGAACCTTCTCCAGATAGCCGTTGTCGGGATCGATCTTGAAAATGACCACGGAGTTGTCGCCGGCATTCGAACTCACCAGATATTTGAAATCCGAAGAGAAATTGAGCGCGCTGGCCGCGGAACCGGTCGCGTGATAATCATTGAGCGTGGGGACGCTCTGAATCTTCTCGAAATCCGGAACACCGTCGATCTCCTGATAGAAATAGACATCGATCAGGTTTTTGAGTTCATGGACGACATACAGATAGTGCCCGTCGCTGGAGAACTTCAGATGACGGGGTGCCGACTCCAGTTCGGAGTGCAGGACTGCACACTGTTTGATCTTGCCCGTCACGTCATTGAAGGTATAGACATTGACGTGATCCATACCCAGATCCGCCACGCACAGATATTTGTTGTCGCGGGTCATCTTCACGCACTGTACGTGGGGACGGAAATTGCGCTCCGCAATACTGCCCAGACCCTTGAGGAAGAGCTCGTCCGTGATCTCGCCGACGCTGCCGTCCTCGCCAAGGCGCAGAACGGTGATCTTTCCGTCATGATAACTGCACACGAAAAGATATTCATCGTTGTAGTCGGTGGACAGATGCGATCCGCGCATGCCGTTGATGGATCCGCGGTTGATCTTCTCCAGATTGCCGCCCTTGATGATCTTGAAGGCTTCTACGCCGAAGTCCGTGATGGAATACAGGTAGCGGCCGTTATGGGAAATAGTCACATAGGAGGAATTGGTGATGGAGATCTCGCTCTTCTCACTCAGTGTTCCCTCTTCTACATTGACATCATATACCCGGATGCCGACCTTCTTTTTTCCGGCCCTGGTATAGGAAGAAACATAGGCAACAAACTTGTCTCCCGGTACGTACCCGTATCTCGACAGGTCCAGTTCTTCATCATATACTACTGCCATTTAGCACGTCCTTTCCGCAGCCCATCGGCTATCGCATCTGAAAAAATACACTGCTGTACTGATCGTGTTCCGACGAATCCTGAAAAAGCCGGATTCTCCTGCTGATGATTGTCTCCGCAGCTTTTCCTCCGCTTATACTTTAACACAAAACCTCGTTAAATGATACGAAAAATCATCTCATTGGCCTGTTTTATCATAGCACCGCTCCGGACATGCCCCCTGACAGGGCTTATGCGGCGGGATCGGACAGTTTTTTCTCTCTGCGGCAGCAGGGAGTCAGGGAAATGGCCTGCGGCAGTTTTCGGAGGCTGCTTCAGAAGGAAGACTCGAGATAGTCCTGCAGGTCGAAATTGGGATCGGGATCCGCGCGGAACAAAGTTCCGTGATTGCGTCCCTGCACGACCTCGTGGATCACTTTCATGTGCCTGCTGTTGACGATCACCATGTCGCACCCGCTCTTTGTGGCGATCACGCCCGCCTGCAGCTTGGTGTTCATGCCGCCGGTGCCGCTCTCACTCCCGGTCGTCCCCTTTGCCATCTTCATCAGGTTTTCGTCCAGATGGGGAACGTACTCAATATATTCCGCGTCGGGATTGATCCTGGGATCATCGGTATAGAGACCGTCGACATCCGACAGAAGGATCAGGAGGTCCGCATGCATCAGGGAAGCCACTATGGCAGAGAGGTTGTCATTGTCGCCTACGGAGTACTCATAGGTCGCCACAGAGTCGTTCTCATTTACGATGGGGATGCAGTCGAATTTGAGCAGTTCATTAAATGTATTGTAAAGATTATATTTGCTCAGATTTTCCGTGACGGCATTTTTGTCCATCAGGATCTGGGCGGAAATCTGGTTGTAATCTGTAAAAAACCGCTGATAGGTCATCATCAGACGGGCCTGTCCAATGGCCGCACAGGCCTGCTTGACCGTGATCCTGCTGTCCTCCGCCAGATTGCGGCCAAAATCCGTGCGCCGGATGACCTCACGCCCGACGGCCGTGGCACCCGAACTGACAAGGATCACATCCTTGCCGCGGTTTTTCAGATCGCTCAGTTCACGCACAAGGACATCGATCTTGTGGTAATCGAGCCGGTGTGTTGCGCTGTGCAGAAGGGAGGAGGAACCGACCTTGACGACGATCCTTTTGCGGTTTCTCAGATCCTGTCTGTAGGCCATATTGGCATCAAGGACCGCTCCGGAGCCGTCCTGCTCCGTCTGCCCTGTTCTATTGGAAAAATTACTCATTGCTCTTCTATCCATTTCTGATAAATCATATCTGCTGTTTACAAAAAAGTGATCCTATCAGGATATTGCTGCCGCGGGGCAGTTCAGACATCCTGTGATCCGCAAGCTTCTCTATGCCGGAGGAAATGATCTGCCCGCAATGGCTTCGAAGCAGTTCAGACATCCTGTATTCCGGAAACTTCTCTATACCGGAGGCGCAAATCTGCCCGCAATGGCTTCCGCGATGCGGATTCCGTCCATAGCCGCCGACATAATGCCGCCCGCGTAACCCGCACCTTCTCCGCAGGGATAAAGTCCTCTTACACCGACAGATTGCAGGTCCTGTCCCCGCGGGATCCGGACCGGGGAAGATGTGCGGCTCTCAATGCCTGCAACAAGAGCCTGCGGTCCGTCAAATCCTTCGATTTTGCGGCCGAACTGGTCCATCCCCTCAATAAAATCACTTGTCATGTCTGCCGGAAGGAGCCTGTGGAGAGCCGCCCTGCGGCAGGTTCCTTTGACCGCCTCCGAAACGACGGTCTCTGCGGCCGTTTCTGTTTCTTCCTGCAGGGCCTGCTCCTGTTCCGGGCAGCCGCTCTTGTGTGCCTCAAAGGACTCCCTGAACCGGGTGAATTTCTGGATGGGAACGGCACCCTTTCCCATTTCCCAGGCCTTTTTTTCAAGCCTTCGCTGAAAGTCCATGCCGGCCAGGACATGGTCGCTGCCAAATTCCTTTTGTCCTACCGTGATCACGATGGCACTGTTGGCCCAACCGCTGCCGCGCCCTTCGTCGCTCATGCCGTTCACGCAGACATGTCCCTGCTCGGAAGACGCGTTGACTATATAGCCGCCCGGACACATGCAGAAGGAATAGACGCCTCGTCCGGAGGAAGCCTTGGCTGTCAGTTTATAGGGAGAGGCGGACAGACGCATCCTGGCAAGTTCCCCGGGATTGCTGACTCCGTACTGGCTCTCATCAATGAGGGCCTGGGGATGGGCGACACGAAATCCCACCGCGAACTGCTTCTGCTCCAGGGGGATCTTCTCCCGGAACAGTTCTTCAATGGTATCTCTGGCGCTGTGGCCGACTGCAAAGACAACCGCTTCCGCAGGGATCCACTCAACATCTCCTTGCCTGCCGTCCTCCGCAGAGGAAAGGGAGCGGACATACAGACCGCTGATCCGGCGGCCCTTCCCGGAATTCGATTCCGGGCTCGTTTCCGCATTCATTTCCGGATTTGTTTCCGGATTTGTTTTCGGATTTATTTCCGGATTTGTTTCCGCATTCGTTCCCGCATTCGGAGCGGACTCCTCTCCGGCAAAGGAAAATCCCGTGCACAGGGTCTCAAAGCGCACTTCCCCGCCTGCCTGCTCGATCCTCTCGCGGATGTTGGGGATCACCTTGCGCAGTCTGTCCGTGCCAATATGCGGTTTTCCTTCATACAGAATAGATTCCGGGGCGCCCGCCCTGACAAAAGCGCGCAGGACCTGCATAGAGCGGCCGGTGCGGTCATTGATCTGGGTGTTCAGCTTCCCGTCAGAAAATGTCCCGGCGCCGCCCTCTCCGAACTGTACGTTCGAGGCAGTATCCAGAACACCGGTCTCCCAATACTTCTCGACATCTGCGGTGCGATCTTCCATCCTCCTGCCGCGCTCGATGACAAGCGGCCGATATCCGTGCTCAGCCAGAAACAGGGCGCAGAACAGACCCGCAGGACCTGCGCCTATCACAACAGGCCGGTGGGGCAGCTTTTCACTTCCGCCCGCAGGAAACCGATAGCTGTCCGCAGGTGCCGCAGTCACATTTTTGTTCCTGAGGCGCCGCACCAAAGAGGCCTCCTCTTTCGCGCCGGTCCCCAGGTCAACATCTACCGTGTACATGTCAAAAAGCTGCGGTTTTTTCCGCGCGTCGACAGAGTGACGTACGATGTTGAAGGAAAAGGGCCGGTCTTTGACGCGGATCGTCTTTCTGATTTTATTTTCCAGAGCCCCCTGCTCATATCCGCAGGGGAGCCGAAGCTGTGAAATTCTGATCATAAATAGATTATCTGTCCCGATGCAAGAGTCTTTCGGCCTTCTTCGTCAATGCCGCTGCAGACCTTCTGACCCTCTGCATCATCTGTTATCAAACTGTAAATACCGTGCAGCCGACCGCCCGGCCAGAAGGCCGCTGGTCATGGCCCACTGAAGGTTATATCCGCCGCAGCGCCCGTCCACGTCCAGCAGTTCTCCCGCCAGAAACAGGCCCGCCTCCTTTTGGGACGCAAAGCTGTCGGCGATTTCGGAAAGCGGAACTCCGCCCTTTGTGACCTGGGCGTGTTCAAAGCCGCCTGTCGCAGTCACTTCCAGTTGCAGGGCGCGCAGGTTCTCCATGATCCTCCGCAGTTCTCCGTCAGTGAGACGCCTGGCCTTCATCTCGGCCTGAAGACCCGCCCTGGCGAGGATCATGTCGATCACCTTCCGATGAGCCAGTCCGAGCAGGAAATCTCCCAGCATCTGGCCGCGGTCCTGGAGAAGCCGTCCCTCCATCTCCTTCTCATACTCCTGCCGGGTAAACTCCGGAAGAAAATCAACCAGGACACGGACTCTGCGCCCTTGGGACAGAAGCCCCGCCGCGGTCCCGCTGATCTGAAATACCGGAATTCCGGAAAGACTGTTTTCCGTGATCTGCAGTTCTCCGTCTTCGCAGATATTCCGGTCCGGATGACAGCCCTTGCCCGCTTGATCCGATTCGTCCGCTTCCCTCAGGAGCGTCACCGAGGCATGACAGCGGACTCCTGCAGCCCTCCGCAGGAAAGGATCCTCCGTCTCCAGACGGGTCAGGGCCGGAAGGGGTCTGATCACACTGTGGGAAAAATACTCCGCCATGCGATAGCCGTCGCCGCTGCAGCCAAAGGACGGGCCGGCCAGGCCTCCCGTACAGAGAATCACGGCATCACAGCAGCAGGAATGACCGGTCATCTTTACGGCATTTTTTCCTGTCTGTTTTGCCGTATTCTTCCCTCGTCCCTGTGCCTTTCCCTTTTCTTTCTCCGAAAGAAGATAGCGGATGCAGAAGCCGTCCTGTGTTTTTTCGATCTGCTGTACATGACAGTCCGTACAGACCTCCACCCGCTCCCGCCGCAGGCGCTTTTCCAAGGCTCTGGCAACCGTCTCCGCCTGATCCGTGCGCGGATAGACGTAGCCTCCGCGGTCATGGACAGGAACCCCTGCCTCCTTAAAAAAACGGATCAGATCCTGCTGCGAAAACTTCTCAAGAAAAGAAAGAACACGGCGGATCTCATTTTGGCTGTCATGCGTGTGATAACAGGATTCGTCGAGAAAGAGATTGGTCAGATTGCATCTGCCGTTCCCGGTCGCATAGATCTTCCTGGCGATTTTTTCATTTTTTTCAAATAAGGTGACACTGCATCCCGCTTGCGCCGCCGCGATCGCCGCCATGCATCCGGAAGCGCCTGCCCCGATCACCGCGACCCTGCCGCCGGTATTCTCCATTCCTGTCTCCTGTATACTCTTAAATCTGTCTGCTCTTAAGCCTGTAAGTTCTTAAGACTGTATGCTCTCAAGCCTGCCTGCTCTTAAGCCTGTCTGCTTTTTAGCAGGGAATAATCCCCGGGGCAGCTGCCATCCTTCAGGACCGTGTGATCCCAAGGCTCTGCAGGACAGCCTCCTGCTTTGCTTCCATGCGCGCGCTCTCTTCAGGCGTCATATGGTCGTAGCCGCACAGATGGAGCATGCTGTGCGCCACCAGAAAGGCAAACTCCCTGCGGGGACTGTGTCCGTATTCCTGCGCCTGCTCCCATACACGGGAAGCGTTGATCACAATATCACCCAGCTGCAGAATGCCGGTATCGGGGTCTATATAATCCATCTCGTTCTCTTCGACTGCGGAAAAATCCGACTCCGCGTCAAAGGGAACAGCCGGGAAGGAGAGGACATCCGTGGTCCTGTCGATCCCGCGGTAGTCCAGATTCATGCGGTGCACTTCCTCTTCGTCCGTGACCAGCAGATAGACACCCGCGTCATAGGGACAATTCTCCGACGAGAGCACAGCCTCACATACCTGCTGCGCCACGTCAGCCGCGTCAAAATCAAAGCTTACCCCGTCAGGACCCTGGGTGAGGATCTCCGCTTCCAGCCGGTAAACAGGAGCCTCGCCGCCTTCCGGGACAATTGCCGCTTCTGCACTGAAATTGTCATTCATCATAGTATTTTCCCTCGTGTACCCTTTCCAGGGCTCACTCGTTATTTTCTCTTATAGCGGTCATGGGAATCCCGGTCTGCGCGTCCCTCGTACCTGCCTCTTCTGCTGTCCTGGTCGCCGGAGCCGCCGTACCGCTCCTGTTTTTCCTGGCGTTCACGACTCCTTCTGGCAGCCGCCAGTTCATAGTTTTCATATGCCTTGACGATCTTCTGCACCAGAGGATGGCGCACGACGTCGCGTGCATCAAGGGTGATAAATTTGATGCCGTCGACATGCTTTAGCACCTGCATGGCCACATCCAGTCCCGAGCGCCGGTCAGGCGCAAGGTCCTTCTGGGAGGCATCACCCGTGATCACCGCATGGGATCCGAAGCCAAAGCGGGTCAGGAACATCTTCATCTGTTCCGGCGTTGTATTCTGCGCCTCGTCCAGGATAATGTAGGCATTGTCCAGGGTGCGGCCGCGCATATAGGCAAGCGGTGCGACCTCGATCAGTCCCTTTTCCATATTTGCCTGGAATTTCTCCGCGCCCATGATCTGATAGAGAGCATCGTAGAGGGGGCGCAGATAGGGGTCGACCTTGCTCTGCAGATCGCCGGGCAGAAAGCCCAGTTTCTCACCGGCCTCAATAGCGGGACGCGTCAGGATGATCCTCTCCACTTCACCGTTCATAAAAGCCGTGATCGCCATGGCCATGGCCAGGAAGGTCTTGCCGGTTCCTGCAGGGCCGTTGGCAAAGACGATCAGATTATCACGGATCGCATTGATATATTTCTGCTGTCCCACCGTCTTGGGGCGGACCGGCTTTCCGCTTACAGTGTGACAGATGATATCGCCGTCCATCTTCTGCAGCATGCCGGGCTCCGCGTCATCCTTCATTTCCAGCGCGTAATCCACCTGCTGGGAAGTGACCTCGGAACCGTGTTCCGACAGTCCCGCCATATCCTCTAACAGTACAACAGCCGCCTCTACATTATCTTCCTCTCCGATCACCTTCATGGCACCGTTGCGGGATACAATACTGACCTGCAGTTCCTTCTCGATCTTTCGCACATGCGCATCCTGCATTCCGAAAATATCGCGTTGGATTTCAGCACTGAAATCCAGTTCTTTTTCCATATATAACCTCCTGCGGAAAACAGCATTGCGGCGAAAATGCCGCTTTTCCTATAATAGTCAAAGCATGGTCCGCATGCAAGCATTAAAAAAGCCCCCGGTATAGATTTACCGAAAGGTCATTCAAAATACGAGTTTATCGCGCCCATCGGAAGTCACTGTCAAAATATACTTCCTGTCTCATTCGGTTTTTTCACGGCACGGGTGATCCCGGGCTTCTGAACTCTGAATATCGCTATTTAAAGCGGAATGCAGCAATCGCCGGCTTCCGTCACCTCTTAAGGTACGTTTTCAGACATGTTTAAGGGGCTGCTGATCAGCTGAACTTCTCAGCTGATCAACAGCCCCTCCGGGCTTTATTATCTAACCCTGAATTATTCATAGGCTTCGAAAAAAATAAAAAAACCGGAAGCCACATGAATG
>CAMKEX010000105.1 GCA_946411695.1 uncultured Lachnospiraceae bacterium
CTCTTGAGCTTCGCGACGGCGACAAGTCCAAATTCGGCGGCAAGGGCGTTTCCAAGGCGGTTGCCAACATCAACGAGAAGATCGCGCCCGCTCTGGTCGGCATCGATGCTTCCGACATCTATGCAGTCGACAAGGCCATGATCGAGCTCGACGGCACAAAGGACAAATCCAACCTCGGCGCCAACGCAATTCTGGCTGTTTCCATCGCAGCCTCCAAGGCTGCAGCGGCAGCTCTGGATATTCCGCTGTATCGCTTCTTCGGCGGTCTTCAGGCCAACAAGCTTCCTGTTCCCATGATGAACATCCTCAACGGCGGCGCACATGCGGACAGCTCCGTTGACACACAGGAATTCATGATCATGCCCGTCGGCGCTCCTACTTTTAAGGAAGGCCTTCGCCAGTGCACAGAGGTCTTCCATGCTCTGCAGAAGATCCTGAAGGCAAACGGCGACGTGACCGCAGTCGGTGATGAGGGCGGCTTCGCTCCCAACAAACCCGAGGGCGACGAGGGCGCGATCGAACTGATCCTCGAGGCCATCAAGGCTGCCGGCTATGAGCCCGGCAAGGATTTCGTCCTGGCCATGGACGCTGCTTCCTCCGAGTGGAAGAGCGAGAAGGGCATCGGCTTCTATCATCAGCCCAAGTCCGGCAAAGACTTCACCAGCGCAGAGCTGATTGCTCACTGGGCAAGCCTGATCGAGAAGTATCCCATCTATTCCATCGAAGACGGTCTGGATGAGGAAGACTGGGACGGCTGGGTAGAGATGACCAAGCAGCTCGGCGGCAAGGTCCAGCTGGTCGGCGACGACCTGTTCGTCACCAATACCGAGAGACTGAAAAAGGGTATTGAGCTCGGCGCAGGCAACTCCATCCTCATCAAGCTCAACCAGATCGGTTCCGTTTCCGAGACCCTTGAGGCCATCAAGATGGCGCACAAGGCCGGTATGACCGCAGTTACCTCCCACCGTTCCGGTGAGACAGAGGACACCACCATCGCTGACCTCGCGGTTGCCCTCAACACCTGCCAGATCAAGACAGGTGCTCCTTCCAGATCCGAGCGCGTTGCCAAGTACAATCAGCTGCTCCGCATCGAGGAGAAGCTCGGCGACAGCGCTGTTTATCCGGGATTCGCAGCTTTCAATCACTGCAAATAAGATCTGACTGATACTTTGTGTTATGCGGAGACAGGGGACAGTTCTCAGGAGACAGAGAACCGTCCCCTGTCTCTTCCTTTGTTTCCTCTGAATTTATGAAATTTCACAAAAATTGCTGAAAAGATACAATTATATTATGCTATTTCAACAATCTTTGCTATAATAGATTACATGTAAGCCGCGGGGATACCCGGGCAGGAATTCTGCAGTATGGCGGCATAGGCGGAAGGCGTGCCGGCCTCATGATTCGGATGATTCAAGGAGGATCAGATACAATGGCAGTAAATATGAGAAAAGTGGCAATTGTAGGATGTGGTCGCTCGGGTTCGGCAGTCAGCTTCTCGTTAATGCAGAGCGGACTCTTTTCTGAGATGGTGCTGGTTGATTCGCTGGCGAATAAGGCGGAGCGGGTTGCACATGATCTTGCATACGGTATTTCCTTTGTGAAACCGATGAATATTTATTCGGGCGGATATGATGATCTTGCAGATGCCGGCATTATTGTTATTGCGGCAGGCGAGCCCAGGCTCAGTACAGACTCCCGTATGGAGTTCATCCGTAAAAATGTCAATGTCCTGGAGAGAATTATCCCGAAGATCGCGGCAAAAAATACAGAAGCTATTTTCCTGATCGTCACAAATCCGGTCGACATCCTGACCTATGCCGCACTGAAGTACATTGAGATTCCGGAGAGCCGCATTATCGGTATCGGCACGATCCTGGACACCGCCAGAGTCAAATATCTGGTCGGCAAAAAACTCAATGTGGATCCCCGCAACGTCCATGGATTCGTCGTCGGCGAGCACGGCAAATCCGAGGTTGCGATCTGGTCGAGCGCCCGTGTTTCCGGCGTTCCGCTCCGTGATTTCTTCGAGATGCGCGGATATCCGGATCCGGATGAGTTCCTGAACGGGGTCATCAAGGAAGTCAGAAAGGATGCCGGCGATCTCAGCTACAGAAAGGATGATACTTTCTTTGGCGTAGCAATGGCTGCCCGCAGGGTCTGCGAAGCCATTATCCGCGACGAGAAGGCCGTCCTGTCTGTCTCCTCTCTGATGTACGGTGCGTTTGACATTGACGGCATTGCTCTGTCCATGCCCGCTGTCATCGGTGCCGGCGGCGTTGAGTGCCTGGTTCCCGTCGAGATGAGCGACGAAGAGCTGGAGGAAGTTCTCAAATCTGCGGCAACCGTCAAGTCCATTGTGGACGATGCTCTCGGAGAGGCCAGATAATCGGATCTCTGCCCTGTGTTTTGAGAAAAAAACCTGCAGCGGTAGGCTGACAGCATGAACAGCTGCCGCCGGGTTGATACAGGACTCAATCGAGAGTCTTGTCCGATAAAGTATAAATCCTGAAATAGAGAAAGCTGACAGATCAGTACGGCTGAAGGGCCGGAAGATCTGTCAGCTTTTTTCATTGCACCATATCCGTGGTCTCAATCGTAGGATATACGAAGAAAAATGAAACCTGCAGGCGGAAACTCATGCTGCGCATGGGCGCAAGACTCGCAAACGAGTTTTGAAATAAGACTCGCAAGAGGGGCCTGCATATTGCGGCTTGACCTGGAAGTCAAAATAGAATATTCTATTTAAATCAAATATATGTAATCGATACGATAGTACGGAGGGACATTATGGACGAGAGAAGACGGGATACAGCAGGCGGCAGCAACAGGAAGGATCAAAAGGAGCAGGAAATCAGGTACTTCCCGACCTGCCGGGAAGGAATACCGGACGGGGATGTGCAGGAGGCGGCGGGAGTCTATCGGGCAGATCCCGGGCTGAAGAATGGCAAAAAGCAGGGAGAATACACTTTAGAGGATTATCAGGCCCTGCCGGACGATGAGCGCTGGGAATTGATCGACGGCTTTCTGATCAGGATGGATGCACCGACATCCGCGCACCAGATTATCCTTGGGGATTTGTATACCGCATTCCGCAGGTGTATTGACGATCACAATGCTCCCTGTAAGGCTCTGCTGTCTCCCCTGGACGTGCAGCTGGATATGGATGACCGGACGATCGTGGAGCCGGATCTGATCGTGCTTTGTGATCGGGAAAAACTGAAGAGAAAGAGGATTTTCGGCGCCCCGGATCTTCTGGTGGAGATTCTGTCTCCATCCAGCCATTCAAAAGATACTTTCTGGAAAAACAGTAAGTATCAGAAGGCGGGGGTAAGGGAGTACTGGATGGTGGACCCGGAGAAGAGGAAGGTCCTTGTGAATCTTTTTGAAAAGACAGAAGGGGAATACAGGTCAAGGGTCTATAACTTCGATGAGAAAATACCCGTCGGGATCAGCAAAGGGGAGTGCAGGATCGATTTTGCACCAATTCTGAAGGAACTGGAGGAGTTGGAGGAGCCGGAGGAAGTCTATGGCGGCGAAAACTGACAGAGACGCGGACAGGCGGACAGAGACAAAAATACTGTGTGACACGGACTGCAGGCATGCCCGGGGACGCTGTTTTCCGAAATGACATGCTCCTTATGAATTGACGGGAAGAAAAAGTGTTGTAAAATAATTCAAGACCCGGTCCGGGTCCTGGATCATCTGGCAATATTGAAGACACAGCCGGCGCGTTTAAGTGACTTTTATCATGAGTCAGCCGGTTTCATTCAATCCCGTAAGTAAGGAGAATATGAGAACGATGACCGCAGCGGGAAAGGAAAAAACGGATAACAGATCGAAAATGCTGACTACGGAAGAAAGGGCCGGCAACAGGAGAAAGGGTATTCTCTTTATTCTGATGGCAGCCTTTTTCTTCTCCCTTATGTCAGTCTTTGTCCGCATGTCGGGGGATGTCCCGACCATGCAGAAGGCTTTTTTCAGGAATATTGTGGCAGCGGTTGTTGCTGTCATCATCCTGCTTCGCTCAGGACAAAGAGTTTCACTTAAGAGAGAAAATCTGCCGCCCCTGCTCCTGCGGAGTATATTCGGCACGATCGGTATTCTGGCAAATTTCTGGGCGGTGGACAACCTGGGCATCGCCGATGCCAACATGCTCAACAAGCTCTCGCCCTTTTTTGCCATCCTGATGTCGATCTTTATCCTCGGGGAAAAACCCAACAGGATCGAGTGGCTGAGTGTCCTTCTGGCCTTTATCGGTGCGGCTTTTGTGGCAAAGCCTTCGGTGGGAATCATATCCCTGCCGGCGCTGGTCGGGATCCTGGGAGGCTTTACGGCCGGTACAGCCTATACCTTTGTGCGCAAAGCGGGACTGCAGGGGGTGAGGGGGCCCATTGTTGTGGCCTTCTTCTCGACCTTCTCCACGCTCGTCCTGCTGCCCAACCTGCTGCTGAACTATACGCCTATGAGCGTGCGGCAGCTGATCTTCCTGATCCTGGCAGGATGCAGTGCTGCAGGCGGACAGCTGTCTGTCACGGCGGCCTATCAGCATGCCCCGGCCAGGGATATTTCCGTGTTTGATTACTCCCAGGTCGTCTACGCGGCAGCCTTCGGAATCCTTCTGTTCGGGGAGTTCCCGGATGTCTGGAGTATTATCGGCTACGTGATCATTATCGGAACCGCCTTTGCCAAGTGGTATCTGCTGACGCAGCGGGCATGACTTTCCGAAAAAGCCTTTAAGGGAAAGTGTTTAAAGGAAAGTATATAAGGGAAAGTCTTTAAAGCGAGTTCTTTAGGAATGGCCTTTCAGGGATGGTAAGAAAAGCCCTGCAGGGGTCATGCCCTGTGCTTTTTACGGTACTCTCTGGGAGGGCAGCCGTAAATGTCCTTGAAGATCTTTCCGAAATAGCTGTCGGAGACAAAGCCGCATCGCTCTGCAATTGAGGAGATGCTGTCGTCGGTTCGCTCCAGCCGCATTGCGGCCATCTGTGCCCGGTATTCGATGAGAAAGCGGATCGGCGGACGGTTGATCGACCTCTGGAAGCACCTGGTACATTCACGCGGACTGATCCCGGCGGCGCCGGCGATCTCCTCCAGGCCCAGGGGCTCGCTGTAGTGTGCGTAGATGTATTGGAGCATGAGCTTCATCCGTTCCAGGTCGCGCTCGTTTCCCGTCTTTTCTGCGGCGCGGATCTCCTCCGTCTCTGTGAGCATCAGAAGGAAAAACCGGCTGATGATTTCCCGGACAGTGAGCTCATAGCCCTCCGGTTCTTCGCGCAGGGCGTCGGTGAGCTGCAGGATCAGTTCGATCATACGGATCCTGCGGGGAGTATCGGGCCGGATATGGAGAACGGAAAGACTCTTGCTGCGAAGGATGGGGGCGAAATACTTCCGGTCGATATAGCTTCCGAATTCGCCGGCCAGAAAGCGCGAGTCAAATATATAGGAATAGTAATTGACAGGCGTGAGAAAGTCACAGGCGTGCATGATATTTCTGTTGATAAAGACAACCTCTCCCTGTACGGCCGTCAGGTCACTGTCCGGTGAGTGCAGCTGATAAGAGCCCTTGTCTATATAATTGATCTCGATCCAGTCGTGCCAGTGCCAGGGAATATGGTGTCCCGTAAACAGCCGGCTCTCATCATAATGACATACAAAGGGAAGTCCCCCGGAATCCTCTGACAGAAGTTCTTCGCTGCTGTCTCCAAGCGTCAGATCTTTCTTCTGGTACTGTATCATGTCTTAATCCTCCTGCTTTTAAGACTGTTTTGTTATATTTTATCATAGAAAAAAGAGAGAAGCCCTGAAAATATGCGGATTTTCAGGGCGTTTTTGCTTTTTGAATAATGTCCTGATTGAGAGAGTTTCTGTCGTGAAAGCCTCTGAAAGGGACGGCTTTTCCACCCTAAAATGCAGACATAAGAAAACACAGCGGGAGCGTAGAAGACCAGGCCTGTGTACCCCCCTCCGACTCCTATCGTACACAGCCTGCCATCCTCTTATCTTAAATACAGCAAAGAAAAATAACACAACTCTCAAAAAACAGCCCGCAGGCGGATGAAAAAACATCAGTCTGCAGGCTGTTTTGTCTTTAAAAAGGATTGTAAGTATTCTTCACAGCCCATGTCTGAAGCAGGGTGTGAAAGGTACGATCGTGCGGATTATTCGTCCTCAGCGGGGGAGAACTGATCTTTGCCTACGCTGCACATAGGACACTCAAAATCATCGGGGAGATCCTCGAACTTGGTTCCGGGCTCGATGCCGGCCTCGAGATCGCCGAGATCCTCATCATAGATATATCCGCAGACATCACATACGAATTTAGCCATTGTAATTCCTCCATTACTAAAAAAGATTTGTAATTTTATGCAACAATGATAAAATTAGATTCCTAATAAGTACATTAACAAATGTGCAATGCTGTGTCAAAGAATATTTCATGCACATTTTTTGAGAGAGAGGATAACTACGGCTTTATGCAGGAAAATACATTCACGCAGGGCAATATTGTGCGGGGAATGCTGCGCTTTTCGGTACCCTATCTGATCACCTGTTTTTTGCAGACCTTTTACGGGATGGCGGACCTGTTCATCGTGGGGCAGTTCAACGGGGCGGCTTCGATCACGGCTGTATCGGTCGGCAGTCAGCTGATGCATATGCTGACCGTGGTGATCGCCGGCTTTGCCATGGGATCCACGGTTCTGATCGCCCGCAGTGTCGGCGCCGGGGACCGGCGCGAAATCGCAGGTGCGGTCAGTTCGACCTTCGCAGTGTTCGGGGTGCTGGCTGTGGGACTGACCGTTTTGCTGCTGGCCTGTACACTTCCGGTCGTACACCTTTTAAAGGTTCCCGCAGAGGCTGTTCCCGAGGCGGCATCCTATATGCGGATCTGTTTTGCCGGGATTCTGTTCATCACCGCCTACAACGTTGTATCGGCTGTGTTCAGAGGCCTGGGAGACACGCGGCGCCCCATGTATTATGTCGCTGCCGCAGGCATCATTAATATCGGTCTGGACTGGCTGCTGGTAGGCCCTCTGGAGATGGGCGCGGCGGGTGCCGCCGCTGCCACGGTGGCGAGTCAGGGGATTTCGGTCCTGCTGGGACTGATCGCGCTCAAAAAGTATCACGCGGATGCCTTCCGCAGGTCTGTGCGGCCGGACAGTGAGAATGCAGGCAGGATCATCCGCGTTGGCCTGCCGATCGCCCTGCAGGAGGGGATGATCCAGGTCTCTTTCCTGGTCATCACCATGATCGCCAACAGCAGGGGCGTCGAAGTGGCCGCCGCTGTCGGTATTGTGGAAAAAGTCATCAGCTTCCTCTTCCTTGTGCCGAGCGCCATGCTCTCGACAGTGTCCGCCCTCTCCGCCCAGAACGCGGGAGCGGGGCAGCACGGTCGAAGCCGTCAGGTGCTGAAGGTGGGCTGCAT
Source organism: uncultured Lachnospiraceae bacterium (assembly GCA_946411695.1). Classification (GTDB taxonomy): domain Bacteria; phylum Bacillota; class Clostridia; order Lachnospirales; family Lachnospiraceae; genus CAG-791. Next base: position 7,424 of record CAMKEX010000105.1, read on the forward strand.
CATCTGCGCGGGATTCGGGGCAGTCATTTTTATCCTGTGTCAGCCGCTGGCTCCCCGGATCGTCTCGCTCTTTGTGAAAAAGGGAGATAATATCGAGACGGTCGTGCGCTTCGGCGCAGAGTATCTGCGGACCTATTCTGTGGACTGCATCTTCGCAGGAATCCACTTCTGCTTCAGCGGCTTTTTCAGCGCCTATGGGAAATCGGGATACTCCTTCCTGCACAATATCATTTCCATCATAACCTTCCGCATCCCCGGTGCCTGGGCGGCAGCGGTCTTCTTCCCCGCCACTCTCTATCCCATGGGACTGGCGGCCCCGATGGGATCGCTTCTCTCCGTTGCCATCTGCCTGTATCTGTACCGGAGAGGGACGGAATACTGGGGAGGAGACGGAAACACGGCGCCGGCATCCCCCGGCTAAGTAAACAATACGCGCCGGGATCCTTCCTGCAAAGAAATAATGGGGAGCCGGTATCCCCCGGCTAAGTAAAAAAAGACAGAAACCGGACGCAGAAGATCAGCTCTTTTGCTGCAGGGAGATCCTTCCCGCCGGAGTACAGTAAAAAAGGACAGCCATCGCCGGCTGTCCTTTTTGCTTTGTAGTCTGGTTTTTGTTTTTTTGCTTTGCGCTTTAGTTTTTGCTTTGCAGTCTGGTTTTTTGCCTTCTGCGTCCTGTCCTGACGTTTGTCTTCTGAAGCTGCTCTTCAGGTGTACCTCTTGTACTCAGCCTCGAGAGATCCCGCCTCCGGGTTGAGGGCGCAGTATTCATCGTTCGCGGCCCTGCACAGGATACTCATCTCTTTTTCCAGACCGACCAGCGAGGCGACACCGAAGGAAAAGCCCCATACATCAATGCAGCATTTCTGCTTGCGGCCTTCTTTGTCGGAAGGCTTCATGCCGAGGAGGGATCTGCCATAAGAGGGATCGTCGCAGGTATCGATATAGCGCCGCACCGCATTGCGGTATTCCAGATAGAGGACTTCTTCACAGAGGGGGTCGCTGAAGGGCCGGTCATCTATCTGCATTCCTTTGAGGATGGAGAGAACCTCCCTCTTGCGGAATTTCGGAAAAAATCCGGGTGACTTAAAGACCGCAGCAAGTGAGATCAGGTTGAATAGATAGCGGTCCACAAGTCTTTCGGGATGTTTTTTGTCTACGTGCCTGCATTCGAAAAGGGATTTCCGATACTGGTCGGCCGGCGTATCGGACTGTCCGCTGAATGCGTCCAGTTTGTTTTTGCGGATTTCGGGGTCAGTCTCTTTATAATAGGGCTCCAGCAGCGGATGCAGTTCCATTGCCATTTTCGGTCTCCTCCCGGATGGTCTCTTTAAAATCAGTGAAGAATAAAAATATGCCGTACACCAGTACGCGGTTTTAGTATCCCATGAATAAAAATCAAAGTCAATGCCGGCGGAACAGGGGAGGGACTGTCGAAAGAGGGGCGATGCGGTTGCTTTTCCGACGGCGGGCGTGCAGTGGAGAAAGAGGATTGATGTCCGGGAATCCAATCTATATATTGGTTCATAAATATGTATATTTGGCCGATGAAGTGTGGATAAGCCTGTGGACAGGTATCTTTTTTGACACTGGAATCTGCGGTAAATATGCGGAAAATAAGGGATTGTGGATAAAAAAACCGGCTGTTTTCGTCAAAACGATGAAAGTGAACTAATCCATTAAAAAGGATTGAAAAAGCCCGGCCGCACACTTATAATCTGCGTCATAACATTTTCGGACGGCAATACAGACATGGAGAGGGGGCAGCGGATATGTTGGGGAGCACAGCGGCATCATTCAATTCGGCGGTATGCGGGGATGCAGTACTGGGATGCCTCGCGGCAGTCTCGGCGGCAACCGACCTCCTGCGCGGCAGAGTCTACAACTGCATCACGGTACCCGGACTCTGCCTGGGGATCATCCTGGCAGCACAGCGGTCGGGAGCCATCGGTATTCTGGAAGTCCTGTGTGCGGCGGGATTTACGGTGCTCCTGCTGAGCCCCTTTTACCGGGCGGGCGGCCTGGGGGCAGGAGATATCAAGCTCCTCGCAGCTGTCTCGGCCTTTATGCCGGCAGAAGACTATCTGAGATGCTTTGCGGGGGCCTTCCTCATAGGGGCGGGAGCAGGCATCCTGCGGCTTCTGCTCACGAAAGGCAGGGGGCACACGATCCACATGGCCGTGCCGGTCGCTGTCAGTGTGATGATTCATCTGGCGGGCTTTTACTGAAGGAAAGGAAACAGGCGGAGGCAGTAACGATGAAAAAAGAGAAGATGATCGCGGTCTGCGACAGTGACATTTCCTACGCCGGGCGCCTTGTGGAGTATCTGCGGCAGGAAGCGGCATTTCCCTGCGAGATCAGGCTGTATACCAGTGCAGAAACCCTTCTGGAGGACCCGGATGCGCGCAGTGCGGATCTTGTGGTCATTGCCCAGTCCCAGTACATTGCCGGGGCGGCGCAGGCAGGATTTACCAATCTCCTCATGCTCAATGAGAGCGACGATTTTCTGGAGGAGCCTGAGAATGTCAGCAAGTTCCAGTCGATCTCGAATATTGCCGCGCATATCCGCTCCAGGTACGCGGCAGGGGAAGAGCCCGTCAGTCATTCGATTAGGCATGGAAGGCCCATGGTGCGGATCGGGGTGTATACACCGGTGACCAGGTGCCTGCAGACAACCTTCAGTATGACGCTGGGCCAGCTCCTGGCCCGCCGCCACAGGGTCCTCTACATGAATTTTGAGGCTTTTTCGGGACTGGACAAGATGCTGGCGCGGGACTTCCGCGGGAGCGTGAGTGACCTGGTCTACTACAACGAGTGTGCCAGAGAGAAGCTCGCAGGGCAGCTGGAGATGTTGACGGAAGAGGCCGGAGGAATGCACTTTCTCCCGCCCATGAAATCCTTTATCGAGCTGCGGTCCATCAAAAGAGAGCAGTGGAGCAGCCTTCTGCGCACGATCGAGAAGGTGACGGAATACGAGTACCTGATCATGGATCTGACCGAGCACACGGACGGCCTTCTGGACCTGCTGCGCACCTGTGACAGGGTGTACACGATCGTGCGTGACGACACTTTTTCCCGCGCCCGCTATTTTCAGTACGAGGATCTGCTGCGCAGGATGAATTATGAAGACATCCGCATGCGGACGCAGTATTGTAAATTTCCTGTTTTCCGGGAAATACCTGCAGGAATTGAGGATCTGACGAGGGGAGAGCTTGCGCTCTATATCCGCCAGAACCTGCTGCAGGGCGGAGAAGAGGATCTCCGGGAATGAAAAAGAGAGGAAGAGGGGCAGTAAAGTGAGCAGTTATTCACAGACCCGGGAGGAAATCCATGAGGCGGTCCTGCACGGAATCGATTTTTCACGCAGCGTCGAGGACAGGGAGGTCCTGGAACTGATCGACGATGAGATCGTACGCGCGAAGCGTGCGGGAAGTCTGTCTCTGGACGAGATGAAACAGATGCGCAGAGAACTGTTCAACGCCATCCGGCGCCTGGACATACTGCAGGAACTGATCGAGGATTCTTCCGTCACAGAGATCATGATCAACGGACCTGACCGCATATTTGTCGAGAGGGAGGGGAAGGTGAGCAGGACAGACCGGACTTTTGTGTCCAAGGAAAAGCTGGAGGATGTGGTCCAGCAGATCGTTTCCGCCTGTAACCGGGTAGTCAATGAATCCTCTCCGATCGTGGACGCGCGTTTGGAGAACGGCGACCGCGTCAATGTCGTCCTTCCGCCCGTGGCGCTGAACGGTCCAATCGTGACCATACGGCGCTTTCCGCAGAAGCCGATCAGGATGGAGGACCTTCTGGCCTTCGGCTCTGTCCCGGAGGAGATTGCCGCCTTTCTGGACTGCATTGTGAGAGCCGGCTACAACATCTTCATCAGCGGAGGGACCGGATCCGGAAAGACGACTTTTCTCAATGCCCTCTCCGAATATATCCCCGCCGATGAGCGGGTGATCACCATCGAGGACAATGCGGAGCTCCAGATCCGTCACATCGAAAACCTGGTTCGTCTGGAGGCCAGAAACGCGAATGTAGAGGGATGCCGGCCGATCAGTATCCGGGAACTCATCCGCTCCGCACTCCGCATGAGGCCGGACCGGATCATTGTGGGCGAGGTCCGCGGCAGCGAGGCGATCGACATGGTGCAGGCGATGAATACAGGCCAT
>CAMKEX010000106.1 GCA_946411695.1 uncultured Lachnospiraceae bacterium
GAGGGACGGTTCTGAAAAACTCATTGCGTGCAATGAGTTTTTCAGAACCGTCCCCTGCGACTCATCAGGGCCGCCCCCGTGACATATAGTCTTCCCTGCGCCCCGCCAGCCCTCTGCAAACTGTCCCCCTTTTTCTGCCAAGTTTTGCATGGAAAATTATGTTAAAATAACAACTATATAGTCTACTGATATTTAAAAAAGATTTTTCTCTATTCTGCGGTACTTTTCTGAGAAAAAACCGGGAGGAAGTGCATTGCTTAATCATTCTAAACCTGAAGACTGGAAGAAGACTGTGGATGCCTTTTTTCACACCCTTTCCCTGTGTGGTCTGGGTGCTCTTTTATTGGATCAGGATAATCATGTCCTGCGGGTCAATGCTGCAGGCGGAACTCTGCTGCAGGGCGGCGGGATCCGGGCCGGCAAAGAGCTGCCTGCGTCTCTCACTGGACTGCTGGATTCCGCCGCGGAGCCGCCATTCTGCCGTGTTAAATATAATCTCTATATCACGAGAAAGCCTGTAAAAGCACAGGAGCTTCCGGCAGTTCCGGACAATATGAGGATCATAGTCTTCCGGGATGCCTCTGTGGATTACCGCTGCGCGATCCTTGAGGAAGTGGTCTCCCGGTTAAATGAAGGTGTTGTCATCAGCGATGAAGAGAGCTGTATGTATTACTGCAACTCGGCGGCGGCCAGGATGGATTCCATTATTGCGGAAAATGTACTGGGAGAGCGTGTAGAGGATGTCTACCGCATGTTCGACGGCAGTGAATGTCCGCTCCCGCGGGCCATCCGGGAGCGTCAGCCCTCCCTCAGCTATCGCCAGAAATATGCCACACGGCATGGCAAAAATGTCGACGCAATAGCCAACACATGGCCTGTTCTCCGCGGAAGCAAAGTGCTGGGCGCCTTCAATGTGCTGGAGGACTGGAGCGCCATCAGCGACCTTCACAAGCAGATCATCGATCTGCAGGAGAAGCTGGTCAGCCAGAAGCAGCGTAAGCGCACCCCCTCCAAAAGTGCTCTTTCCGCACGCTATACTTTTTCAGATATTATTTATACAAGCCGGAAAATGGAAAATCTGATCGCCCAGTGCCGCCAGGTGGCACGCACCGACTCCTCTGTCATCATTTACGGTGAAACCGGCACCGGCAAGGAGCTTTTCGCGCAGAGTATCCACAACGCCAGTCCCCGGGCTGACGGCCCCTTCCTGGCGATTAACTGTGCCGCTTTACCCGAGAATCTGCTGGAGAGCCTCCTCTTCGGCTCCGTCAAGGGCGCCTACACGGGTGCGGAAAACCGCGCCGGTCTTTTTGAGCAGGCCAATCACGGCACGCTTCTTCTGGATGAGATCAACTCCATGAACATCTCCCTGCAGGCAAAGCTCCTGCGCGTCCTGCAGGAGGGCACAGTGCGGCGTGTCGGAGGGACAGAAGAAAAGCCTGTGGACGTACGCGTCCTCTCCTGCACCAATGTGCCGCCTCAGCAGGCCGTCAACGAAGGTAAGATGCGCAGGGACCTCTTTTACCGCCTGGGCGTCGTCAGTATCAATATTCCGTCCCTGCGCGACCGCAAAGAGGATATCCCGATCCTGGTAAACTATTTCATCGAGGCATGCAATATGACCATGTCCCGCACCGTGCGCGGCATCGACCCCTTCACCCTGAATATTTTCCAGTCCTACAGCTGGCCGGGCAATGTCCGCGAACTCCAGCATGCCATCGAGCACGCCATGAATATCCTTCCCGACCATTTTGATACCATCGCGCCGGAATACATTCCGCAGGACATTCTCTCCGAAGAGGACATGCTTCTTCTCCCTGATCCTGAAACTGAGAATCCGGACTTTTCAGGCCCGGTCCACGACTCCCTGCAAGGGCGCCTGCAGAACGTGGAACGGGACACCCTGATCAGAGTCCTGGAAGAAAACAAGGGCAATATTTCCAGATCTGCGCGAGTGCTTCAGATGAGCCGCCAGAATCTTCAATACCGCATTAAACGCTATGGGATTGATGTAACAAGATTCAAGTAAATATTCTGATTTATAAAGCAGGAAAAGGCTCCGAATGAGTTGCTGGGATGGTTCAAATGAGTCACTGGGGACGGTTCTGAAAAACTCATTGCGTGCAATGAGTTTTTCAGAACCGTCCCTCGAGACTCATTAGAACCGTCCCCTGTGACTTATTCAGGGCCTTTTTTCTCCGCTCAGCCGCTGTCCCGGACAGCGGTTTTTTCCTTTTTCATGGTGTTTATTCATGCAGCCGAGTTGATGCAAAGAATATTCGAAGCACTGCAAAACGTCAGAAGGGCTGTTTTTTTATAATAGTATCAGAAAACAAAGAACTGAACCCGATGGCAAAAGCAATGCGGAATCCGCCCACCCCACCCATTTCTGATTCCGTTTCTCATCTGAGCCGGTTTTTCCGGTATTGCAGACTGCCGCACTGATTCCCTTATTTTAACAATCTTTTATCCATCTATTATCCAAGGAGGTTTTTATGGAAAACTTTACATTCTACAGCCCCACCTATTTTCAGTTCGGCAGAGACACTGAGAACATGACCGGCCAGCTGGTCAAAAAATTCGGCGGTACAAAAGTCATGATCCACTATGGCGGCGGCAGCGTTATCCGCTCCGGTCTGCTGGATCGCGTCAAGGCCTCCCTGGAAGCCGAGAATATTCCTTACGTTGTACTCGGCGGAGCACAGCCCAACCCCAGAGCTGAGCTGGTCCGCGAAGGCATCGAGATTGCCCGCAAAGAGGGCGTTGACTTCCTGCTTCCCGTCGGCGGCGGCAGCACGATTGACTCCGCAAAGGGCATCGCTCTCGGCGTTGTCTATGATGGTGATTTCTGGGATTTCTATGATGGGACATGCCCCATCGTCACAAAGGCTCTTCCTGTAGGTGTCGTTCTGACCATCGCAGCAACCGGTTCCGAAGCTTCCACCGATTCTGTCGTCACCTCTGAGGACAACCTCAAGAGATGCGCGGAAGGCGACATCCTTCGTCCCGTTTTCGCAGTTATGAACCCTGAGCTGACCATGACTCTTCCCGAGTACCAGACCGCCAGCGGCATCACAGATATCATGGCTCACTGCATGGAGCGTTACTTCACAAAGACCAAAGAAGTCGAGATCACAGACCGTCTCCTTGAGGCAATCATGATCACCATGGTCAAGGAGTCCAGGCGTCTCATCGCGGATCCCAAGAACTACGAGGCACGTGCAAACGTTATGTGGGCAGGCACCATCGCACACAACAACCTGACCGGCGTAGGCCGCGCACAGGACTGGGGCACACACCACCTCGAGAACCAGCTTTCCACCTTCTACAAGTGCTCTCACGGCGCAGGCCTGGGAATCCTCTTCCCCAGCTGGATGCGCTATGCATATAAGAATGATGTTCTTCGCTTCGCACAGTTCGCAAACCGTGTGTTCGGCGTTCAGATGAACTTCGAGAATCCTGAAGAGACCGTTCTGACCGGTATCGAAAAGTACGAGGAGTGGATCAAGTCCATGCACCTTCCCACCACCATCACCGAGATCGGCGGCAAGGAAGAAGATATACCCGCAATGGTCGACGACATGTTCAACGGCGCTCCCAACCACGGCAACTTCGTCAAACTGACCCGTGAGATTGCTGCCGAGATCTACAAGATGGCGCTGTAATCATTATTTCCTGTAAACACTTCCGGATTACATTACCCGCTTTTTTCCATCATCCCCCCCGAGAAAAAAGTTTACAGCTGCTGATCAATCTCTCCCCGTGACCGGCAGCTGTATAGGGTTTATGTGATATATTTCTGAATCAAAAAAGACATTCTTTCTACCTGTTCAGAATCAGCAACTCTCTCTTGCCATCTGCAGCCGTCCGGCATCAAAAGCCGGACGGCTGCTTTTTTGGAACTGCTTTTGGGGGCTGCTTTTTGGGAATTGCTTTTGGGGAACTGCTTTTAGCGGAACACCCGGGGACGTTTCCGACGGTTCCTCTGCTATCATTATTTTCCTCGTCAATACTCCCGCAATACTCTCCTATTGCATATTTTATTCACAATTAGCGCCTCTATATGATATATTGGAGCAGGAAATAATCAGGCACACATTGTTTCGGGATCCATGAATTTCCCCGGATTCTGCTGCTCCTGCTTCTATTTTCCGTATTCACTTTCTTTATAGATTTTTTATAGGGAGACTCCAGTGAACTACACTTCTTTGCTCGAACTGCTTTCCGCGTGCGGAGTCAGCTGTTTACTGATCAATAATGAAAATACTATTATTTCTGTCAATGAAAGAGCAGACCTGCTTCTGGATGGCGGCGGACAGCTTCCCGGGAAAAAGCTGCCGGATGTGCTGATCCCGCTCGTAGACGAACTCCGCTCCCGAAATGAACAGATTTTTCCTGTAGCGGAATCATCTGAGGACGGCAGTTCCCTGTTTTCTGCCCCTTCCAAAAAGTCTTCATCTCCCCCAAAAGAGCTTCTTCCTGTCTCGGCTGGAACCGGGGATGTCAGCAGCTTTTTCACCAATGTCCTCCCGTCCTCCTGTCAGCCCGGTGTCTATGCCCGGCTCTCCTTTGGGCGCTACATCTGCTGTGAGGCGCTTCTGAGTCATGCGCTCCTGCCCGGAGATACAAAACTTCTGATCCTGCGGGATGCCTCCCGCGATCATGCCCTCGATATGGCTGCAGCCGCTCTTGATCAGATTCACGAGGCTGTTGTCATTTGTGATGAAGAGGACCGCATGTATTTCTGCAACATGGCCGCCCTGGAGATTGATGATCTTGTTTTTGACAAGATAGGCGGGCAGAACATCAACGAAGTATACGAAAATGAAGACTATTCGCCCCTCTCTATTCCCGAAACCAGAAAAAGAGGAACCCCTTCCTTAAATCACCGTCAGTTCTATCACTCAAAGAGCGGACAGAGGCGTGAAACGATTGCAAACTTTTTCCCCGTTCTTCGCGGCGACAAGGTTCTCGGTGCCTTCTCTGTTCTCGAGGACTGGGATACAGCCAGCAGCCTGCAGCGAAAAGTGATCGACCTCCAGGAGCGCCTGCTCGACTATGAACAGGTCCTGAAGAACAGTACTTTTCCGGAAAACAGATCAGGAAACAATGAAAAAACTCCCGGATCTTCCCCTGCAGCAGTCTCTTCCGCCGGCAATATACTGCGGGCACAGCATCGCTTTGCGGATTTTGTCCAGCAGAGTTCCATTGCCCGCAATACGGTCAAGCTCTGCACAGAAGCCGGTGTCACAGAGTATCCTGTCTTCCTGTATGGAGAAGCGGGTACCGGCAAGCATTTTCTCGCGCAGTGTATCCACAATGTCAGCAGCCGTGCCTCCAACCCCTTCCTGCACTTCAGCTGTGCTTCCCTGCCCGCTGTCCTTCTCGACGACATGCTCTTCGGAGCTGTCCGCAATGCTTCTCAAGATGCGGAGGAAAAACGAGGCCTTCTCGCGCAGGCAGAAGGCGGCACACTTTATCTGTCCGAAATCGAGACCATGAGCCTGCAGCTGCAGCACAAGCTCCTGCATGTCCTGCAGAACAGAGTCTTCTCCCGGAACGGGGAAGACCTTCCTGTCCCGCTCAATACCAGATTCGTAATCAGCACTTCCCTGACACCTGAGAAGGCAATAGAAAGCCGAAAGCTGGATCCATCCCTCTTCAGTTACCTGCACCGCTTCCGCATCATGGTACCTCCGCTGCGGACCCGCAGGGCGGATATCATTCCGTTGACCATGGAATTTGTCAACACCTATAATCACCGCTACAGCAAAAGGATCATCACTGTTTCCGACAATATATTTACTCTCTTTAAAAAGTATCCCTGGTCCGGAAACATCAAAGAATTGAAGCAGGCACTGGGATACGCGATCAACGCTGTCCCCCCGGATGTGGAAATCCTCACCACAGAATATCTGCCCGCCCGCATCTCCAAAATCAGAAAACCGGTGGCCACCGCTGCGCCCGGCCCCGCCGTCTCGCCGGATGCCGTTGTCCTCAACCGCCCCGTTGACAGCGCAGAGCTCAAAGATACAGTCACGGAAATTCGAAGGCAGAGCATTTACCAGATTCTGGTCAAACACGGTGGCAATATCACAAAGACAGCGGCCGAGATGGGACTGAGCCGGCAGAACCTACAGTACCATATCCGCCAGTGCGGCATCGACCTCGCCGAGATCCGTGCTGCCGCCAAGAAGAAATGAGTCACGAGGGACGGTTCTGAAAAACTCATTGCATGCAATGAGTTTTTCAGAACCGTCCCTCGTGACTCATACCCCAGCCACCTCAAAAAACCGTCTGTGCGGGAATGTGTAACCCGCACAGACGGTTTTCATTTGAGTAAATATAGAGTAAATCCTAAAGGATATTCTGTTTGCAAAAATATCAGAACTTGTAATTGCTCTCGCCGTAGATCTTCGCTGCGTTGAAGCCGATGCCGAGTTCCTTGTACATGTACTCAACGGACTCGCGGAGAGCCTTCATCTCGAGTTCACGGCCTTCTTCGATAGTATAGCCGGACAGAGGAAGCTCGATTTCAAGGTCAATGGTATCCATTTCCATGGGAGACTGGTCGCGGTAGATCTGCATGATGCGCTTGCAGTCCACGTTGCCCTGGCCGATCGCTGTGCCCAGAGAATGTGTGCCGTCGGGATCTGCAAAGACGCGGTTGTCGCAGAAATGTGTGCAATAGCAGTAAGGAGCCATCTTGCGTACACATTCCTCAATTCCTTCCATCATCATCAGAGAGTTGATGGTATCACAGCAGGCGCCGATCAGCGGGTGGTGAAGCTGCTCAACCAGCCAGATGACCTCATCCGCGAACAGGTCGCAGTGGTTTTCGATGGCAATCTTCATGCCGTATTTCTCGATGAGGGGGATGTTCTTCTGGAAGTCCTCCACCAGAGCGACCAGCTGCTTCATAACGGAAGGGCAGAGGCAGGAGTGGGAGGAAATAACAGGGTGCTCTACATCAGTGCTGTACTTGACCAGGTTGCAGCCGAGCTTGTGTGCGATGTGCAGAGACTCTTCGATGGTGCAGTTGACGCGGGGATCGGACGGAGCGTTGAAAGAAATATTCAGTTCGAGCTCGATTCCATGGTCTTCCGCGTACTTTCTGCAGGCCGCCAGATGCTCGTCAGAGGTATCGTTCTGGATATCGACCAGCGTGATGTGCAAAACATCCAGCCCCACCTCGACAGCGATGTCTACGAGATCTTCAAAGCCCTTGACCTGCTCAAAGGCATGGTGCTCACCATATTCCTGGAACCCCCAGCTCTCGCCGAAACCGGAAAGATGCAAAGTATAGCTGTGCATGCCGAGTTTGAACTTTCTGTCCTGATTTTTTAACATACCCATTCTGGTACCTCCTTTTTTCTGTTGTTCTGTCATGAGTCACGAGGGACGGTTCCGTCTGACTCATTTTTAACTGCTGCGGAATAACAGGGACGTTTCCGACTGACGTTGACAAGGTGTCTGATTTTTGGCTCACTACCAATTTCTCTATTTATCGGGTGGTTCTGACTACCAATTTCTCTATTGATTGGACGGTTCTGCCCACCAATTTCTTTATTGATTTCTCTATTGATCGGACGGTTCTGCCTGACAATGAGTCAGGCAGAACCGTCCCTCGTGACTCATTTTCCTTCAGCGATTCTGTCGGCGTTGATCTCTTTCCAGATTTCCATATCCTTGATGCCGACCTTATCGGGATCGAAGTAAGGTTTCTCTACGCCGTCCTTGAGCTGCTGCATGTAGTCGTCATAAACCTTCTTGACGGTAGGAAGAAGGATGAGCAGGGCGATGAGGTTGAACCATGCCATCAGTGCGAACATGACTTCGGAGATGGCCCATGCTGTGGAAGCAGTGACCAGGGTCCAGATGAAGAAGAAGATGGGCATGATGATTCGGATCGCCCAGATAACTTTCTTTCTGGCGTCATTGCTGGCATTTCTCATCAGGTAGGCAAGTCCGGACTCACCCTCATAGTAATAAGCTACGCAGGTGGAGTATGCGAAGCAGGTGATAGCGATGGCAATGAAAATACCGCCGATCTTGGGGATCGAGGAGTTGGCTGCCTGCTGAACCCACAGAACGTTTGCAGTGCGCTCGGCTGCAAGGCCGCCGACGATGGAGTCGGAGCTGGTGAAAATAAAATCGGATCCGTCGGGAGCAAGAACGTTGTAGCAGCCGGAGACAAGTGCCATGATACCGGAGCAAAAGCAGACTGCCACGTCAACATAGACGGAGAATGCATTGACGAGACCCTGGGTCGCGGGGTGTGCGGTCTCTGCAGCGGCGGCTGCGGGAGGAGTTTCACCGAAACCGGAACCGGAGGAGTTGACCGCTCGCTTGACGCCGTAGGAGAAGGCTCCGCCCATGGCGCCGCCGAAGATTGCATGGGAACCGAAAGCGCTGCCGAAGATTGCGGAGATAGTGGGTCCGATCTCTCCGGCGTGTGTGACCAGAACGATGATGGTGATCAAAAGGTAACCGATCGTCATGAAAGGAACGATGATGGTGGAGAACTGGGCGATACGGCGGACACCGCCGGCAACGACCAGGAAAAGAAGGACTGCGACGACTGCGCCGGCAACCCAGCGGGGAATGCCAAGGCTCATCTCAAATGCCTGTCCGATATTGTTTGCGGAAGGGCCGGTGACCAGGAAAGGAACACCGATGGTGCAGAACAGCGCAAAAATGACTGCCATCAGTTTGCCGATTACAGGAATGCCTCTCTCCATGTAGAAGTAGGGGCCGCCTCGATACTGGCCGTCCATGCGGACCTTGTAAATCTGGCCCAGCGAGTTCTCGGCGTAGGCAATGGCGGAAGTAACAAGTGCTGTGACGATCATCCAGAAAACAGCACCGGGGCCGCCGTACATGATGGCGACCATGACGCCGCCGACGTTTCCGATGGCGACTCGATAAGCTGCTACAGAACAGAATGTCTCAAAAGCGGACAGTCCCGTTTCGGAGCCTTCGCCGTTTACCAGCAGCTTCCACTGGAGCTTTGCCTTGGTGACGTTGCCGAACTTGATAGCGATGCAGTAGATGACTGCCAGACCAAAAGTCAGCGCGATCAGCGGTGTAGCCCACAGAATGTTGTCGATTTCAAAAATCAACGCGCTAAAATCCATAAGTTCCCCCTTTCATCTTGCGGCAGTGCATTCCGGAAGGCCCTCTCCGGGAAAAACGGCCCTTTCGTTTGCAAATTAATTTTGCACCACCCATTCAGGTTAAAATGATTCGCACGCAAATTTTATTTGCGTTTATAATAACATTATGCACGGTGGAGGGAAAGCTTTTTTTGCAGTTTTTCGGATGGATTTTTCGATTTCTGGCATAAAAAACAGGCATGGACAAAATGAGCATCTGTTCACGCCTGTTTCTCGTATTTCATTTTTTTTGCACTCATTGCCGATGATCCGGCAGGTTATTGCTTTTTGCACTCATTGCCGTTAATCCGGCGAGTTATTGCTTTTTACACCCATTGCCGTTAATCCGGCAGGTTATTGCTTTTTGCACTCATTGCCGTTGATCCGGCAGATAAATCGTACCGTCCCGCGGCACAAACATTCTCTTTACTCTTCTTTCTCACCCATGATCTTTGCGAAGAACTTGTCCAGACCGTCTTTCCTTGCCATGGGCTCGCCGTTGTCGGGAGCTTCGGCAACTTCGGGTTCCGCCTCGTAGTCACCAGTCACCAGGCGGGGAACCTTGGCCATGTATTTAAGGAATCCCAGCAGGATCGCGAAGCACATGAAGCAGAGCGGGATACCGCAGAAGGATTTGATGGTCTTGACACCGCCGATGCCGCCGAGGACAACGAATACCATTGCGATGACTGCGAATACAATACCCCAGAAGAGCTTGAGCCATACGGGAGGCTCGTGGGTATCATCGGAACCTTCCAGGGACATACCTGCAAGAGTAACTGCCATGGAGTCACACTGGGTGACCAGGGAGATCGTGATGATGCAGAGCATGACGATCTTGGCAATCTGCGCGATCGGAAGAACATTGAACATGGAGAGCGTCAGTGCTTCTGCGCCTTCCGAGAGATAAATGCTGTAAAAGTCCACACCCTGGAAGAGCTGTCCGTGGAGGATCGTGCCGCCGAAAACGGAAAACCACACAATACCGAACAGTGCGGGGAACAGCCACTCGACAAGGATGAACTCTCTGAGTGTGCGGCCGTAGCCGACCCGGACCATGAAGAGGCCCAGCAGAGGTGCGTATGCCATCCAGTCAACCCACCAGTACATATCCCAGTTCTGCGCCCAGCGTCCTGCATCCGCGAAAGGAGCTGTGTAGAGGCTGGCACCGAAGAAGTCAGAGAAATAAGCGCCCAGGCTGTGTGTGAACAGGTTGCAGATGTAAGCGGTAGGTCCTGCCAGGAAGACGAATGCCAGCAGGATAAAAAAGAATCTGGTATTCAGGTTGGACAGGAATGTGATACCGTTTCGCAGACCGGAGACGGCCGACAGATTGTAGCAGACAAACATGATCAGGATGATCACGACATACATCATCATGGAGGGCTCAATACCCGCGAAGCTCTTGACCGCTGCGGAGAGCTGCATGGCGCCGTATCCAAGGCCGCCGGCGACAGCGCCGGTCAGCGCGAATGCGCTCCAGGCGTCAAACGCGGTCGCCCATTTGCTGTTTGCAGCGTCCTTGCCGAATACCGGGATCAGGCAGGAGCTCGCCTTGAAGGGAGCTTTTTTGTTGAGGATAAAGTAGGAAAGAATGACGCCCATGACCACGCAGGTTGCGTAAGGTGTGAGGCCCCACTGCAGGAAGCAGTGTACCATGGACCAGACGATCGCACCGTTGCTGCCGGAGGCAAGCGCTGTGGAAGGGTCAGGCTCCATGGCGAAAAGCAGAGGCTCCGCTGCGCCCCAGAAAACGACGCCCGCGCCGATTCCGGTGCAGAGAGAAATACCAAACCACTGCAGGTAGGTGAATTTGGGCTTTGCATTTGGTCCGCCGAGCCGGATCTTTCCCATCGGTGTCACGAGAATAACGACACATACGATTACCATGAACAGACAGACCAGCGATGTGAACCATCCCAGGCCCCACATCAGGTTGTTCATTACCAGATTGTTGAGAATGTCATAAAATTTTTCCGCATTGATCACGATCGCCGCCAGCATGGCGATAAACAGAACGATGGTGACGGACATGACCGGCCATCTGACTTTGTGCTGCTCCTGATTCATAACCCCTTCCTTTCTTTTCTGTTTTTTGTTTTTATCTGTATACTATGTGTCATACCGCAAGAGAACTGATAATTTCCCGATGCCGTTCTCTTATTATTTGATAATTAGAGTATATGAACAGGTAGTGTCAAGTAATCTATGAAAAAGCCTGGGCAAAAAAATGGTTCCGGGGAA
>CAMKEX010000107.1 GCA_946411695.1 uncultured Lachnospiraceae bacterium
CCCCATGTCAACGGAATCAAGGAATCCGATATTATCGTGGCAGTGAATACAGATCCGAATGCGCCGATCTTCGGCGTGGCAAATTACGGGATCGTTGCCGATCTGAATGTAATCTGCCCCGCATTGACAAAGAAAGTCAGGGAGATGAAGGGATAAAATCCGGAACCCGCCCGCGGATTCTGTGCGTGAGTCATAAAAAAGAAAAGGGACTGTGCTTTTTTCACAGTCCCTTTTTCATTAAACTACGGGCGCAGGGCCTCCGGAGCAGAAGTCCGGTTTTGAAAAGCGGCGGTTCCGACCGGGGCGCAGTCCGCTGATTTATTCAGCGGGTTTAAACTCTTCCTTTCCGGCGCCGCAAAGAGGACATTCCCAATCATCGGGAAGATCTTCAAAGGCTGTACCGGGAGCTACACCATTCTCTTCGTCGCCGACAGCGGGGTCGTAAATATAACCGCATAATCCACATTCATACTTCATAGTATTTCTCCTTTCAGAAAGAGATAAATGGTACAATATCATTATAACATTCAGGTAAACGCAATAGAAGGAGTATCGTAAATCATGAAAAAGAAATTGACGGCTCTGCTACTGATCGGTATTTTCTGTCTTTCTCTGACTGCCTGCGGAGAGAGCAGCGTCAAAACGTCACAGAATGACAGCAGTTTTGAGAAAAAAATGCTGAATATAGTTGACGAAAATACGACCGAATCGGATGAAGAAACGGAAGACGGGGAAGACGGTCAGCTGGACATTTCGGATGCTGTCAAAAACATCAGTCCGGAAGATGATCAGGCATTAACGGGTAAATTAACGGAAGACTCTTATACCAATGAATATTTCGGGCTTAAACTCAACAAGCGCGAAGGCGGCACGATCGAAAGCGTTATGGATTCAGGTACTGACCTTATGCCGCTGAGCGAGACCTATAGGGAAGGAATCGGCAGTATCATTATCCAGTCACAGGATTCTGACGGCGGGGGCTATGTATCTATGTCTGTTTCTGCTCTTACTTCCAAAGAACAGGGAAAAGATGCGGAAGTCCTGGCAATGGAACGTCTGGAGCTGGAGCAGAAGATCAACGGTGCATTGGAGAATACGGCTGAGTGTTCTATTGAGACGATCAATATTGCCGGAGAGGAACACCCCGCCTATGTCGAGATTACGGACAGCGAAGAGGGCAGGATTAAGTCGGCAGCAATTTATATTGTCAAAGGTGATTTCCGATGCTGCATAACTGTTTATGCGGCAGAGGACAGATTTGAAGAAATGCTCAATCTTATTGAAAAAATCTGATCACTGTTTCCAAACATGCCGCTCGTCAGAGCGGCCCCGAGGAGAAATACGCGGAGGCGTTTTCTCCGATGGGATCAGCAGAGCTTTGGGCTGTCCCCAAATCCGGGATGTTTTTGTGTGGTTTACAGGGAACCTGCTTGATCGTTCAGGTTAGACAGGGGAACCGGTCCGTTTTTCAGGGAGGACATGGCAATGAAATCTTTATTGATCAAGGACACTACGAGGGAGGAGCGGCAGCGGATCGTCCACCAGGCGCTGTGGGGCGCATGCGGTGTCGACTGCGAGTTCTGTTCCGGCTGCGACAACCGGGGCGGCGGACGCATTGAGAGTATCTACCAGCCCTATATCGACGGCTTAAAGGAGATTCGGGAGATCAATGCGGAGTACAACGCTCCGTTTGTCCGTGGATAGGGAATGAGCAGGAAGTTTTTGACAGCCATATGATGATTTCAACTATAAAACAGTAAATACAGCTGATCGTGACAGGCGTCTGTTTTCAGGGATTCCATGAATTTTTGAAAGCAGGCGCTTTCTCTCGCAGGATGTGACCGGTAACGGATTTACTGATATAATGGGAGAAAAACATTCCCATACAATAACTATGCTGGCCGGTGACGATGTCTATTTCATCTCTGTTCATTGACTTTTCATCTGAAACCAGGAATAATTGGACAAATAAAGAAATGTGAATAAAAGAATTATAGGGAGATACTGCATATGAGCTATTTCACGCTTAAAAGCGGAGAAAAATTATATTATGAGGACAGAGGACAGGGGCCGGAGACCCTGATCATGATGCACGGCTGGACAAACTCTCACGAGGTCTTTCTGAAACCGGCGGAACTGCTGCAGAAACAGGCCAGATGCATCATGTTTGATTATCGGGGACACAGCGGGAGTAAAATGGCTAATAGCGGGAACCCCACTATGGAAACGCTGGCGGCAGATCTGAATGAGCTCATTCAGGGTCTTTCACTTTCCAATATCACACTTCTGGGATGGTCCATGGGCGCCGGTGTTGCACTGAACTATGTCCGGCTCTACGGCTGTGACAGTCTGAAACAGATCATTCTCTGTGACATGACCCCGAAGCAGCTCAATGATGAAGAATGGAAACTCGGACTGTACCAGGGCAGATATACGAAAGAAAACATGGAGCGGGATGCAAATAAGGATTTTTATACCCTGTATAAAGATTTCGCCATCGGCGCTATTCCGAAGCTGGGGAAAATACCCGGATTCCTCCTTAAGAGACCTCTAAAGAAGAGACTGGCGGACTGTGATGAATCCGTGCTGAAAAGTCTGGCAGCGTCCATGAAAACCCAGGACAACCGTCCGGCAGTCGGACAGATCACGGTTCCGGTCACGTATTTTTATGCGGATCCCGGTTCGCTTTTCTCACCGGAACTTGCGGACTGGTACAAAGAGCATATAGCGGCACCCTATAGGGCTGTCTGCTTCCGCAACAGTACGCACATGCTGGTCATTGATTATCCTGAGAAGTTTGCGGAGGAAGTCAGCACCGTCCTTCGCTCCTGAAGAGAGTGCTGTGATAACCGGAAGGAGAGAAAGCATATGTTTTCATATATCTGGCCGATCGCTCTGGTGGTGGCATCCAATACCATCTACCAGATCTGCGCCAAATCCGTGCCTGAGGAGATGAATCCGTTCGCGTCGATCATAGTCACTTATCTGGTCGGAGCGGCTGCAAGCGCAGTCTTTTATTTTGCGCTTGGGTCCGGCGGGAATCTGGCCAGGGAATTCGGAAAGCTGAATTGGGCCCCCTTTGTCCTTGGCTTTGCCATTGTCGGGCTGGAAGCCGGATGGATTTATGCATATAAGGCGGGCTGGCAGATCAGCACAGGATTCATCGTACAGAGTTCTTTTCTGGCGATGGTCCTTCTGCTGGTCGGTTATCTCCTCTATCACGAGGCCCTGACCTGGAACAAGCTGCTTGGGGCAGTGATCTGCCTGATCGGGCTTATCTTTATTAACTATAAATGAATATCCATCGTTCTGTTCACATCCTGTCCGGGCAGCCTGTAAGGTGACAGCCATCTTTGCGCGGCGGGACGTTCCATCGCGCTCCTGCATCGTGGTCTGCCGCAGGGTGTTCTGTTTCGCTGCAGGTCTGTTTAGATAGCGGACTGCATGATACAATAGAGTTAAGGCACCGTATTTTCAGGAGTTTCGGAAGGAGGATTTCTATCATGATCGGAGAAATGCTGAGAAGCACTGTCGGCTGGCCTGCGGGAATAAGCGCTGTCCCTGACAAGATTGAATCCGTGCAGAAAGAGTTCCGTGTAGAACACGACTCAATCGGCGATAAGGAAGTCCCTGCGGATGCCTATTATGGGGTGCAGACGCTTCGGGCGGTGGAGAACTTCCGGATTACCGGCCTCAACCTGCATCCGGAGCTTATCAACAGCCTTGTTCAGATCAAAAAGGCGGCAGCAATAACGAACTGTGAGATCGGTTTACTGGATCCCGGAAAATCCCAGGCGATCGTAAATGCATGCGATGAGATCCTCGCCGGACATTTCCGCCTTCATTTTGTGGTTGATCCGATCCAGGGCGGTGCGGGGACTTCTCTCAACATGAACGCCAACGAAGTGATCGCCAACCGGGCAATCGAACTTCTGGGCGGAAAAAAGGGAGATTACAGCCTGATCCACCCCAGTGACCATGTCAATCTGGGTCAGTCTACCAACGACGTGATCCCCACCGCGGGAAAGATGACAACGATCCGTCTGCTCATGAAGCTGCGGCTGCAGCTGCAGTGTCTGCAGCTTGCGCTGTCGAACAAGGCAGAGGAATTCAATCATGTGATCAAGATGGGACGCACCCAGATGCAGGACGCGGTTCCGATCCGGCTGGGTCAGGAATTCAGAGCTTATGCAGACGCGGTCACCAGAAACATCGTCCGGATCGAAAAAGCGGCTGAAGAAATGAGGCCCCTCAATATGGGAGGAACAGCGTCGGCATCGTGACAACGCTTGCTCCTGTCATTGGCTATCAGCGGGCAGCGGACATAGCCAAAAAGGCATTAAAACAGAACAGACCCGTTAGGGAAATCATTCTCGAAGAAAAAATCATGGAACCGGAAGAACTGTCCAGAGTTCTGGATCCTGTCAGTATGACGGAACCCGGAATCAAGCGTGTGTAGATCATTGCTATTATGCGATTATGAGGCTCGTCAGAATGGAAACATGACCTGAAGATTAGAAAACAGGAGAACAACGATATGGCAAAACAGAAAGCACATTGGATTTTATTTGTATGTGTTCTTGCTTTGCTGGCTGTTGTAGGCATCGGGGGGTTTTTACTTGGAAAAAATACAGAGGCAGGCAATTACCAAAAGGAAAGAGAACTCAATATTCTTCTCAACCGCAGTGATCTGGAAGGACTGGGTGAGATTGAAGGAACGATTTATGTGACCGGACATCGAAGCCCTGACTCCGATACAGTCGGAAGCTCTATAGCTTATGCAGCATTGCTGCAGGCTCTGGGGTATGATGCGGTCCCTATTGTTCTGGGTAAGATCAATCCGGAAACGGCATTTATTCTTGATGCAGCCGGACTGGAGACACCTGAACTGATGGAAGAGGTACACGGACAGAATATGATTCTGGTAGACCACAGTGAATACACACAGTCAGCCGTGGGATTGGAGGATGCGTATATCCTCAGCATTATCGATCACCATGGGGACGGAGCTGTAACGACCGGCAATCAGCTGATTTATGATGCCAGGCCTCTCGGCTCAACTGCAACCATTATCTGGATCAGATATCGGAATTATGGTGTTGAGCCGGAAAAGAAAACTGCGGTCGCCATGCTGGGAGCAATTCTGTCAGACACAGCAAATCTTCAGTCGGCCAACACGACTTCCGCTGACCGGGAAGCAATGAAAGCACTCAGTGAAATAGCAGAGATCCATGATACGGATTCTTTCTATCAGCAAATGTATAAAGCATCGCTTTCCTATGAGGGTATGACCGACGGGGATATTTTCTTCAGCGACTATAAAGAGTATGAAAGCGGAGGCACGAAATATTCGATCGGCTGTATCAATGTTTATGATGATGCGGATGCAAAGAAAATGGCTGAGCGTATGAAGAAAATGCTTCCATGGACGGTGAGAACGACGGGGATGGATATGTCCTTTGCCCAGATCGGAATCTTCCACGATGATATCTCTGTAACCTATCTGGTACCCTCCGATGAGGAGGCAGGGGAAATTATTGAGGCTGCTTTCGGGGACAAGGCTGTCTTTGACGGAATATCCTACAGAATTGAACCGGGTATATCCAGAAAGAAGGTTTTGGTACCGGCTATAACGGATATTTTGATGTCGTCTCAGCAATAGTAATATAGATGTCTGCATGCTGTTATGGTTCATGCAGGACGACCGGAGTAAGGAGAAGGACGCATGCGGAAAAAAAGCAGACAGCATGTTTATATAATGCGGGGGACGATTCTCGCTTTGTGTCTTGCCTTTCTGTTTCCGCTGCTGTCTGTTCCCGCGGACACTGCAGAGGACGCTTCTGCAGCCTCTACGGCTGCGGCAGAGACTGCAGAAGCGCAGAATGATCATACGCCGGCCGTGGATCCTGTGTACGAGAAGGACAACTACTCAGCAGTTCTCTACAACAATACCAACGGCCTGACGACTTCCGAAGCCAATGATATTGTCCAGACCAGCGAAGGTTTTATCTGGATCGGAAGTTACAGCGGTCTGGTACGATATGATGGCAATACCTTCGAGCGTGTGGATTCCACCACCGGAGTTGCCAATGTTTCGGATCTGTATGTGGATCAAAAGGACAGGCTCTGGATCGGTACCAACGACAACGGCCTTGCATTGATGGAGCGCGGACAGTTCCGGATGTGGAAGGAGGAAGACGGACTCGGCTCAGACAAGATCCAGGCAATTACAGAGGATGAGAATGGCACGATCTATGTCGGTACCACAGCGGGCATCTCAATGATCGATGCGGATATGAAGCTGACATCGGTAGATGATCCCCGGATTGACAATGCATACATTGAGCAGCTTTGTCTGGGAAGCGACGGCCTGCTTCACTGTATCACGAATGAGGAGGAATACTTCACACTTCGCGGCAGCGAGCTGGTGGATTATATGGACTACACACAGGTCGGTGACAAGAAGATCACATGTATAGAGCCTGATCAGAATGAACCCGGGAAGCTGTATATTGGAACCGGGGATTACGGATTCTATCACGGCAATCTGACACAGGATTTTGAAGAGATGGAATATGTGGACATCTCTCCCCTGTACGATGTCTTTGATATTCAGCAGTACGGAGACAGGATCTGGGTCAGCGCGATCAATGGAATCGGTGTGCTGGATGACCGGGGATTTCACCAGTTGAAAGATCTGCCCATGGATAATTCCATCTGCAAGATCATGACAGATTACGAAGGAAACCTTTGGTTTGCTTCCAACCGGCAGGGGGTGATGAAGCTTGTATCCAATCAGTTTCTGGATATCTTTGTGCGATACAATCTGCCCCAGGCGGTTGTTAATGCCACCTGCATCTATAATGGCCGGCTGTTTATCGGTTCGGATACAGGCCTGACAGTTCTCGATGACAAAGAACAGGTGCGAACGCTGCCCCTGTCATCTGTGAAGCATGCCTCCGGACAAGAGATGGGAGAATCGGACCTGCTGAAAATGCTGGATGGCTGCCGCATTCGTTCGATGATTAAGGACAGCCGCGGCAGGCTGTGGATTTCGACCTGGCGGTCCAGGGGCCTTCTGTGCTATGACGGAGATTCGGTGACAGTTTTTACTGCGAAAGACGGTCTGATTTCCGATCATGTCCGGACAGTCTGTGAGATGGAAGATGGATCGATGCTTGTGGTTGTCACCGGCGGTGTCAATGTGATCAGAGACGGCCGTGTTGCTGCCGGTTACGGAGAAAGAGATGGGATCGCTAATTCCGAGAGCCTGACCGTGGCCGCAGCGCCCAATGGTGATATCGTTCTGGGATCCAACGGCGGGGGCATTTATATTATCAATGAAAAAGGCGTACGGAATATCGGCAAACAGGAGGGCCTGGCCTCGGGGATCGTCATGCGGGTCAAATACGATCGCGATCACCATGTCTTCTGGATCGTGACCAGTAATTCCCTCGCGTGGATGAGCGAAGACTACCGGGTGACCACCGTACAGAACTTCCCCTATTCCAATAATTTCGACCTCTACAGCAACAGCAAGGGAGATATGTGGATCCTCAGCAGCAACGGAATCTATGTCCTTCCGGCGGCAGAACTGCTGGAGAACGAAGAGATTCACGCCGTTCACTACGGGATTGCAAACGGTCTGCCCCATATTGCCACCAGCAACTCCTACAGTGAACTGACACCGGAAGGTGATTTGTACATTGCAGGCAGTACCGGTGTGGCTAAGGTCAATGTCGAAACTCCTCTGGAGATTATCAGCGACCTCAAACAGGCTGTACCCTATATTGAAGCGGACGGCGAACGTCTGTATCCCGATGAGACAGGCGGCTTTACGATTCCCTCTAATGTGCAAAAGCTGACGATCTATGGCTTTGTCTACAACTATATGCTGACGGATCCCCAGGTGTCTTATTGCCTGCAGGGCTTTGACAGGGAGCCTGTGACCGTCAGGCGCAGTGAACTGGATCCGGTGTCCTATACGAATCTTCCCGGCGGATCCTATCGCTTCGTGATGGAGATCAAGGACGCCATGGGAAGAGGGAGCAACAAGCTTTCCATCCCGATCATCAAGGAAAAGACGCTGTTTGAGAACACCTGGTTCTATATTGCGGCCGGCCTTTGCACGGTGCTTCTTCTGGCTGTTCTGATGAGGTTTTATGTCCGGCGCAAGATGTCTGTCATAGAGAAAAAACACAAGGAGGAAGCAGAACGGGCACAGCTTGAAAACGAACTGGAAATGGCAGCACAGATCCAGGTAAGCATGCTCCCGTCAGCTTTTCCGGCCTTCCCTGAGCGCGTGGAATTCGACGTTTTTGCACATATGGATCCGGCCAGGAACATCGGCGGAGACTTCTTTGACTTCTTCCTGATCGATGATGACCATCTGGGCCTTGTCATTGCGGATGTCTCCGGAAAAGGAATCCCTGCGGCACTGTTCATGATGGTCTCAAAAATACTGATCAAGAACAGCGCTCTGGCCGGCATGTCACCGGCGAGGACCCTGGAGACAGTCAACAGGCAGATTTGCGAGAACAATGAAGAGGAGATGTTTGTCACGGTATGGATGGGAGTCCTTGAGATTTCAAGCGGGAAGCTCACCGCCGCAAATGCCGGACATGAATATCCCGTCTTAAAAACGCCGGGCGGAAAGTTTTCTCTTATCAAGGATAAACATGGCCTGGTGGTCGGCGGTATGGACGGCGTAATCTACAGAGACTATGAACTCATCCTTTCCCCGGGAGCAAAGCTGTTTGTGTACACTGACGGCGTACCGGAAGCCACGGATGCGGGCGGGCAGTTCTTCGGAATCGACCGTATGCTGGATGTGCTGAACAGGAGCAGGGACGGAAGTCCCTACGAGATCCTCCGTGATGTCCACCGCGCTGTGGACACCTTCGTCGGAGATGCTGAGCAGTTTGACGATCTGACTATGCTCTGTCTGGAATATAAGGGCCCTCTGGCATCAGACAACTGATTGATTTGTCTGTGACGATTGGTTTACCGGGACAAGGCGTCCGCAGCCGTCAGCTACCTGATCCATTTGTCTGTGACGGTCGGTTTGTCGTTTCCCCAGTCCTCATCCACTGCATGAACGACCATCTGAAAGCCGTTTTTCCTGAGCACGTTGGCAGATGCCCGGTTTTCGATCATGGTGCTGGCGGTGATGATCTCTATGTCTGTCTCGTTATAGAGATAGTCGATCATCATTCCCAGGGCTTCTCCCGCGATTCCTTTTCCCCAGCATCGTTCCAGGAGCCTGTAGCCCACACTGATTTTGTGAATCGGATCCCGGTATCCGTACATTTCCGCAAGACCGCAGAATTCATCTCCCATGAACACGCCCAGGATGATCGATTCCTTCCAGCATTCGTCATACAGATGGTCGATCACATACCCGACATCCGGATATTTTTGCTCGAACAGGAATGTCGGCAGGTATCTGTAGACGCGGGGGCTGTCCACCAGTTCCTGCAGACCGGACTGGTCTTCACGGGTCAGGCACCTTAATGTGAGCCTTGCTCCCTTCAGGATTGGTATTTCGGAAAAAAGCTTCTTTTTTACAGGATTATCTGTATTTGAACCGGTGTTTTCACCTGTCTGTTTCAGCATTGTATTCGGTCTCCTTTTGAGAAAAATCTTTGCAGACCAAGTATAAACCACAATCTGCATAAGCAAAAGAGCCGCAGCTGCTGCATCAAACTGAAAATCGGATGCGGAGTCCTGAGAGAGCGCGTAAGGCACGAAGCAGTGTCTGACCGGTTTATAAATATTTGTGAACAGGAGGTCATAATAGAAGTATGGATATCGGAATTCTACTTGCCCTGCAGGATTTCAGGAACGGAAGCGGAGCTTTTCTGGCAGATTTTCTTTCCAAGATGACATACCTTGGAGAATTGAATACGGTAATCGTCATCATGGCCATCATCTACTGGAGCGTCAGCAAGGAGTTCGGAACCTATCTGCTGATGGGATGGAGCGGTAACAGAATCGCAAACGGGGCATTGAAGGTGACGGCCTGTGCCTATCGCCCCTGGGTCAGGGATGCGCGGATCGTGCCCTATGGCAATTCCATCACTACTGCGACGGGCTATTCCTTTCCCAGCGGCCATACAATGAATGCCGCAACGGTATTCGGCGGCGGATCGGTACGCAAGGATCTGCCGGGCCTGCTGCGGATCGTACTGGGGCTTACGGTCATGCTTGTGGCGTTCAGCCGGATCTACCTGGGCGTGCATTGTCCCCAGGACATCTTGGTCGGTGCTGCTGCCGGTATCTTTGTCATGTGGCTGACTGCAAAGCTGATGCAATGGGTCGCGGCCAGACCGGAAAAAGATCTTCTAATCCTGTGTGTCGGAATCGGGCTTGCCATCGCTGTTGCAATATACCGCGGTCAAACCTTATCCTGCGGATTATGACGCAGAGGGGAGATTGCTGGTGGATGGCTTAAAAATGGCCAATGACACCTTCAAGGGAGTCGGATGGTGCAGTGCTTTTCTGACCGGCTGGGTATTGGAAAGACGGTTCGTCGATTTCTCTACTGACGTACCGATGATAACCAGGGTAAGCCGGACTGCAGAGGGACTGCTGGGCTATTACATCGTCAGCCTGATCTTCGTTCCCCTGATCAAAAACGGGATTTCAGGTCCTGCCGGGACAGTCCTGTCCTGTTTTGTGCAGATACTGTATGTGTCCTTTATCTTTCCCTGGTGCCTGAAGTATCTTGAGAAGCCGGCCGCACAGATTTCAAAGTAAAATGAAATAAGCAAAAGTGGACATAGGAAAGCCCCTGCCGTTTGATCTCGGCAGGGGCTTTTCATTTTGTTTGCGGAGACGATTTCATTATTTGGATTTGCCAAACCGACGATGGGTATCGATGTTACGTATGGCTTTTGTCATTTTAACAGACGCTCAGATGAGCCGTAAAGGCAATAGTGCAAAAAGGAAAAGACTGCGGAAAAGGGAAATAAAGATATTGACACCGTGTCAACATATGTATATAATGCAGATATTGACATGGTGTCAATAGATCTGCACAGGGGAACAGGAGAGAAAACAATGAAATATACAAAGCTTGGAAATTCAGATTTGAATGTATCCCGTATCTGCATGGGCTGTATGGGCTTTGGCGACTCCGGCAGGGGACAGCACAGCTGGACGATCGATGAAGAGCATACCAGAGAGATCATAAAGCGGGGACTGGAGCTGGGCGTTAATTTTTATGATACGGCCATTGCCTATCAGAGCGGTACCAGCGAGCAGTATGTCGGCAGGGCACTCCGGGATTTTGCAAAGCGTGAGGACATTGTCC
>CAMKEX010000108.1 GCA_946411695.1 uncultured Lachnospiraceae bacterium
AGGAAATCACGATCCCGGCTGAATCCCTTCTGAATTCTGAACAGAAAACTCTGCCCGGACTTTCCACAGGGAGCAATGCCTGTCATTGCGAGCCGTGGAAAGCTGAATAGTTACCATAAATTAAAAATCAAAAATTTAAAATCAAAAACCAAGAGCATAAAACACAAAGCAAAAGATGAATGAATACCATCAAAAATGTCGCTTTCCTGATTAAATTCTTGATTAGAAAGCCTTTTGATGGTATTTTTTTCGGTGATCAGATAAGCTATTATTATGTAGATAAGTGATTGTAATAACTAATAAACAATGTAATCGGGATGTTATTTCCATAGTTCATCAGAGATCAGTATTATTTGGAGGATGTTACACCATGATGCTTCAGGACATTTACCCCCACAGGCTGCACAACCAGTATACAGAGAAGTCCGATCCGCTTCCCGAGAGCCCGGTCTTTGTCTTCCGCAGGGCAGACCTTCTGGTCGTGGAGAGCAAGGAGGACGCGTTGCTCGAGGACATAGACCAGACCGGTGAGCACGGCAAGATCAGCATGCCGGGCAAAGGCGTGAATGAGAAAGGCTTTTATAAAGAAAGAGGGCGCTATCTTCGCCTTCCTACCGTGGAAAAACTCGGCATGGACAGGGAGTACACATTCCTCTTTACCATGGACGGCAGCGCCTTTTTCCTGCTGCGCGATGATCTTGCGGATGAGGAGATCCCGCAGGGATACGTATTTAAAAATATCCGCACCATGCGCGCGGAGGCTTACGGCCCCCAGCACCGCCTGTTTGCGGCGATCACGGCCTATCAGCTCGCCAACTGGTACCGCGACAACCGCTTCTGCGGCACCTGCGGCAGCAGGACTGTTCATTCCGAGACCGAGCGCGCCGTGAAATGCCCTTCCTGCGGAAGGACAATCTATCCCCGTATCATCCCGGCTGTCATCGTGGGCGTCATCAATGGGGACAAGATCCTTCTGACCAAATATGCGGGCCGTGACGTCCCCTTCTATGCCCTCATCGCCGGCTTTACCGAGATCGGCGAGACCTTTGAAGAGACTGTAAAGCGCGAGGTTATGGAAGAGGCAGGCATCCGCGTCAAGAATATCCGCTATTACAAATCCCAGCCCTGGGGCATCGTCGATGACCTTCTGGCCGGATTCTACTGCGATGTTGACGGCGACCCAACCATCCACATGGACAAAAACGAGCTCAAAGAGGCCGGCTGGCACACCCGCGACGAGATCGTCCTGCAGCCCACGGACCACAGCCTCACCAATGAGATGATGACCCGCTTCAAAAACGGACTCGAGTGCTGATGAGTACTTGAGCCGTCGGCGCTGCCGCATCTTCTGAATAATCATAAGATAATCATAAGAAATAATCATAAGAAAACCGCCTGCCGGCCGGCAGGCGGTTTTGTGCTGTATCAAAGGTATTATCAGCAATAGTAATAAGTAATAATATCAAAAATGATTTAAAAATGATTAATAGGAAACCTGTGTGAAGGGAGCTCCCTGAGTCATATAGGAGACGCCGTCGATCGCAAAGGTATCCAGATGATCGCGGATGATGAAGATCATGGTCTTGCCGGTGTTCATATGGACACGTTCGTCGCCTTTGTAGTAAGTGGTGTGATGGTGGATGCCGTTTCGTCTCCAGTTGCAGGGAACGCAGCGGCCCTGGGTGATCACATAGGCATTGCGGCCGCGGGAGACCGTGTCAAGATCTACATAGCCGTGGTTGCCGACGTATTTGAAACGCGCTTCCTGGATGACAACGTTGTCGAATGCCATCTGCTTGCCGGTCACAGCATCGCACTGGGGCTCGCCGTAGAGGTATTTGTAATACTTGTGATCCTCTTCATTGTAGACCAGGCCGGACTGAGTGACAGGGAAGGCGCCGCTCATATCAATGCTGGTTGCGGGAATGGAATCCTTGTACTGTTCCAGCGTGTTGATATCATCGGGTGCGTTGAAATAGAACTGACGCTCTTCGTAATATTTGGGGCGAATGTCGAGCGTGTAGCCGGCCATCGCGCAGGCATTGATGATGCTGTTGGCGTTGGTGTAGGCAGTGTGCTCCATCGCTTTGCCGTTGTCAACGCGGAAAAATGCGCCGTAGTCGCCGCCCAGGACGCCGCCGACACCGTTGAGGTTGTCGAAATCGTCGCGGTCGGTGACCCATTTCAGCCAGTCGATCGGGCCGCCGAAGTGGATCATGATAGGATCATAGCGCATGGCCTCGACGCAGAAATAGGAGCGGGTACTGCGGATATTGCCGATCATGTCCAGATTCTTCCAGTCCTGGATGATGCCCATCTGACGGCTCATATTGCCTTCTTCGATCATTTCATAGAAGACATCCACATTGCTAAGACCATACTGGGGCTGTGCCTCATAGTTGATGGGATACATGACTGCGAGAGGACGCTGGTTTTTGAGATCGGGGTCGATCTCTTCATTTGTGAGGACACTGCGGATCGTCTTGTCGACCTTCTTCTCTTCAGCGGGTTCTGCCGCAGTGGAAGGGGTGGCCTCATCCTGCTTAGCGGCACTGTCGGCCTTGGCATTTTCATCGTTTTCGGCAGAATCTGCTGCAGCAGCAGCTTTATTCTGCTCATCCGCCTGCTTTGAACTGACCTCGGAAGGATCCGCTGTCACGGTGGTATAACCGCCGCAGCCGGATATGGCCAGACATACAACGGCAGACAGGGCAAGGATAATGGATTTTGTTTTTTTCATTTGATTATACCTTTTGTGATGTCGTTGATTATGGGTGTTTTCTGAAGTCCTGGTGTGGTGCTGCCATGTTCTGACAATCGGAGGATTCATAGAGAAGACGCTGAGAAAGACATGAGGCAGGGGGCCCGATGTAGAAAAGACGCCTGCGGCAAAAGCGTAGATTCTGTTCTGAAATCCTGATTTACCTGAAATCTTTTCTATTATACCCGAATTCCTGCCAAATGGCAATGTGTACGCCCTTGGCCGGGTTTATGCGGTATCTGCGAGGCTTATGCCCGGTTCATGCAGTTTTATGCAGTTTTATGCGGTATCTGCGGCTTTTTCAGATCTCTGACCGGATCACGTAACCTGACGGCCCCTATCCCGTCTTTACAAATAACAGGAATCCTGATACGGAAAACAGAGCAGGGATCACTATAATAAACGGTTCAATATAATAAGCGGATTAATATAATGGGATCAGTATAATAGAAGGAAGCGTGCCATAAAACAAGGGCACGGAGCAAAGACAGGGGAAACCGTGCTGCAGAAGCGTGTTATGAAAAACATTACAGATTAAATCCGATATTAACGGCGTTATTGGAAATCAGACGCAGATTAAGAAAACGGAATCCGGAAAGGAGCAAAGATGATGAGAAAAACAGAAGGCGGAAAGAGCAGACTGTTCAGAAAGGCTGCTGCCTGTGTGCTGGCCGCTGCCTTTCTGCTCAGTGCCTGCGGGATGACCAACAAATCGTCCTCAGCGGAGGACAAAGAAATTGCCTATTCCCAGACTGCACCGGCAGAAGCGGAAGGCTACAGCGCTTATGATACGGAAAGCGGCGGATATAACGTTGCTATGGAGGACAGCGCGGACGCCGGCTATGCCGCAGAGGAAAGCACGGACGAGGGCTATGCGCCTGAAAGGGAAGCCCAACCGCAGCCCGAGGCCGGGGGAGAGGGAGACGAGGATGTCTCGAACCGGAAAATTGTCTATACGGGAAACATTTCCCTGCAGACCCTGGAATACGATGCTTCAGCAAAGAGCATCCATGACAGGATCACCGGTTGCGGCGGATTCATTGAGAGCGAATACACCAGAAACGATGATCCCTACTGGTACTACCGGGACAGGAGCGGATCGGCGGCGAAGCGCACACGCAGGACCCTCAATGTGACGGCCAGAATCCCCGCTGACAAATTTGAGGCTTTTATGGAGGACCTGAAAAATGACGGTCAGGTGATCAGTACTTCTGTCAATGCGCAGAATATCAGTGTCTCCTATGCCACACACGACGCATCCCGCAAGGCGCTGGAGATCGAGCAGGAGCGTCTGCTGGCAATGATGGACAAGGCACAGACCATCGAGGAGATGATCGCAGTCGAGAAGCGGCTGACGGAAGTCGAGCGTGAGCTGGGAAATGAGAAGACAACCCTCTCAGCCATGGACAGGGATGTCAATTTCTCCACCGTGGATATTCAGCTGGAAGAAGTATTCGAATATTCCGAGACCGTGGTTGAGGTCACTTACGGGGAGCGCCTTAAACGAGCCTTCGGCAATGCCATCGAGGGATTTGCGGACTTCTGGAAGGGCGTGCTCCTGTTCATCGTCGGTTCCTTCCCCTTCCTTATTATGTGGGGCATCCTGATCTTTGTACTTGTAAAGATCGTACGCCGCAGCCGCAGACGCAGGATGGAGAAGCGCGCTGCCACGGACGAGGCGCGCAGAAAAGCGGATGGAGCCGGAAGGCTTGGGGCCCCTCATTCCTTCGCGGACCGCTTCCGCCCGGCCCGGCCCGTTCAGCCCGCCGAGCCAATCCGCCCTGCAGAAGCCGTCAATTCTGTGCAGCCGGCAGACCCGGTTGATTCCGCCAGGCCCGCCGCCCCCGCCGGTCCGGCAGAAACCGGTACTTGGGAACCTGCAGGGCAGCCCGGCCCGGCCGAACCGGTGCAGCCTGCGAAGCAGCCCGGCCCGGCAGAAGATGAGCAGCTTCAGTCCCCGGAAAAGAAAGGAGAAACGGAGGAATAAATAGCCTGCCCTTCTCCGGCGGCACAGATTCAGGTATAGATCCGGTACAGAGACGGGTATGAATAAATCGCAATCGAGCGATTTATTCATACCCGAACTTGTGGTATAATCCTCTTACACTTCAACACGAATGCATCAAGAGAGGAGGATGATCATGATCAAGATTGTCTCAAAAAACCTGATTAAAGAAGATAAGGTAGAAGAGTTCAAGAGCCTGATGAAGGAACTGGTGGAGAAATCCTCAGCCGAGGAGGGCAATATTCATTATTCTCTCAATGTCAGCAGAGAGAATCCCAGGATGTTTGCCTTTATTGAAATATGGCGCGACCAGGAAGCCATTGACAAACACAATGCCACAGAGCATTTCCAGAGGCTGGTCCCCATGATGCGCAGCATGAGAGAAGATTCGCAGCTCGATATTTTTACAGACGTGGAATTCTGATCCGCTGATCCTGTGCTACCCGACCACCTGTACAGATCAGTGGAGAAACGACATATGAGTACGAATACAAAACCGGGTCTGGATCTGGACAGACAGAGGCGGGCAGAAGAACTGCGGCAGGCTGAGCGAAGGAAGCGCCGGGCAAAGCAGCGCGAGCAGCGGGCCAAAGCAATCCGGCGGCAGAAGATTCTGGCGGTTTTGGGAGTGATTCTTGCGGTCCTGCTCTTTGCCGGAGGAAGACTCCTGATGAAGCAGGCCTATGCCCAGAGTTCTCTCTCTGAAAAGGTACTTGGCTACAAAGATACGGTCAAAAAATACGCGAAGAAAGAGAAAATAGAAAAATACGCAGATACCCTTCTGGCGATCATGATGGCCGAGTCGAAGGGTGAAGGCAAAGACGTCATGCAGTCCAGCGAATCCAAAGGATTGGAACGGAATTCCCTCGAACCGGAGGAGTCGATCGAACAGGCCTGTATCTACTTTGCCGCGCTCATCGAGATAGCGCACGATCTGGAGATCAAGGATGACAAAGCCCTGATCCAGGCCTACAATTTCGGGCCGGGCTATCTGACTTATATTGCCAAGCACGGCAAAAAGCACACAGAGGAGCTGGCGATCGAATACGCCAAGGAGCATTCCGGAGGTGAGAAGGTCCGCTATGTGCATCTCTACGCGATCAAAAAGAACGGCGGCTGGATCTACAAGTTCGGCAATATGTTTTATGAGGCCATTGTAGAAGATTATATGTAGAAACCGGGGCATAGCCGTAAAGAGGAAAGAGCTCTATAGTTTTTGGCTCCCGGAGGTTTTTGCCGCGGGGCGGCTGTATACATCCTGTGATCTGATCGCGGCTGCCGCTCCTGCCGGCGGCGCAGCCGGAAATTCCAATGGGACAACAAAAGCTGCCGCTCCTGCCGGCGGCACAGTCAGGAAAAGAGAACCATATCATATAAAAAAAGGCGATTTATGTAAATGTGCCGGAAACACATTTGCCTGGATCGCTTTTTATTGTGTGTTCTTTGAAACACACGTTGTTTAGAAGCCTTTTTTTCAGTATAATTTAATAAGAGGCCGACTGGATCAAGCCGGCTTCGGATTGCTAATTGCACATTGTCGTTTTTGCAAGTGCTCATCTGCATATGCTGCTGCACTCCGGGCAGACCGCGGATCGGGACTTGACGGATCGTAAACAATCAAAAAGACAAAGGAGAGAAAAGCATGAGTTATCAGGATCAGTACAGACAGAAGCTCGTGAGCGCAGCGACAGCGGCTGCGGTCGTCAAATCCGGTGACTGGGTCGACTACGCGTGGACAGCCACGACTCCCAGGGCAGTGGACAGGGAGCTGGCAAAGCGCCTTCCGGATCTCTATGATGTCAACTTCTACGGCGGCATTCTGCTGCGTGAGCCTGAGATCTTCAAGATCGAGGATCCGGCAGCACATATGACCTGGAACAGCTGGCATATGGCCGGTTTCGAGCGCAAGGCGATCGCAAAGGGATTCAGCTTCTATTGCCATCTGAAGTATTCCGAGCTTCCCCGCTACTATTTTGAGAATGTGAAGTCTGTCGATGTGGCGATCATGCAGGTCGGTCCCATGGATGACAAGGGCTACTTCAACCTGGGCCCCAGCGCCAGCCATGCTTACGCTGCCATTGGGGTGGCAAAGAAGGTTATTGTAGAAGTCAACGAGAGTATGCCCATCTGTCTCGGTGACCGCAGCGCTTATATCCATATTGACGACGTCGATATGATCGTTGAGACAGATAATGAACCTATCTATGAATTACCGCCTGCACCCCCCGCCACAGAGATCGATCAGGCTGTTGCCAAACTTGTTGTTGAACGCATCCCGGACGGCGCATGCCTCCAGCTCGGCATCGGCGGTATGCCCAATGCCATCGGCAAGATGATCGCGGAATCCGACCTCAAGGATCTGGGCATCCACACAGAGATGTATGTCGATGCATTTGTCGACATGGCAGAGGCCGGCAGGATCACCGGTGCCAACAAGAACTTCGACCGCGGTCTGCAGACCTTCGCATTCGCCGCAGGCACAAAGAAGATGTACGACTATCTCGACAATAACCCCGAGATCAAGTCCGCTTCCGTCGACTATGTCAACCACTATGACAGAGTCGCCAGGCTCGATAAATTTATTTCCATCAACAATGCGATCGATATCGACCTTTACGGGCAGGTCAATGCGGAGAGCGCAGGCACAAGACAGATCTCCGGTGCCGGCGGTCAGCTCGACTTTGTCCTGGGCGCATACGGCTCCAGGGGCGGCAAGACCTTCATCTGCATGTCCTCCACCTTCAAAAACAAAGACGGCAGCCTTGCAAGCCGCATCCGTCCCACCCTTGCTCCCGGAAGCATCGTAACCGACGCGCGTCCCAACACCATGTATGTCGTGACCGAGTACGGCGCAGTCAACCTCAAGGGACTCAGTTCCTGGCAGACCGCCGAGGCTCTGATCAGCATTGCGCATCCGGATTTCCGCGACCAGCTGATTGCCGAGGCAGAGAAGATGCACATCTGGAAGCGCAGCAACAAGCGCTGAGCCCGGATCGGCTGATCTATACGCCTGATATTCCTAAGTGACTTATATCTGATTTTTATATCTAATATTTTTATATCTAATACAAAAGCCTCTCCCTCCATATGAAGGGAGGGGCTTTTTGCTCCTCTGTTACTGCGAATCTCCCGTGTCCGCCAGTAATTCTGAAAAAGTCTGCCGGTTTTCTGATCCAATGCTCCTTCCCTGAGGGCTCAGCAGGTGATGCAGATGTTGACGGTTATACATTCGGTAAGATCCGATTTACCAGTCCCGGGACTTATGTGTACACGGTGGCCGAGGATGATCCGGGCCAGATGGTAAACTGCAGCTCAAAGGCAGGAGCAGCGGTGTACATTGACAGTAATTGATATTGGCTTTATAATGACGGTACTAAAGAGGAAACACTGCGACAAGCGGCTGACCTCGGTAGTTAAGATTTATCTAAACAGACAACCGTCACTTGGCCGAGTGGCGGTTGTTGCTTTTTCTCGTGATTCTTAATGTGAAGGTGAAACCTAACACATGGAATGTAAGAGTAATTGGCATATACATCACCTCCTTTCGAAGATGATGATCAACCGCCTGCGCTATAGCAGTGCTCCTCTGCTCTTTCGAGCGTTACCAATATATCAGATCGAGTATTCGAAGTTAATTCAATACATTGATTTTTCCATTCTGTCCTAAATCCATTATTCTAAATCCAATAACCACTTAATACGTAATTGATAATTACCAACCCACTTCCTTTCGGTGCGTGCAGTATGATCTATACGTGTACTCTGAAAGCGGTCGGCATGAGGTAGATATAGACATGAGCAGAAAGAGCAATCTCACAGGCATGCGTTTTGGCAGATTGACCGCCATAAAGTAGACCAATGAAAAAAACGGCTATACCGTGTGGATTTGCAGGTGTGACTGCGGTAATGCCGTGCACGCTGCATCGCGATTTCTTAAAAACGGCTGGATATTGTGGAATTGTGTCTGCGACTGCGGGAACACAATCCTTGTGCCTGCCGGTCAGCTGGTCAACGGTTACCTGCGCAGTTGCGGAAACGAAACCAGTGTCTGCCAGTCCAGCCTCATGAGCGGACACACCACCAGCTGCGGCTGCCGCAACATGCCCTTTGCAGCGAAACATTTTGTCGAGGGGACCTGTGTGGAGAACATCCGAAGCAGGAGAGTTGCAAAAAACAACGCCAGCGGTGTGCGGGGTGTTTACAAATCCGAGCGCAGCGGCAAGTGGTGTGCACAGATCACTTTCCAGGGCAAGACCCGCTATCTGGGCAGCTTTTCAACATTGGAAGAAGCCGCCGAGGCCCGAAAAAAGGGCGAGGAACTTTTTGGAGAATTCCTTGCCAGATATGATCTGGCCCATCCGGAACAGCAGGCAGGAGTGATCCCGCAGGAAGAACTGCAGTCGGAGACGTTGCGTATTCTGCATAAGCTCAAACCTGAAAAAACACATAAAAAAATCCCCGTCTGATCTTCAAGGCAGGGAGGTCCTTTTACCATTCGGCCACAGGGGGATTATTTTTTCAACCATAAAGTTCCGAATATATGTTCATCACAGTTGATGCATCCGGTATATAATGTATTTTGTATGGATGCATTAACTATTATGTATAAACAGAGGTGATAAACTAAATATTGTTCAAAATCCCATGATAAAATATAATATGCGCTAAGATTATATAGCATTAAAAGGTATGTGGTAGCAACGCTACAACACAGTTATATGCATCTTGCTCGGTTAACGGATAAACTAAGAAATATATGCCGATGGAACAGTTGCCATGATAATACCTTATTTAATCGAAAAGCGTGTATTAATACTGCCTTCAGATTTCAGATGGAGGGTATCATGGAACACTATATCGATGGAAAGACTATAGCGTTATTTTCAGAAAAACTGACGGAACTTGAGAGGAGTTCTCTGACAGTTTCAAAGTACGTTCGGGATGTCTCAACCTTCAGGAGATGGCTGGGATCAGACGGGCAGGTTGACAAGAGCAGGGTGATCCGGTTCAAGCAGATGCTCAGGGACAAATACAGGCTGAGCAGCGCGAATTCCATGCTCTCGGCACTCAACAAGTTTTTTCAGCTCATGGGATGGGAAGACTGCCGGATCAGGACCTTCAGGACGCAGCGCGCATCTTTCAGAAATGAAGAGCGCGAGCTCTCCGTTGAGGAATACCGCAGGCTCCTTGGTGCTGCGAAGGAAAAGGGAGATCTGCAGATCCTCAATATCATGGAAACCATTGCGTCGACGGGGATCCGTATCAGCGAGCTGCAGTTTATAACAGTCGCTTCGGTGAGCACCCGGCGCGCACTTGTCTCCCTCAAGGGTAAGACCAGGCAGGTGCTGATCCCCGCGGAGCTCTGCAAAAAACTCCGCCGCTACTGCAGGGAACGCAAGATCGCTTCAGGCAGTATCTTTGTGACCAGAACTGGAAAGCCCATTGACCGCAGCAACATCCTTCATAGGATGAAAGCGCTGAGCGCAGCTGCCAATGTGAGCCGGGAGAAGATCTTCCCCCATAATCTTCGTCACTTCTTCGCGGTCAACTATTACAGGACTGAGAAGGATATTGTCCGTCTCGCCGATCTGCTCGGACATGCCAACATTAACACGACACGGATCTACACACTGATCAGCTGCGGAAGTCAGCTGGATATACTGGATAAAGTGGAGAAAAGCCTGCAGGCAGTATAGCAGACCGTTCATGCAATATACGGTCGGATTTTGAACAAAAAAATACCCCATAATTACTATTATGCAGTAGAAGGGGATTCCCTTCTCTGTCTTTGCGTGTTTTAAAACAGAGCAATTGCGAAGCACTTTCATGCAAAAAAATAGTGATTATTACACGGAAAAACCTCGTTGTTTCTATCAATAAGCAGTCAGCAATAGTCCCGGCAGCCTACAGCGATCATTTGTGTAAAGGCAGGTCGGCGGGGACTATTTGATGTGTCTTGATTTTTCTGATAAAAGGAGATTTAACATGGAAAAGACAGGAGCTTTCCGGGAAGTGAAATGATAATCCTGTTTGAGACAATTATGAGGTAACAGGCATTTCCTGCTGCATCTTCAGGATCCGGATTGGTATATTATGAGGTAAATATAAAAAAGAATGCCTGATGTCTTCCTGCTTGAAAGTTGATTATGCGGTACTTCAATCAGATGCGCTTTGCGCGGAAGATGAGGAGCAAATGTTTATGAGGTATCGCTGCTCAAAGCCCGGAGCAGTGATTACGTGGCTGTGCTGATTATGAGGTAAAGAGGGAGCGGAAATTCGCGTGTCAGAAGGTGGCAGAAATGTTTATGCGGTATAGACGAAAAAGCTGTATGCCGGAGAGAATCCCGGGGCAACGATTATGCGGTAAATCAGCATCATCAGATGGCAAATTCACCACATAAGCCTATTCTCATAGACGGTTTTAT
>CAMKEX010000109.1 GCA_946411695.1 uncultured Lachnospiraceae bacterium
ACCGCGACGAGGCCTACCAGCTCTGCGACCATCTGCTGCTCATGCATGAGGGCAGCCTGATCGCCGGCGGACCGACAAAGGAGATTTTTGACCATCCCGGGACCGTGGAGGCAGCCCGCCTGACAGGCTGTAAAAATATTTCCCGCATCCGGCCGCTGGGACCGCACCGCATCTGTGCCCTCGACTGGGACAATCTGGAGCTGACGACGGGGGAAGAGGTCACAGATGAGATCACGCATGCCGGTATTCGCGCCCACGACTTTTTTCCCTGCGGGAGCGAAAACGTCGAAAACCGCATTCCCTTGGAAAAACCGGTTTTGACAGAACTTCCCTTTGAGTGGTACATTGTCTTGCAGAACAAGATTTGGTGGAAAATCCCCAAAGATATAAGAAGCCACGATTTTTCTGAAAGCCTGCCCCGGGAGCTCTGCGTCGATCCATCTGCTATTATGCTGCTGAGTCAGTAGGGAACTGCTTTCCGCGAGTCATCGGGGACCCCTCCCGACATGAACCATGATGCGGGAAAATGTATACTCTCCGCGAAAAACCGTGCCGGACAATCAGCCATGAATACAGAGGCACCGATAATGAAAAATGCTTCCGCAAAGAAACACCGCCGCCCGTCGCTGGCAGTCCAGGTGAATATTCTGATTATCCTGATCACCCTCAGCATTTCGATTCTGATGGTGGTGATCAACATCAGCAACTATCATAAAGCGATCCTGGATCCATTCGAGCGAAAGCTGGAAGAGCTTGAGATCGAGGAGGATACACTGACTCCTTATCTGGAATATTTCGCGCGCTTTTTCGGTACAGAGGAAATGCGCAAGGCCCGGGCCTCCGTTAATACTGAGGATGATTATTTTGTGGATTGGCTGGATCAGATGCCTTCTTACACTGACTATGATTCAGAAGGCCGGCAAAGCCTGCTTTTAGACAACACTGCCTTCGATTTCACCATTAGTGAATTGATGGAATCCATTGATCTGGATCTTGTCTGCTCGGAAATCGTGAAAGATGGAGTCGTATACCGGGCATCCTATAATGAGAAAAAAAGGGGCGGTTTCAGCACTCTTGAGGAATTCGGCAAAGAAGAAGCTTTTTTCAATGACTCCCCGGCCGACTACCAGTCCCCCGTTCTGGTAAAACTGGATTCGGATTATATGCTTATGCGCTGTGTGGTTTTCGACCTGAACGGCTGCCAAGGCCGTCTCTGGCTGGTGTACGAGCAGACCGGGCCGATTCAGGAATTACAGGGGCTGCTGCTGAGGAGCGTCCTGTATCTGCTGATCCTGACGGCGGCAGCATCTATTGTCAGTGTCTGGCTGCTGCATCGCTATGTGACGAAGCCGATCATCGCTCTCGCCCGGTCCGCGCAGCAGTTCGAGCCCGGAGAGGACGGAACCTATTCCTCCGATAAGGTCAGCAGGATTGAAATCCCGGCGGAAAATGAACTTGGTGAGCTCAGCAGGGAGATTCAATCCATGCAGATCAGGATCGTGGAGGGTACGGAAAGTCTCCGGAACATGACAGCGGAAAAAGAGCGGATCAGTACCGAACTGGACCTGGCTGCCAAGATTCAGAAGGGCATGCTTCCCGGAACCTTCCCTCCCTTCCCCGAAAGGAAAGAGTTTGATCTGTTCGCGTCCATGACGCCGGCACGGGATGTCGGCGGTGATTTCTATGACTTTTTCCTGATTGACGAAGATCATCTGGCGCTGGTGATAGCGGATGTGAGCGGCAAGGGTGTGCCGGGCGCTCTGTTCATGATGGTTTCCCAGACGATTTTAAAAAACAATGCCATGATAGGGAAATCGGTTGGAGAGATCCTCGCATTGACAAACGACCTGATCTGTGCCAGCAACAAAATGGAGATGTTTGTGACTGTCTGGATGGGAATCCTGGAAATCAGTACAGGAAAGATCAGGGCGGCAAATGCCGGCCACGAGTACCCGGCCCTTATGAAAGACCGGTGCTTCCGGCTGTACAGGGATCGGCACAGCTTTGTGATCGGCGGAATGGAAGGAATGCGCTACAGGGAATATGAACTGCAGCTGCAGAAAGGAGAGAAGCTCTTTTTATACACCGACGGCCTTCCCGAGGCCGCCAATGAGGGCGCAGAAATGTTCGGAACCGGGAGGATGATCGAAGCATTGAACGCGAATGCTGGTCTCAGCCCCCGGGAGATCCTCTCCGGCATGAAAAGTGCCGTTGATGTTTTTGTCGGTGACGCGGAGCCCTTCGATGACCTGACTATGCTTTGCCTTGAATATATTGGCTGAGACCGGGTCTGCGCTGTAACTCTCTGTCTTCCCGGGAAAAATGAAGAAAAATCGCCCGGAGAAAAATGTTGCAAATTGCGGGAAATCTGTATAAAATAGCAGAAATTTGCACGGAAGACGGGACGATGTGAGGAGGAAAGAGCAGCAGAGAAGGAATGCTGCACAGGGAAGCAGAGGTTGATATAGATGGGCGGTAGTGAAGAAACCAATTACGGAGAACAGCTGTACAATGTTCTCTTTGAGATCATAGGGAATAAGAAAAATGCGATCATC
The DNA here is from genome assembly GCA_946411695.1 of uncultured Lachnospiraceae bacterium. Taxonomy (GTDB): domain Bacteria; phylum Bacillota; class Clostridia; order Lachnospirales; family Lachnospiraceae; genus CAG-791. The sequence goes on from CAMKEX010000109.1 coordinate 2,556, forward strand.
CTGGAGAGCCTGCGGGGAGAGAATGCTGTACTGACCTGCCTTTTGCGCAACGAGGAGGCACTCCATCCCAGTGAACTGGCGGAAAAGCTCTCTCTGGTGCCGGGCCGCATGACAGATATTCTGAAGACCCTTGAGAAAAAGGGCATGATCCGCCGCGAACCGGACCCCGAGGACAGGCGCAGAGTGCTGGTCAGGATTACGCCCAAAGGTATTCGGGATGTGACCGAGCGCAGGGAGAAAGTGCGTACACAGTACAGCGGTCTCTATCAGGCGCTGGGTTTGTACGATACAGTCAAGCTGATTGAACTCCTGAAAAAAATGAACCGATATATCGATGAGATGTAAAATCCGACCGATATGATATACCGGCGCTTTTCATGACTTAAGCCATGAGACGGCCGTCCAGGTAAAAATGAACATTCAGAGGCAGAAAAAAGAAAAAACGCAGGTGGACCTGTAAAAGGGAAGGCCTGCGTTATTCTTTTGGGACGATCCGCGCACGGAAGAGCAGAGCAGCATGCCGGAGAGATGTGATGGATTAGGCAGATGATGATAGACCATGACTGAATTTGACGGATTTTGGCTCAGGAAGGCTGTTTTTTGTGCATATCTGCACAAAGAAGCGCTTTTTCATCCGTAAAGTCTGTATATAATTCGTATTGCGAAATAAAATACAGCTTGTATACTATAGTTGTACAACGAAAACACGAACCACACAGTTTGAACAGACGCTGATCAGAAACAGCTGTCTTCGAAGAAGTATTTCCCTAAGGCCCGGTTTCACCGCAGAAATCCTGCATTGCAGGGCGGAGGAAAAAATTTTTTATCCGATTAGTTCGCAATACGAAAAAACAATACGGACTTGTCAGAGGGGGCTGTTGTCCAAAATACGACCGCTGCCATGACAAGAGGAAAGAATATTTTTTTACCCATTTAATTCGTAATGCGAAAAAGCGGAGAAAGGATTGAATTTAAAAAATGATCACAAAAGAAAACATCCACACACTTGGCGACCTGCTCGAGACAGCAGCAGTTGATTATGAGAACCAGGTATTCATCCGCTATGAGAAGGACGGTATCGTCTACGAAAAAGGTTACCGTACCTTCGCCATGGACACCCGTGCAGTTGCCCACTGGACCATGAACAAGAGCGGCGAACTGGGCAAAAAGCTCCATGTCGCGATTATCGGCAAGTGCAGCTATGAATATCTCACAGTGCTGATGGGTGTCGCTGCCGCCGGCAGCATTGCGATTCCCCTGGACGTGCAGCTCAGCAAAGAGGGCTTCATTGAAAACCTCAACCGGGCGGAAGCGGATATTATCTTTTTCGATTATGAATATCTGAGCGATGTCGAGTACCTGATGGAGGCCTGTGAGGGCGTGAAGGAAGTCATCTGCCTGCAGCAGCGCAAGCAGCACTTTTCAACTCCCCAGATTCACAGAGAGTACAGAGTAGCGACACTCGAATACACAGTAGACCCCGCGGAATGCGCCCTGGTTATTTTTACATCCGGCACGACAGGCCACGGCAAGGGCGTCATGCTCTCCCACAACAACCTGCTGGACAACCTGTTCAGTTCCGATGATGCCAGGGAGACCTGCCTGAGCGTCCTTCCCATCCATCACGTATTCTGCATCAGCGGCGACCTGCTGCTCAACCTGCGCTACGGCAGCACCCTGTGCCTGTGCGACGATGTGACCAAGTTCCTCTACTACATCGATCTCTTCCAGCCCACTATGCTGCGTATCGTACCCATGATGGCCAAGATGCTGATTAACCGCGTGGCCATCGCAGCCAAAAAGCATCCTGAGCAGGACCTTGAGTATCTGAAGTCCCAGATCATGGGCTCCCGTCTGCACAAGATCGTCAGCGGCGGCGGTTACCTCTCCGAGACGCTGGCAAGAAATCTGGACCAGCTCGGTGTTGTCACCGGCCAGGGTTACGGCATGAGCGAGTGCGCACCCAAGATCTCCGCGCCTGATTACGGCAACATGGACAAGATCGCCTCCGTCGGCAGACCTGTCCGCGGCTGCCAGGTCCGCTTTGTGGACGGCGAGATCCAGGTCAAGAGCCCCTCTGTCATGATGGGTTACATCAATGATCCCGAACTGACCGCGGAAGCCCTGACCGAGGACGGATGGCTCCGCACCGGTGACCTGGGCTACATGGATGAGGACGGATATCTCTATCTGAACGGCCGCAAGAAGAACCTGATCATCCTCAGCAACGGCGAGAATGTCTCCCCCGAGCTGATTGAGAATAAATTCGATTCGGATCGCCTGGTTCAGGATATCATCGCTTTCGGCGAGGGCGACAGCATCGAGGTCGAGGTCTATCCCAATTACGAATATGCCCAGGCCAATAATATTCAGGACATTCAGGCTGCCATGAATGAGATCGTCGCAAAGCACAACGAGGAGCTTCCCACCTACGCGAAGATTTCCAACTGCACCGTCCGCAAGCAGCCCTTCAAAAAGACTTCCTCCAAAAAGATCATCCGCAAGATTTATTTCGACAACAGGGAAGAGAAGAGTGCAGAGAAAGAGAACCTTCTGCGTCCCGCCACAGAACTGCAGCAGCAGATCTTCGAGGTCGTCACGACTGTTCTGGGCGAAGAAGCGATCGGCACCGACGCAAATCTCTACAAGAGCGGCATGGATTCCCTCACAAGCGTTATGCTCATCGAAGAGCTGCAGACACAGCTGAATGTCAGCGTGACCCTGACAGAGCTCATGGACCACAACACGATCCTGAGCCTGGAGAAGCTCATCCTGGAGAAACAGGGCGAAGCGAAGATCGACTACTCCGTGCGCCCCGCATATCCGCTTACCAGCATGATGATGTATTTTGCCTACATCATCCCCGGCAATACCACCGGCAACCTGCCGTTTGTCTATCGTCTGGACAACTCGGTTGACCTGGACCGCCTGCAGGATGCCTTCCATACTCTTATGGACGTGCACCCGATCCTCAAGGCCATCATCAAGCCCACCGAGCAGAAATACTACGCTGTTTTCCGTGACGACAGCAGAGTGATCGACATCCCTGTCCTGCAGTGCACAGAGTCTGAGATCGAGAACAAACTTGCATCCCTGCTCACACCTTTCCGCTATCGCGCGGACGACAACCTGACCCATGTTTACCTTGCGCAGACAGAGTCTTACAAATATATGTTCTTTGACGTTGCCCACCTGATCGGCGACGGCATCACCATGAACATCCTCATGGAGGATCTGAAAAAGATCTACGACGGTGTGGAAGTACCCAAAGAGTCCTACACCTTCTATGAGTATATCCTTGACGCCTATGCAAAGGAGCAGAGCGGAGTCAAGGCAAAGGACAGCGCAGCTGTGGACGAGCTCATGAAGGGTTACCGCATGCGCCAGACCATTCTCACAAGGCATGACCGTCAGGACTGCAAAAAGGGCGTCTACGGCGTGATCCGCAGAAGACTGGACCGTATTGTACGCAAGGAGATCCTCTATTATTGCAAGAAGCATAATGTCTCCGAAAACGCCCTCTTCCTGTCCGCTTTTAACTACACAGCGGCCCTGTTTGCCGACGAGGACGGAAGCTTTGTCAACAGTATCCACAGCGGCCGTACAGACGGACGCTGGACAGGTCTGGCAGGCTGCCTGTTCAAGACCTACCTGTGCAGATATGACAGAATCCCTCACCAGAAGGTCGAAGAGCTGATCACCCGCACCGGTTCCCAGATCATGAACACCATGAAGAACTATTCACCTGTGTCCAGAATGGGCGACCTCTTCCTGCAGTACCAGGGTGATATCCTGTCCGTTCCCACACCCGGCGACAAGCCCGGTGAAAGGATGCACTGCATCCAGCTGGATTCCCTGCCCTTCCACATGCAGATCATGTATGACGAAGAGGGCTTCTACACCGAGCTCCGCTACTGGGAGAACCGCTTTGACCGCAGGCTTCTGGAAATCTTCCTGACCTGCTACGAGGAGATCGTCCGCGCCATGATGGAGGAGACTTCTGTCCGCCGCCTGAAACGGTACATCCCGGACGAAATGTTCCCCAAGCATTTCCACATCGACGGCGCACGCCTCAACGAAGAAGCCGGCTGCTGCCTGCTGCCCGGTGTCCGCAAGGGCAGCCGTGTCAAGGTCTACGTCCTGGACGAAGGCTATAGAAAGAAACCCTTCGGCGCCTGGGGGCCCCTTTATGTCATGGACTACCAGCCCGCAAAGATCGGCGATATCGTTGAGAACCCTTATGGTCCCGGCACTCTCTATGAGACCGGCATGAAGGCCAGGATCCTTCCTGACGGAACTGTGGACTTCCTGGAGACCTCCGGCAGAGAAGTCATGACCGACGGCATCAACGGACGCAGATTCTTTGACCTGCCCGCCATCGAGCACAAGCTCACCTCCATCGAGGGCATCCACGAGGCACAGGTCTATATGAAGTACAACACCGAGACCAACGAGATGAACCTCTACGCGGATGTCAGGGCCGACGACAGCTTCGACACAGAAGCCTGCCTGGAGAGCCTGAAGACCGACTGCCCGCCCGAAGAACTGCTCTACGGCATGACAAAGGTCTGATCAGACGCAATATTACGCAAAGGGGAACTGTATTATCGTTATAAAACGAATACACGAATCTGTCCGAAATCATAGAAACGGGCAGGCGGTTTATCCGCCTGTCTGTTTTTTTGTTTCTGAACAGTCTTTTTGGTAAATACATACGGATAAATGTGATATAATATCCAATAGCTGCTGCGGGCTGTAAACTGGGGAACAGTTCCGCAGGCTGAAACATATTGATGGAAAGTCTGTATAAAGAAGGGGGTTTTTTTATGACTGGTTTTCCGCTTATTATCGCATTTGTCGTAGCTGTTGTTCTGATGATCATTGCAATCTCCAAGTTCAAGATCCATCCCTTTATCTCGATCATGGGCATTTCCCTGATTCTGGGTCTTGTGGCGGGAATCCCGATCGTGGATACCACCCTGGAGGACGGAACTGTGGTCTCCGGTATTGCATCGGTCATCGGTGCCGGATTCTCGGGGACCTTCTCCAGCATCGGCATCGTCATTATCCTGGGCGCACTGATCGGCTCTGTTCTGGAAGTGACAGGCGCTGCCCTGAAGCTGGCCGACATGGTCATCAACCTGGTCGGAAAAAACCATCCTGTCCTGGCACTGGAGCTGATGGGCTGGGTCGTCTCCATTCCTGTTTTCTGTGACTCCGGCTTCGTCATCCTGAACCCGATTCGTAAGGCACTGGTCAGCCGCACCGGAGAGTCCTCTGTCGCCATGTCCGTAGGTCTTGGCACAGGTCTGTACCTTGCACACGTATTTATCCCGCCGACCCCCGGCCCCATCGCCGCAGCAAATACACTGGGCGTGGGCAATAACCTTCTCATGGTCATGGGCTTTGGTGTGATCTGCTCCATCTTCCCGCTGATCGCAGGTTATTTCTATGCCAACTATATCGGCAAAAAGGTCCGTGCAGCAGACGAGGCGGATGCCGGCGAAGTCACAAAGACTTATGAAGAACTGGTCGCCGAATACGGCAAACTTCCCGGCGGCTGGGATTCCATGGCTCCCATTATCGTTCCCATCATCCTGATGGCCCTTTCCTCCATCGCTGCTATGGCGGGCATGACGGGCCCGGTCAAGAATATCCTTACATTCCTGGGCACACCCATCATCGCTCTGGCAGTCGGTACCATCTTTGCGGTCATCCAGCTGAAGAACGCCGGCAAGATGGGAGAGTTCTACAACCTGACCAACGATACTCTGAAGACAGTAGGCCCCATCCTGTTCGTCACCGCAGCCGGCGGCGTTCTGGGCAAGGTCATCGCCAGCTCCGATATGGTCAACTACATCACAGAGCATGCCACAGTCCTTGAGGCAATGGGAATTTTCTTCCCCTTTGTCCTGTCGGCAATCCTCAAGTCCGCACAGGGTTCCTCTACCGTCGCCCTTACAACTACGGCGGGCATCGTGGCTCCCCTGCTGCCTCTCCTTGGACTGGACAGCCCTGTCCGCACCTGCCTGGCCTGCATGGCCATCGGCGCGGGCGCTATGACAGTCTCTCATGCGAATGACTCCTTCTTCTGGGTCGTCACCAACTTCGGTGCCATGACACCGGACCAGGGTTATAAGACACAGACCATGAATACCTTGATCCTGGGTGTCTCCGCCATGATCGAGATCTTTATCCTGTCCCTGTTCCTGCACTGATCACTGACTGCAGATAGGGCGCGGAATGATTCCGCTCCTGTAAATGAATGAAAAAAGCCGGCAGAGGCCGGCCCGATGAACACGGGCTGCCGCTGTCGGCTTTTTCTTGACTAAATACAGGTTCCTGTTTATGTTTTACTCATGGATCGCTGCGTCCGGCCCAAAACCACAGCTGTTCGAAAACAGTATCCGGGCTGTCGCGGAAAAGAACTCCGGCATAAAAAAATCAGGCCCTAAAAGGTCCGGCAGGAGAAGGAAGATGAAGAAACCGATGGAAAACTATCAATTGACTCAAGAGGAATACAAGAAGATCCTGGATTTTAAAAGAGATCTGCACATGCATCCCGAGCTCTCGAGAAAAGAGCTGCGGACGACTGCAAAGATCCGGGCCTTTCTGGAGACTCTGCCGGATTTCAGTATCCTGCCCCTGGAGACAGAGACGGGAACAGGCATCGCTGCGCAGATCTGCGGAGAGCAAGGAAAGGAAAAGAGTCCGGAGATCATGCTTCGGGCGGATATCGATGCACTGCCGCAGACTGAGGAGTATGAGAGTCCCTGGAAGTCGCAGATTCCCGGTGTCATGCATGCATGCGGCCACGATTTCCATACGGCCTCCCTGCTGGGGGCGGCCCTCCTGCTGCAGCGCGCCAAAGAGGAAGGCCTTCTCAAAAATACTGTAGACCTGGTTTTCCAGCCGGCGGAGGAGGGAACAACCGGTGCAGGTGTAATGATAAAGGCCGGGCTGTTTGATCTGATCCATCCGGATTTCTGTTTCGGGATCCACAACTGGCCTTCCGTGCAGACCGGCAGAATTGTCTGTCACCAGGGGCCGCTGATGAGCGGCAAGCGCAATTTTGAAATCCGCATCCACGGCTCCGGAGGCCACGGCTCCATGCCGCACTTAAATATCGACCCCATTGTCTGCGCCGCTGCCGTGGTCCAGACCCTGCAGACAGTGGTCAGCAGAAATACAGATCCGCTTGATTCGGCCATTCTCACCGTCAACCGGATTGAGGGCGGAGGCCCCATGAATCTCGTGGCAGACCAGGTCACAATGCTCGCCTCGGTGCGGTCATTGTCGGATCCGGCTCTGGACCGGGCCATCGAGAGGGTCGGAACGATTGTGGAAAAGACTGCGGAGGCTTACGAATGCCGCGGGGAAATTATCTGGAACGACAGGATTCCGGCAGTCTGGAATTCCCCGGAGATGACAGCGCTGGCAAAAAAGTGCGCGGCGGCGACGGGCTGCCGGGTCGTGGATGCGCCCCCCTCTCTGGCCAGCGAGGACTTCTCCCGCTACCGTGCCTTTGTGCCTTCCTTCTTTTACTGGGTGGGAAGCACGGCCGCCGGTGACCAGCCGCAGGAACTGCACAAGCCCCTTTTTCACACGGACGATACTGCGCTGCGCCACGCCGCGGAGCTCTACGCGGCATCGGCATTGCTGGCGGAAAAAAACACGGAAAAAAACATTGTTTATGATTAACATTCCCGCGGAAAGCAATACAGGAGAAGAACTCTACAAGCAAAAGACCCCGCCGGTTTCATTTTGACCGGCGGGGCTGCTTTTTCGGGAATTGCTGCGAACAAGTCGGCATGGATCATTGCGTCGGGACCGAGTCCACAGCAGTTCAAAAAACTGTGATTTTTACTTTTGCTGTAATGGATGCTGCTTTATTTGCCTGCTTCCTTTTTGATATTATCTGCAATTACCAGCATCAGGACGCTGAATACAAGGCTGATAAGGCAGGATTTCATGTCGGCGTATGCAACATGCATTGTAAGGTTGCAAATGAGACTGCCGACACTCAAAAATACGGACACAAGGGAGAGTACCCACACAGGCATGATCTTTGCGGGATTTTTGGCCGCCACGCGCTCAAGGTGGGCATAGACCATTGTCAGGATGGCTCCTGCTGCGAGAGCGATGCCGATGATAAGTACTGTCTGCGCGCCCAGATCTGTAGGCAGATCCTTCGCAATCTCCGGATTATTCATTGCAAATGCACCGGCTCCAATTACTACGAAGCCTAAAAGAAGTGAAAGCCCTCCTGCGATATAATCCAGGATACCTGCGATATTAAGAACTTTTCTGCTGAGTGTCATTTCCATTTTATTTTCCTCCAATTCTATTTTCTATTTCTTTTATGATTGGTTGCCTTGAAAGATTGGATCTATCCGGCAGATGATGGAATCTTTCCGGCAGGCCGTGTTGTTTTTGTTTTCTATGTGCACAGTATAGCAGAGGAAACAGCACAGAAATGTCACACTAAAAGAATCGAAAAATCGTGTCCGTGCAGGTCCGGTTTTTGCGCTGAAAAGCGCGCACAACATATCAAAATCGAGGCGGTCTGAACAGTAACCGCTATTTTCCGCGTAATTGGGAGCGTTATAAGGAGCCTT
>CAMKEX010000110.1 GCA_946411695.1 uncultured Lachnospiraceae bacterium
GAAGATCTGCAGCCCTGGCCAGAAGCGTGATGTTTCAGCCCGGGAGGCTTTTGCCCAGGTCAAAAGCGGAATGTGCCGACATAGGTGTTTTGCGCAGGCATGGGAACCGTGCAGAAGACACCGTTCCGCTTGCGCCGGGTGACGATCCTCACATAGTAGGTTGTCCCTTTTTTCAGCTTTGAACCGCGGTAGCTGCTGATCACGGCACTGGTCGATTTCGCGCTGATATCCGTGGACTGATTCCAGTACCAGGTTCCGTTGGGATTTGTGGTTACAAAGACGTTGTATCCATTGCACCCGTAGATAATATTCCAGGAGATCTTTGCCTTCCTTGTACCGGAGGACGAGGTCTCCTTTTTTACTGTCAGTTTTGAAGGAGAAGGGGTGATGTACTCCAGATTTGACCATGCGCTGTATTTGCGTCCGGCCGCAGTATCTGTATAGGCCCTGACTTTGAACTGGCTGACATGGTTGACCGCCACATCGCAGCTCTGCTGCAGGACATTGGGCCCCAGGTTCTTCGTGACCGCATGGCTGCCGTCTGTCCACGTCAGGAGCGTCTGATAGCCGGTCGCGCCTGCTGCCTGATTCCACGCGATCAGGCACTTGCTGTACTTAGTGTTCTGCCATTTGACAAATCTGCATTTTCCGGGCTTATCGGGGATGACCACGATGGAGATGCTCTTCGTTCCCTTCAGATAGTTTGTTGTCTGCGGCGTAGTCACTGTGATGGTGACCATTCCGCCTTTGACACCGGTCACCGTGCCCGTCGCCCCCGAAGAGGTCACTGTCGCGACCGCCGTGCTGGAGGAAGTGAAAACGTAGTTTTTCGTCTCTATTGCACCGCCGGCAGTGACTTTCACTGTCCTTTTTGCGGTCACAGAGGCTGCCGAAGCTTTCAAGGTCAATGCCTGCGGGATCCTGGTGATCGTAAATGTCTTTGTGACAGTTCCCACAAATCTTCCCGGTTTACCTCTGACCAGGACCGAGGCGGTCCCTGCATTGATGTTATTGGAATAGGTCAGGGTATAATCCGTATCTTCAGCCAGAATCTCATTCGAATCTCCATAGGTGACCGTCACCGCGGGCTTCTGCTCCGCTCCGGTGAAGGGCATCTGTGTCTTCGACAGCGTGACCTTTGCATCTTTAAAGTCCCTGCCCCAGACGGCATAGAGGAAAGGATTTACATTGTACTCATCGACAACATATTGATTCGACACCGTGATCGAGCTTGAATCGCTCTCCGCCCAGCCCCCGAAGAGGAAGCCGCTTTTTTCCGGAATCTCGTATTTGCTCAGATCGACAGTCGTTCCCAGAAAGATCGTATCCGTTATGATCTCTCCGCTCTTAAAGCTGCCGCCGTTGGCATTAAAAGTCAGGGTGGTCGTCCAGACAGCATAGATCGTTATATCTTTTGTGACCGTGTACTGCGTGTAGGCTTCCCTGTCGATCAGTTCTATGCTGTCCGCAGCAAAACTCCAACCCATAAAGGTACAATTCGTCTTTGAGGGATCCGTGCCGCCATAGTTTGCAGGATCGAGCAGAGAAATCGTTTCACCTCTTGCGACCTCCATGGTTTTTTTGGTCGGCCTGACTCTTCCTTCTTTCGGGAAATTGCCGCCATTGGCATCATAGGTAATGGTGCACTCTGCTGTCAGGCCGTCCCAGACCGCATACAGGGTCAGTGCGCCTGCCGCCACAGTGTAACCGGAGGAGGGAACCATTTCCGAACCGTCCGCTTTCCGGCTCCACCCCAGGAAAGTACATCCCTCATATGGAACGAGGTTGATGAAACTCATGTTGTAAACTTTTTCACCCTCATCAAGGATCTCTGTATAGGTAGTACTCTGTGCTGTCTCGTCGATCAGCCCGGTAAAATAACCTCCCCCGTTGGCATCATAGGTGATCTCACAGACATTGATCCAGACCGCATACAGCGTCAGTTCTTCCTGTGTGACAGTGTAGCCGGTGCCTCCGGTTGAGGGCAGCAGCGTTACACTGCCGTTGACCATTCGGCCGTAGCCCGCAAGCCGCTTTCCGTCCGCCTCGGGCTCCCCGCTGCTGACAAAGCTGTAGCTGAAGATACGTTCCCCCTTAGCCACTGTTGCCATGACGGAACTGCTCTGCGAGCCGTCTTCCAGCGTGAAAAGACCTCCATTGGCATCCAGTGTCACTGCACAGCCCTGCTCCCAGATCGCGTACAGATACAGATTCTTTGTGACCGTGGTCCCCGTCGGAAGCACTTTTCCGTTGGCAGAAGTGCTCCATCCCGCGAAGATCTTACCGGGGTTTGCTTTGGGGATCTGATAGACAGAAATGTCCCTGCCCTCCGGCTCCCCCGTATGGGTAACTGTCTGCACCCGGGCATTGCCATTGCTGTAATCGATATAATATCCGCCGCCGTTGGCATCGAGCGTCACAGTATAGACTGCCTGAGCCGCTTTCATAGCTGGCTTTTCCCCATAGTTCTCCGGTTCCTGATCCGCCCCGTTTTCCCCGGCAGCGCCGGAGGCAGGATCGGCGGAGCCGCTGTCCCTGTCTAAAGCCTCCTCTGAAGGGGAAAGATCAGAATCATCCTCTGCACTCATCTTCGGAGATTCTTCTGCATGGTCTTCTGCCGTGTTCTCAGCGCTGCTTTCAGTCTCCGTCTGCTGTTCAGTCTGCTGTTCAAGATCTTTCCCGGTCTCTGCCTGCTTCCCGGCGTCTTCTGCGGTCTCCGCGGCTTCCGCCTCCGTCTGTTTTCCGGCGTCCTCCCCGGTCTCTGTCTGCTTCTCAGCGGCTTCTGCGGTCTCCGCAGCTTCCGCCTCTGCCTGTTTCCCGGCATTCTCCGCGGTCTCTGTCTGCTTCTCAGCGGCTTCTGCGGTCTCCGCGGCTTCCGCCTCTGCCTGTTTCCCGACATTCTCCGCGGTCTCCGTATCAGACTTGGCAAAAATCATGGGTGAATTGCCCCGCGTATCAGCGGCAGACAAGGTCAGGGGAAATGTTCCTGCAATGAAAACCGCTGTCATAAAGACTGCTATAAATCGCTTTACCTTCTTCATACGGAATGATACCTGCCTTTCACAGACCAAAACATGATAAAACTACGTGTCTGTCTTCCGTCCATCGGTTTATAACAGTGGCTTTCCTTTATCTTTCGGCCGCAAATGCCGCCCCGAGAATCAGGACTGCTCCGGCAATGCCGGCTGCTCCCATGGGCTCATGCAGAAAAATCAGGGAAAAGAAAAGAGCAGATACCGGATCGATGTAGCTGAAGAGGGCAATTGTCTGGGCTTTCAGTCCATCGGTGCTTCCGAAATACAGGGTATAGGCGATTCCGGTGTGGACAAGACCCACGATCAGAAGCATGAGGAGGGAAAAACCGTCCAGCTGCACATGAGAAAACTGACCTGTCAAAGCCAGATAAGGGGTAATACATACACTGGCTGACGCCAGCTGCAGAATGGTTTTCAGATAGGGATCGACATTGCGGATGCACTTATTCATGATGACGACTGCCGCATACAGTCCGGCTGCTCCCAGGCCGTACAGAATACCCACAAGCGCGTTCCCCCGAGGGAGGCCCTGGCCGGCAGCACCGGATACAAGAAACATGCCCAGGACCGCAAGAAGAGCGCAGACCAGCTTCTTCGCCGTCAGGCACTCCCTGAAAAACAGGGGCGACAGCAGGATCACGATCGTGGGCTCCATATAATAGCACAGCGTCGCCGTTGCCACGGTCGTATAATTGTAGGCTTCAAACAAAAGGATCCAGTTGACGCCGATCAGCGCACCTGAGAGGATCAGCAGAAGCATTGTGCCCGCAGAAGTCTTCCGCTGCAGTTCCTGCTTGGCTTTCTGCGCGTCATAGTTTCCGGATTCCTCACCGTTCTCAATGTCCTCACCGGATCCGGCTGCCTGTTTTCGCTTAAACAGTCCGCGGCATTTCAAAAAAAGGCCCAGGAAAACAGCGCCGATGGCACCCCTTGAAAAGGCCAGGAGTCCGGAGGGCAGCGGAATATATCGTCTGAAAATACCAATCGTCCCGAAGATCAGCATCGAAGAAGCGAGCATCAACAGTGATCCGGGACGATTGCTTTCTGTGTTCATTTTTTATTTGTTCCTTTCAAACATGCCGTTTGCAGGAGCATCCCTGAAGAAAACTCCTGGGGGAAAATGGTTATACTGTCACGCCCCGTACAGGGCGTGACAGTGACAAAACAGTCCAAAATATTCAGGACGTTCTCTCCGGCGGAGTCCCCCGGGGAACGGGAAAGCCTGCGGCCCAGACCTCAGCGCTTGTCTTTGTCAATGCTCTCCAGCGAAATGATCGAGATAATCACAAAGACCAGAGCAAGGAGGAGCAGGGCGATCCAGGTGATCCAGACATTCAGGGCGTCACTGGTATACAGGTCGTTCTGATTGTATTTGGCGGACCACATCAGGAAATCATGCACAGTGTTATTCTTTTCCATATTCTGAATAATCCTCAGGAGCGGCTTTTCGCCCATGTACTCTATATTGCGGAATTTAAAAAGCGTGTTCCAGAGAGTGACCATGGGCTGTGCATTGTACTGTCCAATCGAGCACAGGCTGATGACTCCCCACTTCGAAATCGTGAGGAAAGTAATACCCATGGCAGCCTTGGGCAGTTCAAAATAGGTGCCCGAGAAAACCAGCTGGAAGATCAGCAGAAAAGGCATCAGGGTCATGGCTGTCGTCGTAGTGTGGACAAGACAGGATATCATAAGCGCCATCATATCCGAGGTAAAAGTGATGATCAGCAGCGTGACCCCCAGGTCAATGACACCATTGCTGAAGATGATCCCCTTTTCGGGAAAGTGCACACCTGAGTACCTGCACACCACCAGCATGATTACTGTCTGAGCAATACAGATCAGAAACTGTAAAATCATCTGCGCTGCCAGATAAGAGGACATATGCAATCCGGAACGGTGCTCATGTTTGATCACATCCCTCTCCCGGCAGACGATCTGAATGGAATTGAAGAAACCGATCCAGATACATACACATACCAGCGCAAAGGTTCCTGTTGCCGTCCCCTCCTGGGTGACAAACAGATTCCTGCCGACAACAAAAACGACAAGTGCCGAGATCACGGCCGCCATCGGCAGTACTTTCCAGTCATTCTGGTAGACAAATATCCGCATGAACTTGCCGAGGTAGAGTCCGATTTGTCCAAGCCGGCCCCTGTATCTGAGATTAGTCTTCATCAGAACTCACCTCCTCTCCGGTCTGATCGGCAGAAGTACTGCCGATCCTGCTCCTGGCGTATTTCTCGATAAAGTCATCCGCAAGGCCTTCCCCGCCTTCTTCGCTGCGGTTGACACACTGTACGATCTCTTCCATCGAATCACGTCCGAAGAATTCCTTTGCTTCGCCGGGGCTGCCGTAGAAAGCCAGACGTCCGACTCTTCCGGAATCCTTGGCCAGTACAATCACTTTGTCAAACAGATCAATGACACGGTCCGGCGTGTGGGTGATCACGATGACGATCTTTCCCGTACCTGCAATCTCCTTCAGTTTTTCGAAAAGTTCTCTGGCGATAACGCCGTCCAGTCCGGAATCCGGCTCATCCAGCACGAAAAGTTCCGGATCCGAGACAAGCTCTATCGCAATGGAGATCCTGCGCAGCTGTCCTCCGGACATCTTGGAGACCAGCCCCGATGCTACCGGTGTGAGACCCAGAAGATCCATGACCTCGCGGACTCTCTCGTTCCTTTCCTCCAGCTTTACACTCAGCGGCATACGAAGCTTTGCGGCATCACTGATTGTTCGGAAAACCGTATCGTGGGTGCGGACCAGGTTCGTCTGGGTGACAAACCCGATCTTGTATTTCATCTGACCATACTGTTTATATACATTCGTGCCGTTCAGGTATATATCGGCGTCTGCTTTCTCATAACCGATGACGGCATTCATAAAGGTCGTTTTTCCCGCGCCGGAACCGCCCAGCAGCAGGACCAGTGATCCGTTGGGAATATTCATGGCAATATCTTTGAGCAGATACTTCTTTTTCCCAAGTTCCCTTACTGTCCGCTCCCGCAAAAGAACGCTGAGACCATTTCGGGATGCCGTCGTTGCATTCATCGCAGCGCTGACACCGCTGATCTGCGCGGGCTCCATGCCGGCCTCCCAGCCTGCCTGAAAGCTGACTTCCGGATGCGGCTGATATTTCCGGCCGAATCCCAGGACAAGCACAGTGAGCCACTCAGCTATGAGCCAGCAGATCAGCCACCGCCTCTTCAGATCAAACAGAAGGATCATTCTCATAAAGATCCTGATCCTGTATACGTACAGGGCGATGACTATGGCCAGCGAGATCAGAGCAGCTATGACAAGCTTGGTGGGATCCTCAAAAGCAAAAGGTGAAACGCTCATCAGAAAATACAGGATTTCCAGTACGCCGCAGCCCATTCCCTCTGCACGCATATCCATGGAATCCGCAAATGCATAGTACCGCAGTCCCGGGATCCAGGCCATCCATCTCTTTTCCCAATTCATCTTTTCCGACAGTTTCCATAGTCCCAGAGACATAAGAAACCATGTGAAGAACATTCTGCTAAAAAAATCTGCCATAATATGTATTTCCTCTGTTTTTTCCGGTCATACAGGAAACCTGCTGCCTGCCGCGGCCCGTATCATATAAGAACATGTACTGGTGCGGCGTACCACATCTGTCACCAGAAAATTTTACCATAAAACCGCATGAACCTCCACCCTCCTGCGGCACAGGAGTTCCCTGCGAATTCCCTGAATTCCCATCAAGTTCCCTGAGTTCCCATCAGGTTTCATGAGCCCCAGGAGTTCCCTGAGTTCCCTTTGCGTTTCTGCCTCTTGCATCTTTAAAATGTTGAAGTATAATAACTTCGGTTAAAAAACGGAGGTAACAGCTTGAATAAGGATTTGACTACGGGAAAACCGGAAACCGTGCTCTGGCAGTTTTGTCTGCCTCTCTTCGGGAGTATTATTTTTCAGCAATTATATAATATAGCGGACAGTCTTGTGGCCGGCCGCTTTGCAGGAGAGAATGCCCTGGCCGCGGTCGGCAACAGCTATGAGATCACTCTGATCTTTATTGCATTTGCCTTTGGCTGCAATATCGGATGTTCTGTTGTGGTATCCACATTTTTCGGGGCGAAACGATTTGAAGAGATGAAGACCGCCGTCTCCACGGCGCTGATCGCCAGCGTGGCCCTGTGCCTGTTCCTGATGCTGATCGGAACACTGTTCTGCGGCAGCCTCCTGGAGCTGATCCGGACACCGCAGGAAGTCTTCGCGGACTCAAAACTGTATCTGGATATCTATATATGGGGACTTCCCTTCGTCTTTTATTACAATATTTCAACCGGTATTTTCTCGGCCATGGGAGATTCCAGGACGCCCTTCTATTTTCTGGCCGTGTCCTCCTGCGCCAACATCGCGATGGATATCTGGTTCGTGGCAGGATTTCACATGGGCGTCGCCGGCGTGGCCTGGGCCACCTTCATCTGCCAGGGAATCAGCGCTTTTCTGGCCCTTGCCGTTGTGATGCGGCGGTTGAAAACCATCGAGACAAAAGGACACGGAAAGCTTTTCTCCTGGCCCATCTGCGGCAAGATTGCCCGGATCGCCATCCCCAGCATCCTGCAGCAGAGCTTTATTTCAGTCGGAAATATTATCCTGCAGGGTGTGATCAACGGCTTCGGTCCCGGCGTAATGGCCGGTTATTCCGCTGCCATCAAGCTCAACAATCTGGTGATCACCGCCTTTACAACGCTTGGAAACGGCATTTCAAACTACTGTGCACAGAATATCGGTGCCGGAAAGCTAAGGCGCATCCCTGAGGGCTTCCGGGCCGGCATCAAGATGGTATGGCTCCTCTCCCTGCCCCTGGCTGTTCTGTATTTCGCCTGCGGCAGATGGCTCCTCCTCTTCTTCATGAGCGACCCTTCTGTGGATGCCATGCACGCAGGGATCATGCTGCTGCGGATCGTGTCTCCCTTCTACTTTGTGATCTCCGCAAAGCTTGTGGCAGACGGAATCCTGCGCGGTGCCAGCTTCATGGGCCGCTTTATGGCTGCAACCTTTACCGACCTGATCCTCCGCGTGGTTCTCGCCGTCATTTTCTCCGGCACCAGGCTGGGCGCCACCGGAATCTGGTGCGCATGGCCGGTCGGCTGGAGCGTGGCGGCCTGCATCTCCATTTTCTTTTATCTTCGCGGGCCCTGGAACCGGAAAAATCAGCTGAGCTGACAGGAAGAGATTTTGTGCCCTTCACCTGCTGCCGGGGACGGAATCTGCCGACGGCGGATTCAAAATATGAATGAAAAAAAGACTCCCCACCGGGCATATGCAGAAGATCTTCCTCTCTGCATACAGCCGGCGGGGAGCTTTTTTCAGTAAGAATGCTGCCTGTCTCTAAAAATAATGCATGTCTCTATAAATAATGCCTGCCTCTCATTTCCCGGGCTTACTCGAGGTTCAGCCTCCTGTCGAGGAAATACCATGTGACCGCACTGTAGACTGCGATCAGCAGAAGTGTGGAGACGATGACCGGGACCTGAAACTGCCATGACAGCAGCAGATTCCCGTCAAAGCGCTCAAGGAAGAAGTCCGCCCATCCTGACCGGTAACCGATCTGCCCCACCAGAGAACCAATGGTATTTCTGATAATGCCGATTCCGAAAAAGGCAAGGACACTTCCCAGGACGCGGTGTGCCGTCCACTGGTGTCCGACTGCGATCGCTGTATAAATATGCATCAGGGCTGAAACAAAGACCAGGATGAGGATCACAAACCACACGGCAACCGCACCCATTTCTTTTCCCAGGGACAGCATTCTCAGGTGAATGCTGATCTCTTTGAAAAAGCGGATCGTGTCCTGCATAGGCGCTGCCGCAAGTCCCATGACCAGAACTGTACAGATGCCGGCCAGGCCGCCCAGAAGAGCCCAGATCAGGGAACTGAGCACCTTGGCCAGGATCAGCTGATGGGTACCTGCCGGAAGGGAAAACATGAGATATCCCTCATTTCCCAGAAGGTTGCGGTAGAAACGCTGCACACACAGCAATCCGGTCATGACCATGGTCGCGATGATCAGCGATACAAAGATCATGATGATGACGGCTCCCAGCAGCGTTGAAAACAGTCTCTCGTCGAGGACCCGGATGCCCACTCCCATGATAATGGCCATTCCGATCGTCGCTGCATACAGGGGCAGGATGATCCGTCCAAAGGCTTTCATTTCATATCCAATCAGTTTTGTCAGCATCTGTACACCTCCCGGAAATAATTGTCTACGCTCATGCCGGTTCTTTCCCGCAGAGCATCCGTATTCTCATGCAGCTCAACATGCCCCTGCTTGAGAAAGATCACTTCATCCAGAACCGGTTCCACATCTGCAATCAGATGTGTCGAGATCAGAACCAGCGCGTTCTCGGAGTAGTTGCCGATGATCGTGCGAAGGATATAATCTCTCGCCGCCGGATCCACACCCGCAATCGGCTCATCGAGAAGGTAGACTTTGGCGCCGCGGCTCATGGTCATAATGAGCTGCACCTTCTCCTTTGTGCCCTTGGAGAGCGCTTTGAAAGGCCTGCGGGGTTCAATGTTCAGAGCCTGCAGCATCTGCATGGCCTTGTTCATATCAAAATCTTCGTAAAAATCCTCATAAAAGCGCAGCAGGGATTCCACATCCATCCAGGCCGGCAGGAAATCTCTGTCGGGCAGATAGGATACGATCGCCTTTGTCTGTGCACCGGGCCTGATCCCGTCTATCAGGATCTCCCCGTCTGTGGGCGTCAGCAGATGCTGCGCCAGCTTGATCAATGTTGTTTTGCCGCTGCCGTTGGGACCGACCAGACCGATGATCCTGCCGGGTTCCAGTAACAGGTCAATGTTGTCAAGTGCTGTGAGTTTCCCGTATCTTTTTGTCAAATGCCTGCATTCCAGAACTGCCATAGCATTGATCCTCCTTTACATATTTTTTGCCTTGCCGGAAGCCTCTCCGGCCCACTCCTGTACAGCAGACAGGATTTCCTCCCGGCTCATACCAAGGTGCATGAGCCGTGTACACATCTCCTCGATCACATCCTCGCTCAAAGTTTTCCTGAGATTTTTCAACACTTCTGCATCCTCCGTGACGAATCTCCCGCTTGTCCTCTGCGTATATACCAGTCCGTCCCGCTCCAGTTCCGCGAAAGCGCGCTGCATTGTATTGGGATTGACTCCTGCCTCCAGCGCCAGCTCCCGCACCGCAGGAAGCTTTACCCCGGGCGGATAAGCCCCGCTGGCAATCTCTGTCCGCAGTCGTCCCAGAATCTGCAGATAAATCGGGATCCCGTTCTCAAATGTCCACTTCATTTCTTCCTCCGTCACAAAACCGTATAGCTTTTCGGCTTCTGTTAACTTTAATTGTATCGCTGTATTATTGTACCACTCACTTAATACAATAATATATTAGAACGCCATTTCCTTTTTGTCAATAGCCTCTGCAAAAAATGAGTCACCGGGGACGGTTCTCTCTGACTCATTTTCCTGAGTCTCCGGGGACGGTTCTCTCTGACTCATCTCCTGCGGCTCAGCAAAAAAGCCCCTCCGCACAAAACACTGTGCGGAGAGGCTTTTGCCAAACCATATGAGTCGGACTTACGGAACAGACATCCGGGTCTGAGTCCTTTATAAAGACCTGATGAATTCTTTTATGCCTTATGTCTGCTGCTCATCACATACTGCAGGACGAGGCCGGCTGCAATCAGGACCAGACCGACAATATCGGTCAGGGAACCGGGGACGATCATCATGAGACCGCCGACTGCCAGAAGGAGCCTGTCAATGACGCCCATGTTGGTGAAGAAGTATCCCTCCAGTGCCGAAGCGACGCCGAAGATACCGACCAGGGAAGTAACTGCAATCAGGATGACTTCCATTGTAGTTGTCTCGATCAGCAGCATAGCGGGGCTGAAGCAGAAGACGTAAGGGATAATGAAAGCCGCAATTGCGAGCTTGGTCGCATTAAAGGCCGTGCGCATGGGATTGGACTTGGCGATGGCACTGCCGGCGTAGGCCGCGAGAGCAACAGGCGGTGTGATATCCGCCACGATACCGAAGTAGAATACGAAGAAGTGGG
>CAMKEX010000111.1 GCA_946411695.1 uncultured Lachnospiraceae bacterium
CACATCTCCGAGATGAGCTGGGGCCGTGTCGAGAATCCCAAGAAGGTCTTCAAGGTTGGCGAGCAGCTCCGTGTCCTGATCAAGGACATCCAGGGCACAAAGATCGCTCTTTCCCTGAAGTTCCCCGAGGAGAATCCCTGGGTTGGCGCAGCACAGAAGTATGCTGTCGGCACAGTAGTTACCGGAAGAGTTGCCAGAATGACTGATTTCGGCGCATTTGTAGAGCTTGAGCCCGGCATTGATGCCCTGCTTCATGTTTCCCAGATTGCCCGCGAGCACATCGACAAGCCTTCAGACGTTCTCAAGACCGGTCAGGAAGTTACTGCAAAGATCGTTGATTTCAACGAGGACAGCAACAAGATCAGCCTGAGTGTCAAGCAGCTTCTCATCGACAAGGAGCGCGAGAGACGCGCCGCCGAGCGTGCGAATGCAGACGCTGACGTCGTATCTGTAGACGTTGACGCTTTCGTCAATGCCCAGAGGGCTAAAGAAGAGGCCGAGGACGCAGAATAATTTCTGATTCTGCATAAAAGGTTCTGATTTTTACGGGGCCGGAATCCCTGTGGGTTCCGGTCCCTTTCTTTATATTTTGCAGGCTGAGAGGGACAGTATGGATCTTCAGACAAACAGGGTATTTACGGAAGATATGAGGCGGCTCGGCGCACTTCCCCTGATGGAGGAACTGCGGGGCTGCACTGTGCTGGTGACCGGCGCCACGGGGCTGATCGGACAGACGATCGTATCGGCCCTTCTGCGCTGTAATGAGACGGCGGAACAGGGGGAAGGCAGAGAGCCGGTCCGGGTCATCGCCTGCGTGCGCAATAAAGAGAAGGCGGAGCGTCTCTTTGGCGGAGCGGACCATGGCAATCTGGAGTTTCTGGTCTCGGATATCCTGAGTCTTCCTGCAGACAGACTGCCCCGCAGGGTCGATTACATGATCCATGCAGCCAGCCAGACCTCCAGCCGCGCTTTTGTCGATAGTCCTGTGGAGACCATTTTCACAGCCATAGACGGCACCAGACGGGCCCTGCAATTTGCGCAGAACAACCATGTCCGCTGCTTCGTCTACCTCTCCACCATGGAAGTCTACGGGACTCCTGCAGACGATGGGAAGATTGATGAAAAACACGGCACAAATCTGGATACAACACAGCCGCGGAGCTGCTATCCCGAATCCAAGCGTCTGTGCGAGATCCTCTGTGCATCCTGGCAGAAAGAATACGGCGTCCCGGTCCGGATCCTTCGCCTGACACAGACCTTCGGACCCGGTGTCCGCTATGACGACGGACGTGTTTTTGCGGAATTTGCCCGCTGTGCCACGGAAAAAAGAGATATCGTTCTCAAGACGGCCGGCCTGACCTGCCGTTCCTACCTGTATACGGCGGATGCGGCAGCAGCGATCCTGACTGTAATGCTGCGCGGCCGGGACGGAGAAGCCTACAATGCGGCAAACGAGTCGACTTACTGCAGTATACGCGAGATGGCGGAACTGGTCGCGGACCAGTGTGCCGGCGGCGGGATCGGCGTGCGGATCGAGGCGGCGGAGGACCCCTCAAAGCTGGGATACGCGCCTACCCTGCATATGAATCTGGACACCTCAAAGCTTCGCGCGCTCGGCTGGACCCCTGTCTGCGGACTTGCGGACGCCTACAGGCGCATGATGGCAGCTATGGAGAGAGAGTTATGAATCTGGCAGTAATATTCGCGGGTGGATCCGGCAAGAGGATGCACGCCAAGGACAGACCCAAACAGTTCCTTTATGTACATGGAAAACCGATCATTGTCCACACGATTGAAATCTTCAACAGACATCCGGAGATCGACGGGATCGTGGTGGTCTGTATCGAGGACTGGATCCCCTATATGGAGGAACTCAAATATACCTTCCGTCTGGACAAGATCTCCTCGATCGTACCGGGCGGCGAGACAGGACAGATGTCCATCTATAACGGGCTCGCGGAAGCGGCGCGCATATACGGACGTGAGGGAAATGTTGTCCTCATCCATGACGGCGTCCGCCCCCTGATCGACGAGGACCTGATCACGGCAAATATCCGTTCTGTCGAGAAGTTCGGCACCAGCATCAGCTGCGGCCCCGTCAGTGAGACCGTTGTCCTCGTCAGTGATACGGAACAGGTGCGGGAAGTGGTCAACCGCAGCAATTCCCGGGTCGCCAAGGCGCCCCAGGGATACTGGCTTGAAGATGTCCTCTCCGTCGAGGAGCAGGCCATCAGTGAAGGCCTGACCAATATGATCGACACCTGCACGCTGATGCGCCATTACGGACGTGACCTGTCGATCGTCGACTGCCGCGCCGACAACGTCAAGATCACGACGCCGGAGGACTTTTTTATGTTCCGTGCAGTGGCGGACGCCAGAGAAAACGATCAGCTGATGTGACAGGAGAATGAGAATGGAAAAAATACTGAGTGTATCGATCGCATCCTATAATGTTGAAAAATTCATCCGCAAGGCGCTGGACTCCTGTTGTGTGCCCGAGATCATGGACCGGCTGGAGGTGCTTGTGGTCAACGATGGTTCCACAGACAGCACACTGGAGATCGCCCGCGAATACGAGGAAAAATACCCGCAGACCTTCCGTGTGATCGACAAAAAGAACGGCGGCTACGGATCAACCGTGAATGCCTCCATCAAGGCGGCGACAGGGAAATATTTCCGCCTGCTGGACGGAGACGACTGGTTTGACCGGGACGGGCTTGTCAATTTCATAGAGGAACTGACTGCGGCGGAGGAGGATATGATCGTCGCACAGTTCAAGCGCGTCTTCGAGGAGGACGGACACGAGGAACTGCGCGATGAAGCTGAGGATATCAAGGAGAAGGTGGTACACTTTGACTCTCTGGGAGCCCACGAGTGGTTCACCATGCATGCCATTTCCTACCGGACAAAGATCCTGCAGGACAACAACATCCGCCTGACCGAGCACTGCTTCTATACAGATCAGGAATACGACCTTCTGCCTCTTCCCTGGGTGGATACGGTCCGCATCTTCCCCCAGGTCGTCTACTGCTACCGCATCGGCCGCGGCGAGCAGAGCGTCAGCCCCGAGGGCCTGGAAAAACACTACAATGACCAGACTGTCGTGCTCAAGCGCCTCTACACAGTCTATCCTGATGTGGGAAAACAGAAGACTGCCAGGGACAAATATATTTTCAACTACTTTATCCTGCGCACATTCCTGCAGATCAAGGTCTTCCTGGTGATCTCAAAATCCAACCGCCACCGCCAGGAACTCATTCAGTTCATCGGCTATCTCAAGAGAGAGCAGCCCCTGATCTACAAAGAACTTGTCCGCACCAGCAAGATCCTCAAGATCCTTCTGGTGACACGCTATGCTGCTTACGGGATCCTCCACAAAAAACTCCGTGAGGAATACAGATACTAGGATCTTCAGGGAAATTCCTGTGAGATTTGCGGCTCTTTTATCTGCGGGTCTTTTTTGAACAGATCGACACAGCCCCGGCACAGAGATGGTTTGATCTTCCATCTTCTGCCGGGGCTGTTTCTTTTGAATTATATGCGGAGTATTGTCTGCGCAGATGATTAACAGGCGATAATTTCAGGCGCAGCATCTCTTTGCGCAATATCTTCGCGCAATATCTTCATTTGCGGAAAATGATATGCCTCAGTACATAGGCCGCGTAATCGGAGAGGGCCGCGCGGTCTTTTTTGATGTCATCGGAGAACTCAAAGAAAATACTCTTGTCCTCGAAAGAACGTTTGAAGAAGGGAGTCCTGTATAGGCTCCACTGGGGCAGGTAGGCTGCGGTCTTGCGGGTGTAGCAGGTCTCGGGCTTTGCCTGGATGCGGCGGTTGGGATCGACATAGGAGGAGATATATTTGTGGATCGCCATGTCCTCAGCGGGCAGGTAGTAATAATCCCTGTAATTGGCATAAAAATATTTCATTTCCTCGCTGTAGAGCGGGACTTTGAGGATGCCCGTATCGCCTTCTATCTTGAGATAGCAGTGGTCAGCGCCGGCATAGATCCTGGCAGGGAGGGAGAAATTCATTTTGAAGCGGACCAAAAGTTCCTCCGCCTGCCTGTCTTCGTGGTCCGTGTAGTAATTGGCCTGGGCGCGGGTGACCGTCACCTCCATCTTTTCCAGATTCGCAAAAGAGGAAAGGGGAAGAAGCTTCAGGAGCCCCTCCACATTGGCCTGGTTGTGCAGGACCAGCCGGTCCAGCATCTCCAGGGATGGCAGGTGAAGATACTTTTTGTAGGTATCGATCATCTCTTTTCCGTCCGCGTCCTCTGTGCGCCCGGTCCCCAGGCAGGCCTCCATGGTCTGCTGCCTGTAATCCGGCAGCCCCAGAAGATGGCGGTAGGGAGCGACGTAAGCATACAGATCCACGGATTCCATTGACAGGAAGGGGGCAGCGTCGGACAAAAGTCCGTGAAAATCCATGCGCGCCCGCAGAAAAGGCAGATCGAATCGGTTCCCGTTATAGTTGATGATGTATTTGTATTTTCCGCAGAAGACGAGAAAAGAGGAGAGGATCATTTTTTCATCCATCCCCGTATCGTCAAACCACTGTGTCATCTGCCAGCCCTCCGGCTGCAGATAGATACAGCCGATGAGATAGACTGTACTGCCGGTGCGGCTGATCCCTGTGGTCTCAATATCCAGGAACAGGACCTCCTGAGGTCCTGCCGGTACATCCGGCAGTAAGAAGCGGACTTCCTGGTCGATCGCTTTGCTGATGATACGCATATTCTTCCTTTCACCCTGCTCTTTACAATTCTGTAAGCCAACTTAGTGTATCACATTTTTCGGGAGAATGTGAATATTCGTTACACGGATGCCTTCTTTCGAGCTTTCTTCTTTCGGCTGCCGCCCTGAACTGCCCGGGCCTGTCCGCAAGGGACCGGACAGAAACGAAAACAGGCACATTCCGCCCGCGGCGGAAATGTGCCTGTTTTCATACATGCCTGTATGATTGTTGCCCGGGAAACTGCTGAAAATAAGATGTGTCAGTAGAATTGGCTGGAGGTGCCTGATTCACAGTTTCGCGGGAGAACAAACTTATTTTGCAATTCCCAGAGGGGAGAAGACAAAGTAGATAATTACGGCGATAATGATACCGACGAGGGATACCACATGGCGGTATTTCCAGGGGGTCAGATCGACAGCGCCGACATCCTTGACTTCGTACTCGGGCTCCTTGCCCATCTTGTTGAGGAAATACATGATGATCAGTTCGATCGGGAAGAGCACGGCCATTGCGTACAGATAATGTACAGGCTCTGTTGTTCCGGGATAGCAGGGCTTGATCAGCATGAAAGCTCCGTATACGATCACGTGGAAGACAGTGATCAGCATAGGAGAATATTTGGGAGCCTTGCGGAACATAAATACTCCGAGGATGGTGCAGACGATCGGCAGGGAGACAAACTGGGACATGGAGTTCAGGAATGTCGTGATGCCGTTTGCATACATGACGAAGGGTCCGATGCAGATGGCAATGATGCCTGCGATAGTGCCGTAGTATTTTGCGATGCGGACACACTTCTCATCAGAGGTCCTCTTGCCGAGTTCGGTGGAGCGGAAGATGTCCAGTGTGAACATGGTGGAAGCAGAGTTCAGTACCGAGTTAAAGGAGGACAGGATCGCGCCGAACAGAACAGCTGCGAAGAAGCCCATGATCGGTTTGGGAACAACTGCGGAGATCAGAGCAGGATAAGCAAAGTCGATCGCGGAATCGCCTGCGCTCTTGATGGTCTCCTGAATGGAAGGAAGATGATAAGCGATGATGCCGGGGATGATCAGATACAGGGGGCCTGCGCATTTGAGGAAACCGCAGAAGATAGCGCCCTTCTGGCCTTCTTTCAGACTCTTTGCAGCGAGAGATCTCTGCACGAAGGACTGGTTGCAGCACCACCAGTAAATATTGTTGAAGAGCATGCCGGTGAAGATCAGGGGCCAGGGAAGATTGGGCTCGGCAGAGTTCCAGTCGCTCCAGGCGTTCATTTTGGCGGGATCTGCTTCAACCATGTATTTCCAGCCGTCGATAATACCGCTGCCGCCTGTCTCTTTTGCAAGGACAGCCAGAGCAATGAAGGGAATCAGGACGCCGGCGATCAGAAGGCCGATGCCGTTGATCGTATCAGAGACAGCAACTGCTTTCAGGCCGCCGAAGATGGCGTAGCAGCCGCCGACAATACCAATGACTACGCAAAGACCTGCTACTGCTGCGAATTTGCTGCAGCCGATCATGCCGGAGATATCAAAGATCCTCTCGAAAACAACCGCGCCGGAATACAGGATGACGGGGAGGTTCAGGATGGAATACATGATAACGATGATTGTAGAGAAAACAAGCTTTGTAGATTTGCCGAAACGCTCCTCCATCAGTGCGGGGATCGTTGTTGTGCCCATTTTCAGATAGCGGGGAAGGAAATAATATGCCAGGATCAGCAGTGTGAAGATCGAGCCGACTTCCCAGCCGATGGGGCTCATGTTGGTTGCCCAGGACTGACCGTTCAGACCGACCAGCTGCTCAGCAGACAGGTTTGTGAGCAGCAGAGAACCGGCGATGACAACACCGGGGAGACTGCGGCTGGCCAGGAAATAACCCTCAGCCGTGTCAAGATTATCTTCTTTTGTCTTAAGACTGGAAACAACAGCTACCATTACAGTGAAAAACAGGAACGTGAGAATGATCCACGCCAAAGAACTGAAAAATCCCATTTTACATACCCTCTCTTTAATGACTGTAAAAAAAAATGTTTCTGATGTCATGGCAGATAGTAAAATGCTGTCTGTCATTCGTCCCGTGCAGTGCCCGACAGTATTCTGATTTCAGTGGTCTGAATTTGCTGTCCCGGACCGCATATGTAGTGTGATTAGTGAAGCAAAAAATTGATCAAGGTTAATAGATTACAAACGATACCGGTGTCGTAACTGTTTTAAAAATTAGAGACCGCCGTAAGAAAAAATTCCGGAAGACTTACGATACCGGTCTCGCAACTTTTATGTTCTGAGTATAGTACAATAATGGCAAGAATGAAATAGTGAAATAGAACAAATAATAACAATAATTACATGGTGACTTTTGTTGTTAATGAACAAATGCATGAAAAAGAGTGCGGATTCATCATTTTTTATACTGAAATCCAATACTAAAGCTTTGTTCCTGCGGGCGCCTTCCGGAGGCGAATAAAAAAATGCATTGACTACTGCGTTTGACTGTTCTGAACAGGGATCACATACATAGAGTGCCGATGAAAAATATTGCCCGTTTCATTTATGATAAAAGGAAGAGCATCAAGAGAAACTCCGCTTTATGTTATTTCCCTTTGTGTTACTTGATGATTTGTGATATAGTTTATGGTTGTTCGGAAACTAACCTGTAATTATACGGTCTGTGCCGCAAAAGTTTCATGGTGAAAGAGAGGTCCATATCAGAATGAAAGAGATTTTATATAAAAGTACGCGCTCGGACAGCCTTCCGGTCCCTGCTTCAAAAGCGATCCTTATGGGACTTGCTTCTGACGGAGGCCTTTTTGTCCCTACCGAATTTCCGTCGTTTGACACAAGTCTCTCTGATCTGGCCGGGATGGATTACTGCGGCGTTGCCTATGAAGTTATGAAGCTCATGTTCACCGATTTCACAGAGGAAGAGCTGAAGAACTGCATTAAAAATGCCTACGGTGATAATTTTGATGATAAGGAGATCGTACCGGTTCGCAAAGCTGACGACGCTTATCTGCTCGAACTTTTCCACGGGCCTACGATCGCTTTCAAGGATATGGCGCTGCAGATCCTGCCTCACCTTCTGACTACCGCCGCCCGCAAGAATGATGAGAAGAAGGAAATCGTCATTCTGACAGCGACCAGCGGCGACACAGGCAAAGCTGCCATGGCCGGGTTTGCGGATGTTCCGGGGACCCGCATCATGGTCTTTTATCCCAAGGACGGGGTCTCCTCTATCCAGGAGCGCCAGATGGTGACACAGAAGGGCGCTAATACACGCGTTGTCGGTATCCACGGAAACTTCGACGATGCCCAGAGTGCAGTCAAGAAGATCTTCGGCGATCCTGCACTTCGCAAAGAGATGGCGGAGAAAGGCTTTGTCTTCTCCTCGGCCAACTCCATCAATATCGGACGTCTGGTCCCCCAGATCGTCTATTATGTTTTTGCCTATACCAGACTCCTCAAAGAAGGTGTCATCAGGGAAGGCGACAAGATCAACATTGTTGTACCCACCGGAAACTTCGGCAACATTCTGGCGGCTTATTACGGCATGAAGATGGGGCTGCCGGTCGGAAAACTTGTCTGCGCCTCCAACTCCAACAAGGTCCTGTTCGACTTCTTCTCAACAGGTACCTATGACCGCAACCGCGAGTTCCTTCTGACCAGTTCTCCTTCCATGGATATTCTGATCTCCAGCAATCTGGAGCGCCTGATCTATCACATCAGCGGAGACAGCTCCGAAAAGACCGCGGCCCTGATGAAGGACCTTGCGGAAAAGGGTGTCTATGCCATCACAGAAGAGATGAAAGAAGGGCTGTCAGTGTTTGAAGGCGGATATGCAACTGAAGAAAATACCGCGGATGCAATCCGTAAGCTGTATAAAGAAGAAAGCTATGTGATCGATCCCCACACAGCCGTAGCTGTGCATGTATATGACAGTTACAGGGAAAAGACCGGTGATCTTACACCCGCTGTCATTGCTTCCACGGCAAGTCCCTTCAAATTTGAGAACAGTGTCATGCGCGCCCTCGATGAGCCTGCGGACCTTCCTGATCTTGAACTCGCGGATCACCTGAGTGAAAAAGCCGGTGTC
Source organism: uncultured Lachnospiraceae bacterium (assembly GCA_946411695.1). Taxonomy (GTDB): domain Bacteria; phylum Bacillota; class Clostridia; order Lachnospirales; family Lachnospiraceae; genus CAG-791. The sequence goes on from CAMKEX010000111.1 coordinate 8,812, forward strand.
CCCGTGCCCGAAGCAGTCAACATCCTGCGCACGGCCCCGATCCGCCACACCATTGTCTGCGACAGAGAGGACATGAAAGCGGAAGTGAGGAAGTTCCTGGGAATGTGATCCGGAAAATCCCGGGGACGTGATCCGGAAAAGAAAAAATGTGACACTATGGAGCTGAGGTATGATGAATACAATCATTATGGAAAGGCTTGAAAAGCTTCGCCGGAAGATGGAAAGTCTGGGGATTGATTATTACCTGATCCCGACAGCGGATTATCATAATTCGGAGTACGTGGCGCCGTATTTTCAGACCAGGCATTATTTCTGCGGTTTTTCCGGTTCCAACGGAACGCTAGTGGTCGGTATGGAGGAGGCGGGTCTGTGGACAGACGGCCGCTACTTCATACAGGCGGAAAAGGAACTGACCGGCACCGGCGTCGACCTCTATCGCGAGATGGAGGAGGGGGTGCCCACGGTTTCCGAATGGCTGGCTGACCGCATGAAGGAAAACGGCACGCTGGGCTTTGACGGCGGATGCCTGAATGTAGGTCAGGTTCGAAATCTCAAGAAAAAGCTGGCTCATAAAAACGTGCGCTTTGTTTCACAGTATGATCCTGCGGAGGAAATCTGGACCGACCGTCCTGCGCTTCCCTCTCATCCCGCCTTTGTGCTGGGAGAGGAGTACAGCGGTGAGAGCGCGGGATCAAAGCTTGCCCGCGTCCGCGCAGAAATGCGTCAGGCAGGCGCACAGGTCTATGTGGAGAGCAAACTGGACAATCTGATGTGGCTCTTCAACCTGCGCGGTGCCGATGTGGAGTGCACGCCGGTTGCCCTGTCTTTCGGCCTTGTGACCATGGACCGGCAGGTCCTCTTTATTCAGGACAGCGAAGTGACCGGGAAAGTCCGCGCCTATGCGGATTCCATCGGTCTGGATCTGCAGCCCTATGAGAGCGTCACCGCTTTTCTGGAAGATCCTGCTGTATATCTGGAGGCTGCCGGGGCTGACGGCACCAATGCGGCTGATCATGACCAGACGGACTGCCGTGTACTGTTTGATCCGGGAAGCCTCAGCACACGCCTGTGGAATGCTGTCACGCGGGGCAGAGAAGCTGCCGGTATTAAGATCGGGACACATTATGATATAGAAAAGCGCAGTCCTGTCGAGGATTTTAAAGCGGTAAAAAATGAGACCGAACTCAAAAATATCCGCGCTGCCTATCGTGATGATTCCGCAGCTGTCTGCCGCTTCCTCTACTGGCTCCACAAACATGTGGAGAACGGCACGGTGGATTCGCTGACTGAATATACAGCGGCACAGAAAATGGATTCTCTCCGCACTGAGATCAGCGACTTTGTGGATCTGTCTTTCGGGACCATCTCCGCATACGGACCCAATGCCGCAATGATGCACTACAGCGCAAAGAAGGATGACTGCGCCAAACTCCGCCCCCAAGGCATGCTGCTCGTGGACTGCGGCGGACAGTATCTGCGCGGAACGACAGACGTCACCCGCACCATGGCTCTGGGTCCCGTCACGGACGATATGCGCCGCCACTACACACTGACTGCGGTCGGAAATCTCCAGCTTCTGGATGCAGTCTTTCTGTACGGCTGCACGGGAAGAAATGTGGATATACTGGCCAGACAGCCCCTGTGGAGCACATTCGTCGATTACAAGTGCGGCACGGGACACGGCATCGGCTACCTTCTGGGTGTTCATGAAGGACCGCAGAATATCCGCTGGCGCTTTGCCGAAGGAATGGCGGAAGCAGTCCTGGAACCCGGCATGATCGTCTCCGACGAGCCGGGAGTCTATATAGAAGGAGAGTACGGGATCCGCATCGAGACCATTCTGGAAGTGGTCGAGGCGGCAAAGAACGGGGACGGCAGATTTCTGCGCTTCAGTCCTCTGACCCTGGTTCCGCTCGATCCGGCGCTGATCGATCCGGAATACCTGACCCCGCAGACGCGCGATGTTCTCAACCGCTATCACACCCGTGTCTATGCCGAGATCGCACCTCTTCTCAACGAAGAGGAACGCCGGTGGCTGCGTAAGCAGACCGCTTTGATCTGAATTGAAAACCGCGGTGGGAGACAGGGGACGGTTCTTTGTCTCCTCTCCGAAGGAGACAAAGAACCGTCCCCTGTCTCCCAAACATAGAAAGCAGTAGTTGTCATAAAGTGTGCCTGTGTGGTATAATAAAGGCACCTGAGATGCCAAATATCTGCTATTTTGAACCTACAATTACTTTAAACGGGAATCCTATTATTGCTGTG
>CAMKEX010000112.1 GCA_946411695.1 uncultured Lachnospiraceae bacterium
GACAGCGCATATCACAAAACCGGCCTTGTATTTGACCCCTATTTCTCCGGCACCAAGCTTCGCTGGATCCTGAACAATGTACCGGGTGTCCGCGAAAGAGCAGAAGCCGGCGAACTGGCCTTCGGTACTGTTGATACCTGGCTGGTCTATAAGCTGACCAAGGGCAAAGTACATGTGACGGATTATTCCAACGCTTCCAGAACCCTTCTGTTCAACATCAATACTCTGGAGTGGGACGATGAACTCTGCGAGAGACTGGAAGTCCCCAAGTGCATGCTTCCCGAGGCAAAACCTTCCAGCTTTGTCTACGGCGAATCCGATCCCGAGTTCTTCGGCGGCCCGATCAAGATCGCAGGTATCGCCGGCGACCAGCAGGCGGCTCTGTTCGGACAGACCTGCTACACACCCGGCGACGCCAAGAACACCTACGGCACAGGCTGCTTCATGCTGATGAACATCGGTGAGAAGCCCATGTATCCCAACAACGGACTGCTGACCACCATTGCATGGGGTCTCGACGGCAAGGTTGAGTACGCTCTGGAAGGCTCTGTCTTCGTAGCCGGTGCTGCCATCCAGTGGCTGCGCGATGAACTCAAGGTTGTCGACCAGTCTCCGGATTCCGAGTATTTCGCTACCCGCGTGGAAGACACCAACGGCTGCTATGTCGTTCCCGCTTTCACCGGCCTGGGCGCTCCTTATTGGGATCCCTATGCACGCGGCGCCATCATGGGCCTGACCCGCGGCGTCAACAAGTATCACATCATTCGCGCTACTCTTGAGTCCCTGGCATTCCAGACCTACGATGTGCTGGCAGCCATGGAAGAGGGCTCCGGCGTCAAGCTGAGCTCCCTCAAGGTCGACGGCGGCGCCTGCAAGAACAACTTCCTCATGCAGTTCCAGTCCGACCTGATCAACACTCCCGTACAGCGTCCCGAGTGCGTCGAGACCACCGCTATGGGTGCCTCCTATCTGGCAGGCCTTGCAGTTGGATTCTGGGCTGACAAGCAGGATGTCATCAAGAACTGGGCACTTGACAAAGAGTTCGAGCCCGCAATGGATCAGGCAACCAGAGATGAAGAGCTCAGAGGCTGGAAGCAGGCTGTCAATGCAACTCTTGGCTGGGCAAAATAATAGACATTTGCGGCCGCGGGAACATGGCCGCAAGTATGTAATTATTAATACTTGCGCCGGATCATTCCGGTCTGGCGTCCTATCCTTATAAGGGGGTTTATAATGAGTGGAATGAGTATTCTTATTTGTGAACTGGTCGGCACAGCACTTCTGGTCCTTCTGGGCGACGGCGTGTGCATGAACATCAACCTGAATAAATCCGGTCAGAAGGGCGGCGGCGCCTGCCTGTGCGGTATTGGCTGGGGTCTTGCAGTCATGGTTCCCGCATTTATCTTCGGCAAAGCCACCGGCGCGCACTTCAACCCTGCTGTCACCATCGCTCTTGCAGTTAACGGCTCTGTAGGCTGGGGATCGGTTCCCTTCTATCTGATCGGCGAGATGGTCGGCGGCTTCATCGGTGCTACCATCCTCACAGTGATGTATCACGATCATCTGGCAGCCACACCCGAAAATGATGTCAAGCGCGGCTGCTACTGCACAGCTCCTTCGATCCGCAACACAGGCCTGAACTTCCTGTCCGAGTTCATTGACACATTTGTCCTGATGTTCGCGATCCTCGGCATCGGCCAGACTGTAGCCGGTGACACAGGCCTCAACTTTGTCTTCGTATGGGCAATCATCACTGCCATCGGCATGTCCTTCGGCGGCGTGACCGGATATGCAATGAACGCAGCCAGAGACTTCAGCCCCCGCCTTGCCTTTGCTCTGTTCTGCCCCGGCGACAACAAGGATGCAGACTGGGGTTATTCCTGGATCCCTGTGGTTGCTCCCATCTGCGGATCTGTCGTCGCAGCACTCGTCTACGGCGTTATGCCTTTCCCTGCATAATCAGGTCTTCCGGAATTGTGCAAGGCTGAGCAGGATTTTTACGAGTTGTTTTGAATTTGAATAAATGAGTGTCATGGAAATGGAGTCGGCATATAAAAAGTCTTTGCAGAAGGCTGTGTATTGTTCGACTCCATTTCTGTAAAAGGCACATTTGGAAACCACCAGGAGGAATCAACTTATGTATGATGTTATAATCATCGGCGCAGGCGTCACGGGATGCGCGGTCGCACGCGAGCTTTCCCGCTACAAAGTCAACGTCTGCGTGCTGGATAAGGAGGAGGATGTCTGCAGCGGCACATCCAAGGCCAACAGCGCGATCGTCCACGCCGGTTTTGACGCACCCGCGGGGTCTCTGATGGCCCGCTTCAATGTGCGCGGAAACGAGATGATGGATGACTTTGCCAGAGATCTCGACATTCCCTTCAAACGCAACGGTGCCATGGTCGTATGTATCCATGAATCCGAGAAGGAAGGGCTGAAAGACCTCTATGACCGCGGAATCGCCAACGGTGTCAAGGGCCTGGAGATCCTGGACCGTGAGCAGGCTCTGGAAAAGGAGCCCAATCTCACAGAGAACGTGGTGGCCGCCCTCTATGCTCCCACCAGCGGAATCATCTGCCCCTTCATGCTCAATATCGCCATGGCTGAGAACGCGAATGTGAACGGCGTTGACTTCTTCTTTAACACAGAGGTAGAGAAACTGACCCCTGCGACCTGTGAAAAATGCGGCCAGCCCATCTGGAAGATCCGCACCAACAACGGCGAATACAAGGCAAAATATGTCATCAACGCAGCCGGTGTCTACGCAGACGTTTTCCACAACATGGTCTCTGAAAAGAAGATCCATATCACTCCCAGGCGCGGCGACTACTGCCTGCTTGACAAGACAGCCGGCGGCCATGTCAGCCACACAATTTTCCCTCAGCCCACAAAGTTCGGCAAGGGCGTTCTGGTTTCCCCGACCATCCACGGAAACCTGATCGTCGGCCCGACAGCTATCGATATCGAGAACCGCGAGGGTATCAATACCACTGCGGCAGGCATCAATGACCTGATCACAAAGGCAGGCGAGCATGTCCGCAATCTTCCCATCCGCCAGGTCATTACTTCCTTTGCGGGTCTGCGCGCACATGAAGACCACCACGAGTTCATCATCGGCGAAGTAGAGGATGCGCCTCACTTCATCGACTGTGCCGGTATCGAATCCCCCGGCCTTTCCTCCAGCCCTGCCATCGGCGAGTATGTCGCTCAGATGCTGAAGGAAAAAATGGGCCTCGAGGAGAAGGAGAACTGGATCGGAACCCGCAAGGGCATTCTCAATCCCGCAGATCTCTCCATCGAAGAGAGAAATGAACTGATCAAAAAAGAACCCGCCTACGGCAGGATCATCTGCCGCTGCGAAATGGTCACAGAAGGCGAGATCATTGACGCCATTCACAGACCCCTGGGCGCCCGTTCCCTCGACGGCGTCAAGCGCAGGACCAGGGCAGGCATGGGCAGATGCCAGGCAGGATTCTGCTCGCCCCGCACCATGGAGATCATCAACAGAGAACTGGGCATTCCGATGGAGAAGATCACCAAGCTCGGCGGTGATTCCAAAATTGTCCTTGAGAGAACAAAGGGAGGTGCCTGATAATGACTTCGTATGATATCGTGATCGTCGGCGGCGGCCCCGCCGGCCTTGCAGCTGCCGTTTCCGCCAAAAAAGCCGGCACGGACAGCATCCTCATCATCGAGCGCGACAAGGAACTGGGCGGCATCCTCAACCAGTGCATCCACAACGGTTTCGGTCTCCACACCTTCAAAGAGGAGCTCACCGGCCCCGAGTACGCATATCGCTTCATCGAGCAGGTCTATGACCTGGGAATCGAATACAAGCTGGACACCATGGTCATGGACATCTCCCACGACAAGGTCGTGACCGCCATGAACCGCACTGAGGGCATGTTCCAGATCCAGGCCGGCGCCGTCATCCTGGCTATGGGCTGCCGTGAGCGTCCCAGAGGTGCCCTGAACATCCCGGGCTACCGTCCCGCAGGCATCTACAGCGCCGGTACCGCCCAGCGTCTGGTCAATATGGAAGGCTACATGCCCGGACGTGAAGTCGTCATTCTGGGCTCCGGCGATATCGGCCTGATCATGGCCCGCCGCATGACCTTCGAGGGCGCGACTGTCAAGGTGGTCGCGGAACTGATGCCCTTCTCCGGCGGCCTCAAGAGAAATATCGTCCAGTGTCTGGATGACTACGGAATCCCGCTCAAGCTCTCCCACACTGTCGTGGACATCGAGGGCAAGGAGCGCGTCAAGGCTGTCACCATTGCCGAGGTCGGCCCTGACATGAAGCCTATTCCCGGAACAGAAGAGCGCTATACCTGTGACACACTTCTGCTTTCCACCGGTCTGATCCCCGAGAACGAGCTGTCCCGCGGCGCAGGTGTCGAGATGAATCCCGTCACCAGCGGTCCTGTCGTCAACGAGGTCCTCGAGACCAATATCCCCGGTGTCTTCGCATGCGGCAACGTCCTCCACGTACATGACCTGGTGGACTATGTCTCCGAAGAGGCCACCCGCGCCGGCGAGAACGCGGCAAAATACGTCCAGAACGGATGTAAGGACGAAAAGGAAGGCAGTGATATCAGGCTTGTTGCCACAGAGGGTGCCCGCTACACCGTGCCCTGCACCGTCAATGTCTCCCGTATGGACGAAAATCTCACCGTCCGTTTCCGTGTCGGTGCCGTGTTTAAGGACAGCTTCGTCAGCGTCTATTTCGACGACGAGCGCGTCCAGCACAGGAAAAAGAGAATTATGGCCCCCGGCGAGATGGAACAGGTCATCCTCCAGAAAAAGAAACTGGCGGACTACCCCGATCTGAAGACCATCACGATCAAGATCGAGGCAGAATAAAATGACATGTCCCTGCACAAGGACGGGAAAGTCCCTCCGGCACCTGCCGGCAAAATGGGAAAGTGTCGTGTGCATGGCAGAAAAACGTCATTTTGATCATTAGTTATTCTTCATCGCGCAAGACTCGCGAGCGGGTCTTGTATTCTGAACAGGAGGTCATAACTGTAGGTATGGAAAAAAAGAATCTGACTTGTATCGGCTGCCCCATGGGCTGCCAGATCACAGTGGAAGTTGAGGGCGAAGAAGTCTTCAGTGTCACAGGGAACACCTGCGCGATCGGAGACAAATACGCCCGCCAGGAAGTCACGCATCCCGAGCGCACCGTCACCTCTACGGTCACTGTAACCGGAGGAGAGAAGGATCGCTGCAGCGTCAAGACCAAAGGAAATATTCCCAAGGAAAAAATCTTCGCCTGCATGGATGCGATCGACCATGTCAAGGTAGCGGCACCGGTCCGTATCGGTGATGTCGTGATCGAGAATGTCTGCGGCACAGGAGTGGACGTTGTCGCGACAAAGAACGTGGACGCTGCCTGAGATCGGAAGTCCGGATATTGAGATCAGAAGTCCGGATCTATAGGATGTCAAAAAGCCGTTGTCATTGCCCTGACAGGGCATAAACAGTAATAAAAAAGAACGTCTGCGGAAGCTGAGAAGACTTCCGCAGACGTTTTTTCTGTACATCAGAATTTGCTTTTGTATTTTCGAAAAAGGACATGTGCTACCGGTCAATATTCTACCGTGACCTTCAGATCTTTGGAGGCTGTCTGTCCGTCGATCGGGCTGGTGATCTGATAGGTGATCGTGTAATCACCGGGCTGGTAGGTATTGACCTGACCGGAAAGATGAATGTAACGGCTCAGTTCGGAACCGTCGCGGTCCTTCATGGTCTTGATATAATCGTAGAAATTAAAGTAGTCGCCTACCTTCAGGGTCACATGCTCATCCGTGAGCTCGAGGATGGGACCGGATTCCGGCGTTTCTTCCTCGTCGCTGTCGAAATCATCTCCCTCTTCGTCCCCCTCTTCATCGTCTTCCATCCGGGATTCCTCAGAGGTATAGGCTTCATCGCTGTTTTGGGATTCGTCTTCCCCGTAATATGATTCTTCCTCTGTACCGCTGCCTTCTTCTACTGCGGCCGGATCACCTGAGGGGGTGGAGGCCTGTGCAGAGGAACCGCGCCCGGGCCCGAACAGCAGAAATGCCAGGACAATTGCATTGACTACGACAAGGGCAATAGTGATATACTTGAAGAGAGGTTTGTTGTTCAGATCCGATCGATTGAGTAAATTCATTTTTCACCTTCTTGATGTTTTGCCGAAAATAATCACAGAAGCAGCGGCCCGTGCTCAATGCGATCACAGTTCCCGCCCTGTGCGGCTGCAAAGAGAATCAGCAGACCAAGGACATTATAACAGCACAATACGTGTTCATTCAAGTTGTCAATTAGAGATGTTGTCAATTTGAGATTTTGACAATTAGAGGTGTTGTCAATTAGATATAAGGAGAGGAATATGGGACAGACAGACCATCAGGGAAAAATCGACATGAATGACCCGGGAATTGCTTTCTCGATGAGACTGGTGGAAAACAATCCCTTTATGCAGTGGAACAAGATAGAAGTGGACGAGCTGGATGCGGATCACTGTCTCTGCCATGTTCAGCTGCGCCATGAGCAGACAAATCCAAACGGACTGGCTCATGGAGGCCTTCTCTTTACCATGGCCGATGCCGCTGCGTCGGCCCTTGCCCGTGCGGACGGACGCAACTATTCCACTCTGGATGCCAATATACATTATCTGCGGAATGTGAAGGAAGGCACGATCATTGCCGAGGCCTCCATGATCCGGCGGGGCAGGACCTCCGTCCTGATCGAAGTGAAAATCCGGAGCGGGGAGGGAAGGGAACTGACCCGTGTGACCGTCACTATGTTCTGCATCGCTCCCGCAGCAGGCTGAAGGCAGCATGTGAGAGCGGACGGCATCCCTGCTGGGAAGCCTGTTGAACCTTACGCAGCAGAGGAAGAGGAATGAACGCAATCGAAAAATATAAACGTGCCTGCAAAGCGCTTGAAAGAAATCTTATAACGCCTGATGATTTTGAAAAAGTGACAGCTCCGCTGAGAGATGTTGCGCCGGTAGTACATGCAAGGTGGTTTTATTTAAACGGAAGGCTTGAGTGCGGCGCATGCGGCATGTGGATACAAAACGCGGTTATGGGAGGTGTTTTCAACTTCTGCCCTAACTGCGGAGCAAAGATGGATTTGAAATAAGAGAAATATAAGCCCTCAGCTGCCGGAATTGCAGTACTGAGGGCTTATTGTTTTTATTTCTCCTCCATCACCTGGAAGATATAGAATTTCAGATAGTAGGATTCCTCAGACGCCCAGAGGATGGGATGATCAGGGGCCTGGGTGCGGAATTCCACCTGGCGGAGGCGCCTGTGGGCGTCCTTTGCCGCCTGGGCGATGGTATCGCGGAAGAGGTCGGGATCCATGAAATGGGAGCAGGAGCAGGTGGCCAGAAATCCTCCGTCGCGGACCAGACGCAGGCCCCGCTGGTTGATCTCGCGGTAACCGCGCACTGCTGCCTTGACGGAATTCCTCGATTTGGTAAAAGCCGGAGGATCCAGGATCACGACGTCATACAGCTCGCCCTCTCTGTGCAGGGCGGGAAGAAGATCAAATATATCCGCGCACAGGTATTGTAGACGGGTGCCGGACCGGTTGACCAGCCAGTGCTCATCTGAAGAAGCGTCTGATCCCGTTTTTTCAGAGAAAGGATCGGATACGCCCTCTGTTCCGGCTGTCCCGGGGACCGGGCGGAAGCCGTTCAGAGCGGCATTTTCGGCCGCCTGCTCAATGGCAGTCCCGGAGGCGTCGACGCTGGTGACCTCGGCGGCACCGGCAAGGGCCGCGTTCAGGCCGAAGGATCCGGTGTGCGTGAAGCAGTCCAGGACACGGGCGCCGGGGCAGAGTTTTGCGATGGCGCGGCGGTTTTCCTTCTGGTCGAGGAAAAAGCCTGTTTTCTGACCGTTCTCGACATCGACGATATAGCGGACTCCGTTTTCCGTGATCGGGACCAGGGTCTCAAAAGGCTCTCCGATAAAACCCTTTGTGCGGGGAAGCCCCTCTTTTTCACGCACTTTGGCGTCACTGCGCTCGTAAATCCCGCGCACATTGATCCCGTCCTCCGCAAGGATCTGCCTGAGCATGGACAGGAGCATGGGTTTGAGCCGGTCGATCCCCAGAGCGAGAGATTCCACCACCAGTACATCCTCGTACTTGTCGACAGTGAGACCGGGGAGAAAATCCGCCTCTCCGAAGATCAGGCGGCAGGAAGAAGTGTCGATCACCTTCCTGCGGTATTCCCACGCGGCGCGTACCCGCGCCTCGAGAAAGGCAGGTGTGACGGTCTGGTCTTTTCGCCTGCTCAGCATGCGGATACAGATCTTTGAAGCGCGGTTGATAAAACCCCAGCCCAGAAAATAGCCGTCAAAATCCTCTACGGCCAGAATATCGCCGTCTTCAAATTCCCCGTCCACCCGGGCGATCTCGTTATCATAGATCCACAGCCCGCCTGCTTTCAGGGCTCTGGCGCCGCCTTTTTTGACCCGCGCTACGGCGCTTCCCGCGAGATTTTCATTCATATGCTCTCTGTAGTCTGTCATCAGGTATATCCTCCTGTTCTTTTTTCCGGAATGATACTCAAATCATATTCAGATTTGTTCTTTTTTGCAAGGGCAGACAGGGCAGGAGCTGCTGCCGGTCCCTGCAGCCGACCCTGATTACACCGCGGCCGAAGACAGGAAGGGCCCGGTGACTGCGGCTGATCCGCCGTGTTTTTGCCGGAAGTTCATCGGCAGTTCATTGCAGTTCATTGTATGATGCGGATTTTACTATTATATGCTATGATATGTTATGGAAAACCAGACAGAAGCGTATTGAATACTGGATGCGGAATTTCCGGAAACCGGTTTAGAAGGTGTTGAGAAATGGACTGGAGGGAACATATGAACAGCGAAAAAGCGGCGGTCCTCGTTGACTCCGGCTGTGACATTGCACAGGAATGCATTGATAAATACGGATTGTGGCTTCTGCCGCTGCACATTGATTATCCGGAAAAAGCCTATCTGGACGGCGTGGATATTGATCCGCAGATGGTCTATGACCGTTATCCCAAAGATTATCCCAAGACATCGACGCCCTCTCTCCAGGAGGTTCTGGATAAACTGGAGGAGATGGCGGACGCGGGAATAGAAAAGGTCATTGCCGTCTGCATTTCCAGCGGACTGAGCGGCACGTGGAACGCGGTGCGCCTGGCTGCGCTTCACCAGGACCGGTTGAAGGTGTTTGTTTTTGATACGAAAAATATTTCCGTGGCCTGCGGCCTTCTGGGGATCTGGGCGGCCAGAAAACTCTCGGAGGGAATGCCCTATGAGGAAGTATGTCAGGGCCTTGAGAACAAGATCTATGATTCAAAGGTCATGTTCTATATGGATACTCTCGAGTACCTCAAGCGCGGAGGCCGCATCGGGACCGTCTCCTCGATCATCGGACAGGCGCTGAAGATCAAGCCCATCATTTCCTGCAACAAGGACGGGATCTACTACACTGTCTCCCTGATCCGCGGGAGCAGGCAGGGCAAGAAAAAACTGCTCAATGAAATGCTCAAATTCTGCCGCGGTCACAAGGTCTGGCTGGGGCTGGGACACGGTGCTGCCCCCCATGAGCTGGAAGAGATGGAAAAAATGGTGATGGATGAGCTGGGTGAAAACGGGGAGGTCCTCTACCGCAAGCAGATAGCGGCGACGCTGGCCCTCAACACAGGCCCCGGGCTTGTGGGTGTTGCGGCCATTCTGGATCCGTAAGAGGAGGATCCGATAGAGGAATCGGAGAATCGGCAGCTGGGCGGACAGGGCTCCGGACAGAGAAAAACTGCAGATACAGGCGGGAGAGCAGCGAATGCCTCCCGTCTTTTTTGTATACATGTATATTTTTATTCGCTTTTTTCTATGTTTAGACTGGAAAAATATGAATACACGCTTTATAATAGGATATCTGTTTGGCATGATAAAGCAGAAAAGTGAAAAGTAATGAGATGCATTATTGTTTTACTTTGGATGATTTTGCCGCTTCCCGGCAGAAACATCCTGTAATCCTTTACCATTTTCGCCTGTGCAAAAATGTCTCAGGCAGCCGCCCCTTAGAGCGGCATGGCAGGTAAAAGTGCCGAACAGGGAGTAATATCGGCGTGGAGGCGGTGCCGCTCCGCTGGGAGGGTGCCGGCAGCACAGGAGCAGACAGTGAATCTGACATGAAGCAGATGCCGGATACGGTACTGTGCCCTGCTGTGCTGATCAACGCCCCGGAACAGGAAGCTGGAGGAAGGTTCATTATGGAAAAGAAAAACATCGATTGGAGTAACCTGGGATTTGGATATATGGTCACGGACAAGCGCTATGTGTCCATGTTTAAGGATGGCGCATGGGATGAAGGCGCCCTGATCAGCGACGACAAGATCGTCATGAGCGAGGACGCAGGTGTCCTGCATTATTCTCAGTCTATTTTTGAGGGACTCAAGGCCTATACGACAGAAGACGGCCGTATCGTGTGCTTCCGCCCCGACCTGAACGCAGACCGCATGTACAATTCCGCACTGCGTATGGAAATGCCTCCTTTCCCGAGGGATCGCTTTATCGATTCCGTCGTACAGACAGTCAGGGCCAATGCAGCATGGGTACCCCCCTATGGCACAGGCGCAACTCTGTATGTACGTCCCCTTATGTTCGGTATCAGCCCCGTTATCGGCGTTAAGCCCGCGGAGGAATATATGTATCGTGTCTTCGTGACACCCGTCGGCCCTTACTTCAAGGGCGGCGCCACTCCGATCGCCATCAAGGTCAGTGACTATGACCGCGCGGCACCGCGGGGAACCGGCCACATCAAAGCCGGCCTGAACTACGCGATGAGTCTGCTGCCCGTTATGGAAGCTCACAGAGAGGGCTTCGCGGAGAACCTCTATCTCGATCCCGCGACCCGCTCCAAGATCGAGGAGACAGGCGGCGCCAACATCATCTTCGTCGACGCGGACGGAAATCTGGTCATCCCGACTTCCGACAGTATCCTGCCTTCCATCACACGCCGCAGCATCCACTATGTCGCGGAGCACTACCTCGG
>CAMKEX010000113.1 GCA_946411695.1 uncultured Lachnospiraceae bacterium
AGTATATCAAAGAAATCCATCTGCTCATACTTTTCAGGGAATTCCTGCAGAAATTGAAAGCAATCCTCCCATCTGCAGAGTATGCCGTGTTCCTGGCAGGTTTTTACAAACAGCTTCATCAATTCTCCGGCATTGGGAGAAGGCAGTTCATAGGCATTTCCATACGTGCTTATATACCTCTGTTTCAGCCCCGGAAAATGTCTGTCCAATGCCGCATAATAGTATTCTCTGTCGCCGGCCCTCAGTGTCAGCCCCATGTCAAAGCAGATGATCCCCTTCACGCTGACTCGAATGCATTCATCCAGAATTGCCCTGATATTTTCCTCTGTATCATTGATAAAGGGCAGAACCGGGGTCAGCCAGACCACCGTGGGAATGCCCCTCTTCTGCATCTCTTCCAGGACCTCGATCCTCCGCTTCGTGTTACACACATTCGGCTCCAGGATTCTACACAGATCATCGTCAAAGGTCGTGAGCGTCATCTGGACCACACATCTGCTCTCACGATTGATTTCCTCAAGCAGGTCAATATCCCGCAGGATCCTGTCAGATTTCGTGATGACCGTTGCCCCGAACCCATAGCGCAGGATAATCTCCAGGCATTTCCTGGTCAGCCCGAGCTGTTCTTCGCAGTGCATGTATGGATCGGACATAGAACCGGTCCCGATCATGCATTTCTTTCTTTTGGATCTGAGAGCCGCCTCCAGGAGTGCAGGCGCGTTCTGCTTGACCTCAATATCCTCAAAAGGATGGGTAAACTGATAACACCTGCTCCTGCTGTCGCAGTAGATGCATCCATGGGAACAGCCCCTGTATATATTCATGCCGTAATACCCGCCTTTGCCGGTGAGTATTCCCTTTGCGTCCACAAAATGCATAGCCAGTCATTCCTTGCGTGGGGGAGACAGGGGACGGTTCTCTGTCTCCTGAATTCTCTCCTGGACAGGAGACAGAGAACCGTCCCCTGTCTCCCCCTTTCTCCTTCTTTTTTCGCGGGGTTCCCTTCAATTATGACATTGCAAAGCTGGACATTACAAGAATTAGATATGGATTCAGCGAGTAATCCTTGAGATTTAATCTCAGCCTGCTATAATATAGTCAAGAAGACCAACATGGTCAGTTCAGACCATATTGATAACAGTACGGACAAATATATTTCTCTGGCAGATATGTTGTTTTACTGAAATGCAAGTGTGTTTGGAGGTGTAAGTATGCAGGTAAATATACTGGAGGCCAAAACGAACCTGTCAAACCTTGTGAGGCTGATAGAAACAGGTAAAGAAGAGCGCATAATCATCGCCAGATATGGGAAACCTGTGGTCAAGATGGTCTTATATAACGATGTCCCCGTATCAAAGCGAATCGGTGTGGCGAAAGGGAAACTTAAGTCCCCTGATGATCTGGATCAATATAACGATGAGATTGCAGGGATGTTTGGAGGTACACTGTGAATATTCTTTTGGATACGCACATACTGATCTGGGCTCTTAATGATGACCCTCGTCTTCCCGAAAAAGCAAGAGAACTGATCCTGGATGAGGGTAACGTTGTTTACTACAGTTCTGTATCCATCTGGGAGGTTTCGATCAAACATGCCATTCATCCTGACAATGTGCAGTTCACAGGAAAGGATCTTTCCAGTTTCTGCCAGGATGCCGGCTTTCTGCCCGTCGAGATACGGGACAGACATGTATTTGCTTTAGAGACGATCACCAGAGCCGATGGTGCTCCGCCGCACCATGATCCTTTTGACAGGATGCTGATTTCGCAGGCAAAAGCGGAGAATATGACTTTTATAACACATGATTCACTGCTCCCGTATTATCAGGAAAAATGCATTGTTTTTGTGTAAATGGAGGAAGGAGACAGGGGACGGTTCTCTGTCTCCTTCTTATTTTTTCAGAGCATTTTCAATCAATTTTTTAGAAATGCCCGTCAATCTGCTCAATTGGCGGATTGAGATCCCAGAATTGATCAATTTCTTGATCGATTCATTCAACAATTCTCTCTGCTGTCCTTTTGCCTCTCCGACCGGAGGAGAAAAACTTCCAAACTCTTGATAAATCAATTCTTCTGCCGCCGCATCAGAACATCTTCTCCTTGGTCTTTCACTCATTTCAAGGCATTCATCATCGTTATCTTCCAGAATGTATTTCCTCAATTGTTCTGCATCTATTAAGTGAAAGGTAAATTCAGTATCTGTCAGGTGAGGATTCATAGACACATACTCATAGCCGCTGCTATATGGATATTCGGCAGGATGCCTGCAAATGCCTGCTTTCACTGGATTACGCAGGATGTAGCGAAGCACAGTCAAATAATATTGGTCAGTGAGAACAGCCTCACTTCTATACCGATCCTGAAATAAATGCCCAACTCGTTCATATTTACAATTATACCAATATACAAAAGCACTTCCTATATGTTTGAAAATCTTTTCCAGAGGCACACTTCCCGTCTGAATCAAAAGATGGATATGATTACCCATAATACAATATGCATATAGGCGGTAATCGCATATTGATTTATAATGCCTCAATATGTTTTCGAATACACAATAATCTTCCTTGTCATAAAAAATCTGCTGGCGGTTAATCCCTCGGAGCATAATGTGATAAATATTAGTTTGGCTTTTTATTCTGGCTCTTCGAGGCATATTATATCTCCTCCATACACTGCAGAGGGAGACAGGGGACGGTTCTATGTCTCCTGAATTTTCTCCTGGACAGGAGACATAGAACCGTCCCTTGTCTCCCCCAGTCTCCAAGTCCCCCGTTTCATTCATCTTAATTATATATCTCATTTATATGTATTTCAAGTTTATAAAAATCGAGGCTCATTCTCTGCCGCTTTTGGCGGCAGAAAACGAGCCCCGGTAAAAGTATCTCATGTATCTATGGATCTGTTGATGAGGAGACGGAGAACCGTCCCCTTCTCAGTCTCCCTCTCTGTCTCTCTGGAGAATCACTTGTAGAAATCGGGCATTTCAGGGATCTCAATATCTACGGAGACACCCGTGTCACGTGCTCTGGAGGCACATCCTGCCGCAATCTGGGCAACATAGCCGTCCCATGCGGTCGGTCCGTCCACACGGCCTTTCTTGCTGGCGTTGATCCAGTTCTGGAACTCGATGTTGTAAGCTTCCGGGAAGCGCTCCGACCAGTCATGGCAGATGGGGGTCACGCGTGCGTCATTGGTGCGTACCATGGCATAGGGAGGCTCGGGGAGATTGAGGACGCCTTCCTCGCAGACGATCTCGCAGCGGACATCATAGCCGTAGTGGGAGAATACGAAGGACTCGACCTCAATATAGGTTCCGGACTTGGTGGTCAGGTGCATGATCTGGGGATCCTTGCAGTCTCCTGCATGCCTTGAACTGCGTGGGAATACGACATCAACTTTTGCGTAATCCTCGCCGAGCAGCCAGCGGAGGCAGTCGATCTCATGGATCATGGAGTTCTCAACAGACATGGGTGTCTTCCAGCCGATGCCGCCGTCGTCATAGTTGTGGTGGCAACAGTGGAGGACCAGGGGAGCGCCGTACTTGCCGGACTCGATCAGGCTCTTGAGCTGGCCGTAACCGGGGTCATAGCGGCGCATGAATCCGACCTGTACCAGGTGCTTTCCGCCGGCGACTTCCACCTCTACGATCTCCTTGCAGAGCTCGGGAGTGGGGGACAGGGGCTTCTCACAAAAGACGGGCTTGCCGGCCTTGATTGCCTCAAGGACGAAGGGAGCGTGCCAGGCATCTGCCGCTGTGACGATGACAGCCTCGATCTCACTGTCATGGATCAGCTCTTCGGGTGTGTCAAATGCGCGGATCCCGAATTTGTCTGCAACGGACTTTCCGAAATCCTTGTTCACATCCGCACAGGCGATGACTCTTCCGCCCTGCAGACGGGTGTTGATGCGCTCGATGTGTGTTCTGCCGATCGCGCCGGTTCCTACCAGACCAATCTTTAACTCTGCCATCTCTTTTCTCCTTATAAAGTTTGTGAGTCAGCAGCATCTCCTTCAGAGCTGTGCTGTCGATGTCTGCAAGCTTGTCGACATGGATCATTGCGTCCAGTCCTGTTTTTCCGGGACAGTTATTGGAGATTGGCTCCCGGGATACCAGGTGGGAAAAAGGGAGGGGAGAGGCAGGCGGGGAGACAGGAGGAGACGGGAGGAGACAGGGGACGGTTCTGTGTCTCCTATCTCTGAATAGGAGACACAGAACCGTCCCCTGTCTCCTCCCGTCTCCTGCTGTCTCCTTCCCGCCCGATATCCCGGGAACCGATTCCGGTGTCCCGATCTTTTTGCCTGTCCGCAAAATGATCAGAACAATGCACGGGATTCGTTCTTTCCGGACATGCCGGAATGATTATCTGCTCTGTTTTGAATGTGTTGCCGAGAATACTTCCTTGAAGAAAGCTACGGTATCCACTGTGCTGACATTAATGCTGAAATTCTGTTTGCCGCCCCTGAGATTAAAGATAACATTGTAAAGTCTGTCATATTTTCTGGACTCGACCACTTCGATATCTGTCAGGTTCTGCAGGGCAACATAGGTGATCTTGTAACCATATTTGTTGGTAGTGGGATCGTAATCTACCGGCTTCTCAACGACTTCAAGCTCGTCTGTGCTGTAGTAGCAGACGGAGGCAGGAATATAAACAGGCGGCATGAGGATATAGTTCTGGTGCATGCCGATCCTGGCATTCTGCGCCTGTGCAGAAAATTCGTTGAACATGTTGACAAAAGTCGTATCCTGGAGCTGGTCAACCGTGATCCTGTCTACGGGATCCGGGAAATCTACCGGGTGTTTTGCGGCGTTATTCCGGATCGCAAGGATGACCTTCTGCATGACATCAAAGGAGATTCTGTTGAAAGGAACAACGATGGTCTCTCCGCTCAGCAGCATAATGGTGACTTCACTTGACAGAAGGACGTTCTTGATCGTAACGGCAACAACATCTTCATACTTGACACTGATCACTCTGACGACCTGTGATCCTTCTGTCCTGCCGTAAATAGTCAGATTATTTTTGCTGACCGCAATGATATAGTCATACAGGTCCATTCCCGGCTCTGCATCCTGACGGTCGATCTGACGCGGAACCTTGACCATGATGGTCCTGTCCGGGTCCGGATGAATATAGGGCACGAACAGTTTCGGCAGCGGATGTACTTCATCGATCTCATATACCCATGGTCCAAAGGCATCATATTCGGATATCATAAACTCTACCTCCTGAAGGGCTCTATGACCGGCAGGCTGACACCGGCCGGATTTCGCTTTTCCAACTATGCCGAAGCACTTCAGTGCGCAGGCATTTCTATAGAAAACAGCAGCCGGTTTTTTTGCCTGGCTGCTGTTTCCTTATTGTCGGAATTGCCCAAATGCTTACTTTAATGTTTATGTAATTGCACTCATACCGATGACGTCCATCAGGCGCCGACCATGATATTCCTCATCAGGTTTTCTTCCGTGATCTCATCGCCGGAAAGCTCCGCTGTGATGCGGCCTGCAGCCATGGTGTAGATCCTGTTGGAGACGCCCATGATCTCAGGCATTTCAGAAGAGATGACGATGACGGCGAGGCCGTCCTCGGCCAGGCTCGCGACCAGCTTATGGATCTCGGACTTGGCGCCGATATCGATGCCTCGTGTGGGCTCGTCCAGAATGACCAGGTCAGGTCCCATGCAGAGCCACTTGCCTATGATGACCTTCTGCTGGTTACCGCCGGAAAGGAGGACGATCGGCTGTTCGGGACTGGGGGACTTAATGTCCATGATCTTCTCATATTTATGATAGATTTCCAGGGTCTTGTCCTCGTCTACGAACATGCCCTTCTTGATGTTGGGAAGGGCTGCCAGGGCCATATTCTCCCGGCATGATTTGGGAAGGAGCAGGCCTGTCTGCTTGCGGTCTTCTGTCACGAAGCCGATGCCCTTTTTAACTGCTTCTTTTGATCCTTTGAACTTGACCTGTTCACCCTTCAGCGTGATGGTACCTGCAGAGTAAGGACGGACACCGAAGATGGCCTCCATGGTCTCGGAACGGCCGGCACCCACCAGACCGTAAAAACCGACGACCTCGCCCTTGCGGACATTGAAGGAGACATCCTTGAGGACGCCGGGAACGGACAGGCCTTCCACCTTGAGGACTTCCTCCCCCACAACGCCGTTGGCTTTGGTGAAGTAGTTGTCCATGGTACGGCCGATCATGGCCTGGATCAGTGTATCCAGTGTGATGTCCTTGAGGACGAACTGGCCGGTGAACTTGCCGTCTCTCATGACGACGGCGGAATCGCAGATCTCAAAGATCTCATCCATCTTGTGAGAGATATAGATGATGCCTACACCCTGGGCTTTGAGCTTGCGGATGATCTCGAACAGGGCGGCAACTTCCTTCTCCGTCAGGGAGGAGGTGGGCTCGTCCAGGATCAGGATCTTGGCGCCGAGGGCGACGCCGCGGGCGATCTCGACCATCTGCTGCTGGGAGATGGGGAGGTCGCGGACATAGTCTGTGCCTCTTACGCTCGAGTTGAGCTCGTCGAGGGCTGCATTTGCATCGTCGTTGAGCTTCTTCCAGTCAACTGCAAATCCCTTGTGGGGCAGAGAGCCAAGGAACATGTTTTCAGCAACGGTCAGGTCTCTGATCAGGGACAGTTCCTGGAAGACCATGATGATGCCGGCTTCCTTGCCTTCATCGGGAGTCTTGAAATCGACCCGCTGACCCATGTAGATGATCTCGCCTTCGTCAGCATGATAAGAACCGTACAGGCACTTCATGAGTGTTGATTTGCCGGCACCATTCTCGCCGCAGAGAGCTACAACTTCGCCGGGCTTTACTGTGATCGCGGCTCCGTCAAGTGCACGGACACCGGGGAATGTCTTGACGATATTCTTCATCTGCAGAAGATATTCTGTATTTGCCATTGAAGAAATTCTCCCTTACTAACTTGTGTGAAAAAGATCCCCGGCCGGCAGTGCCTGCCGGGGACCGGTAGTTATCGTTTGACCTGTGTCGGATGCCTCTGGATTATTCGGAGTCGGACCAGCTCACATACAGCTCATCGACATTGTCCTTGTTGATGATAGGAGTCTCGATGAAGTACTTCTGCTGTGTGGGCTCAAAGCCCATTGCGATGTTGGCAGCCATGTTGATGGCGGACTCGGAGTCGATCAGAGGAGACTGAAGGGCGTTGTAGCCGATCAGGCCCTTCGCGATGTAGCCTTCAACGATGGAGGCATCGCCGGTAGCTGCGCCGTAGATGTGGAACTCGGTATCACGGCCTGCTGCCTTTGCAGCATTGTAAGCGCCGACTGCGGAGTTGTCGTCGAAGCACATGATGGCATCGAAATCGCCGGGTTTGTACTTGACCAGCCAGTTCTCGGTGATCTGCTGTGCTTTCTCACGAAGACCGTCGCAGAGCTGGGCGTCGATGAAGGAGCCGCCGGCTTCTTCTACTGCTGTCTGCATGCCTGCCTTGCGCTCGTCGCAGGTGGTCTGTCCGGATTTGCCGTCGATGTAGAGGATCCTGGGATTAGTGATTCCTTCTGCTGCCAGCTCTGCGCAGGCTGCCTGGCTTGTCTGATATCCTTCCTGGAAGTTTGAAGGACCAACATAGCAGGTGACATACTGGTCGCCGTCGGAGATGACGTCAGTATTCGCTGTCATGCAGGGGATGCCTGCTGCCTGGACCTGCATTGCCTGGGCAACGGAGGACTCGGAGTTGACGGGCCAGATCACGATGACATCACACTGCTGCTGGATCAGGTCCTGAACCTGCTGTGTCTGCTTTGTGACATCGTCAACAGCATCCAGGAGGACCAGGTTCACGCCCTTTTCCTTTGCGTAAGCTGCCGCGTGCTTATAATAGGTGGTCATGTAGGTGTCGTTGGAACCATGGCGGAATGCAAAGCCGATCTTGATGCCGGAGACATCGCCTTCAGGGAAATCCGGGATCGCTGCATCGCCTGCTTCTGCGGAAGCGGCAGGTGCTGCTGCAGTAGTGCCGCTGGCAGCTGCCTCTGTCTTTGTCTCAGTCTTTTCAGCTGCGCCTGAACTGCTGCCGGATCCTCCGCATGCAGCCAGTGAAAGTGCCATTGCCGCCGCAAGGACGAGTGCCAGGACTTTACTCCATTTCTTCTTCATAACACTTTTCTCCTTTTCAAAATGAATGCTTGTTATTGATGTTTTCTATCTTCTTCTGCAGGCAGGTCTCTGCTGCTGGCAGATACAGCCATTACTGCTGTCACGGACGGACGGGATGCCTGGCCTGTGACATTCATTGTCCTTCAATTTCATCAGGACCTGCTCTTGAAAGCCTCTTCAGCCGCTTTCAGTGCCTCTGCGTTACGGGCATCCGTGATGAGCTTGTCCGCGATCAGGACTGCGATCATGATAGCGCCGGTGCAGAAGGTGGATACCCAGGGAGCCGCGCCGGTGATAGACATGATGTTGATGACGATACCCAGGATCATGACACCGACCATGGAGAACCAGAGGTTTCCGTAGCCGCCCGAGAGCTTGGCGCCGCCCAGGACGCAGGCTGCGATGAC
Source organism: uncultured Lachnospiraceae bacterium (assembly GCA_946411695.1). GTDB lineage: Bacteria > Bacillota > Clostridia > Lachnospirales > Lachnospiraceae > CAG-791. Next base: position 8,551 of record CAMKEX010000113.1, read on the forward strand.
CAGCATGTGCATGTCAGGCCAGCCGAGGGCAGGGGAGGAAGATCCGAGGGATGCCGCGTAGAGGATACCGCCGAGGGCGGAGCCTACGCCGCAGATGACGAAGTTGATAAAGATCGTCCTCTTGACGTCGATACCTGCGTTGGCGGAAGCTGCCGCGTTGCCGCCTGCCGCGTAGGTGTTGCGGCCATGGTTGGTAAAGCGGAGTACGAACCAGGCGATGAACATCAGGATCAGGTAGAGGATGCTGATGTAGCTGATGGGGCCCAGCTTTCCGATGCCGAACTTGAGGAAGCTCATATTGGGAGCGACGATCGACTTCTCATTGGGATAGATGTAAGCCAGGCCGCGGCAGCCGAGCATGGTTGCCAGGGTGACGACAAAGCCGTTGATACCTACATATGCCACCAGGAAGCCGTTGATAATTCCTACAAGGGCGCCTACCAGCAGGGATACCAGAACCGCGCCGGCGATACCGATTTGGTTCTGCAGGCCGCAGGAGAGTGCGGCTGCCAGGGATACCAGGGTGCACAGCGACATGTCAAAATATCCGTTCAGGATCAGGAATGTCATGCCGATCGCCATGATACCTTTGATAGAGTTCTGGTTGAAAACGTTGAACAGGTTGGCAGGTGCAAGGAAACTCCGGTCAAGGATCGTCGCAATGATGATCATGAGGATCAGGATCGTTATCGCGATGTTGTTGGTTAAGAATGATGTAACTTTTTTCATGACTTCCTCACCGTTCCTTTCGCTCTCAGATCCAGGAATACTGCGATCAGGATGATAATACACTCTGCGATGTACTGGTAATAAACGGACATGCCCAGGATGACGAAGCCTGTCTTCATGATGCCGATGACCAGCGCGCCGACAAATGTACGGTAGATGCTGCCCTCGCCGCCGGCCAGGTCTGCACCGCCCAGGATGACCGCGGTGATGACGTCGAACTCATATCCAAGGCCCATGGTGGGCTGCGCGCCGCCGCCTCGGGTCGCAAGGAGGATGGCCGCGACTGCAGTCGCCAGGCCTGACATGATGAAGGTCGTCATAACGACCCAGTTGTCATTGATACCGGAATACTTACATGTCATCGGGTTGGTGCCGACAGCCTTTACATTGTGGCCGTAGACGGTCCTGGTCAGGATGATGCCGTAGATGACGCAGAAGATGATCATGACGATGACTGAGATCGGGACGATTCCGAGGTTGCCCTGTCCGAAGGCGACGATCCAGATATCCGGGTTGTCAAGGCTGACGAAGTTGCCGCCGGAATACAGCAGCGTCAGCGCCTGCAGGACGTTCATCATACCGAGGGTCGCCACCATGGAATTCAGGTGCAGGTAGCCGCAGATATAGCCGGTCACGACACCCGATGCGCAGCCGACGAACAGTGTGAAGACGATGGCCGCGACAGGCCCCATCTTATTCGTCGACATGATGATGACCGAGCCGCACAGGGACAGCAGGGAACCTACGGAGAGGTCGAAGTTGCCGCCTATGATGGCATAGGTCATGCCAGCTCCCATGACCGCGATGACCGCGATCTGCCGGAAGATATTGATGATGTTGCTTTGGGTAAAGAACGAATGCTCGATCATACCAAAGATCAGGAAGATCACAATACCGGCTACCAGGAGCATCTGGCTTTTGACGAAACGTACAAAGTCAAAGCTCTTTTTGTCTTGCATATCAAATCTCCAACTACTTTGAAATCTTGTAACTATTCAGAGCTACTTTACTCAAGATTTTTGCGAGGCTTTGCCGGACAAAAACCTTTGTTTAACAGTTACCCCTCCCGGTTCTGACATACCGGGCCTAAGCATAAAGACAGCCCCCCTTTCTTTAGTAAAATTTTTTAGTAATACTTTTTTCCGGCTGCCTGTATGATCGCCATGTACCAGATACAGACGATCATGACAGCAAGCATGACGGCCATCTGGTAATAAGGGAACTGCAGGGCAGGATTCCTGGAGGCCAGGGCACTGTACACTCCTGAAATGGTCAGCAGAAGTCCGCAGCCCGTGATCCTGGGGAATATATAGCCGACATAACCTTCTTTATCCCTGCACTGGTTCCAGATCATGCGGCGGTCCACCATCAGGACCTGATGGACGAAACCGGTATACTTTGCACGAAATGCCAGTATGAGAAGATAAATGCCGAGCAGTGCGAAAGTACCATTGATAATAAGGTTCACATCATTCATATCGTTCACATTTCCCCTGTTGGAATAAGCCGGATTAACAGTAATCGGTCCCTGTCCGGGTATTATTTCCCGAGGAGCTCTCTCTCGATGATCTCTCTGGCTTCAGGAGCCTGCTTCTCCATCTTCTCCGGGAATCCGAAGTAGGATACGCATGCGATGTTGTCACCGCCCACCTTGGGAGCATTGGGTTTAAGCTGTTTGTTTGCGAAATCCATCTCGCGCAGTGTCTCGAAGATGCCGGGGAAGTCCACTTC
>CAMKEX010000114.1 GCA_946411695.1 uncultured Lachnospiraceae bacterium
GAATCGAAGACACAGAAATGACCGCCCAAGCTCTGCAAAAGTGAGGCGGTCATTCTGTGACTAACTTATAATTCGGGCTGGCCGTCTATCGGCAGCACTTTTTCTGCTTTTATATTACCATCCAGAAAATTGTTCGTCAAATTGATTTTAACGGTAATCAAGTCTGTCCTGTTCTACCTATCTGATTATATCCTCATTCGACATCTTTTTCATCATCGAGATACGAATCACCCTATATACTACGAACACCAGGAATACAATTAGCAATAGGTTCATTTTACACAGATCCTTGATTTCATCTGCAAAAGAAAACGTGAAAGCCAGTTCCACCAACACAACGAAAACAGATATTTCATCAGCCTGCCCCTTTTGGACGTATTTGATTATTGTTCCAAGGCATAAGAGCAGAGGTATGTCTATTATCCCTATAAGCAGGAACACAATAATCACCCACAGTATTCCCTGAATAACCCGGGCGAGTTCATCCTGAGGAATGATCTGCCCCAGGCTAGATACACTTGAGGCAATATTGCCGATTCGAACCCATATCCACTCGATCACCTGTCCGTTCATATGGAAAAACTCCTCTAAATCCTGCATGAAGACTTCGGTTCTGTAAGCTGTAATCATTGTCATGACTGTCGCAAAGGACAGCGTAAAGAACACAAATGCGGAATAACCTCTCCTCATCCTGCGATAATGCGTCTCGAAGGTTTGCAGCTTATCCCTTATGATCTGCTTTGAGCGCCGTTCCACTTCTTTCTCCAACATTTTCTCTCTGTCTGAAACAGCAGTTTCCCATTCGCCCAGTTCAACTTCCAGGCTTTTCAGAGTTTCCTTCCGCTGCGTGTATTCTCTCCTCGCCTCCCGTATCGCAGACTCTGCTTTCTTTTCAGCGGTCGAAACCGCGATTTCTGCTTCTCGTCTTACGCTCTGTACGCTTTCCCTGGATTCTATGATCTGCCTCTTGAGTATTTCGTTCCGCTTCAGCACGAGATCGCTCTCGCTCAGTTTCCCGATCTGTTCGTTCAGTGACACGATGGTTTCGCTTTTCTTCCGAAGCTCGTTCCTTAAGATCGAGTTCTGCGAGGAGAGCAGCGATACCGTCTGCCGGGCTTCCAAGATTTGAGCCTGAAGCGTCTCGTTTTCTTCCTGCTGCTCCTCCAACAAGGTAAGAAGCTCGTCGGTTTTTGAGTCGTTCAAGCCTTTCATCACGTTCCGCCTCTCTTTCAGCAATAAGCTGCTTTAATTCTTTAATTCGCTGATCTGTTCCTTCAATTTCCCGATCTGTTCGTTCAATCTCTTCCCCTGCTTCAGCAACTGCTCGTTGGAGTTCATAGATTCGTCCAGCTGTTCTTTCAAGCTCCGGTTTTCCATTCGCAATTCCTCGATTTCGTCCTGCTGTTTCTCCAGGATCTCCTGCATCTGTTCCTGCACCCTCAGCATCTCGAGCACGTCTTCCAAGTTCTTTAAATCGTCCATAGATCTCCTTTGCCTTTTCTGTGATCAATCGGGTCAGCTCCATCGCCAAATCTTTCATCTGTCGGCGGATAGAATTGCGTTCATCAATCTGCCTGTTAATCCGGCATCGGTCTGAGGATTTCCCCTCCTTTTCCATCTGCCTGGCAACAACTCCTTCATGAATCGTCGGCTCTATCTCAAGGCCCTGTCGTTTATAGCTTCGATGATCAATGCGATTCTCTTCTGCAAGATATCTGTTGCAGTGTTCTGCCCAGGAAGCCCGCCATATTTCCGCCATGGAGTGTTCATTCCAGTCATTGGCCGGAATAGAGATCTTTTCCCAAAGATACTCTGTTCCTTTTCCTTTCCGGACACGTGTTTTCTGTCTGCCGTCCTGGTCGAGCGCCGGGATCCGGTACTGAAAAGTATTCTCCTTATCTTTCGGATCATATACAGGAAGGCCGGGATCATAGATTGGTCTTCCCTGGGCATCCCGTGTATTTGCGAAAACAGTTTTCTGCTTTTTCAGCCACTGTTCATGCTCATCAAACCCACGCATTGTCAAAAGAATGTGCGCATGGGGATTTCCGTCGTTTTTATCATGAAGTGCCCAATCCGCTATCATCCCTTTACCTACGAAGTTTTTCTGAACATATTCGCGCACGCACTCAATCTGCTGGTTTCTTTCCATCTCTTCGGGAAACGCTACTTCCACTTCTCTCGCAAACTGTGCATCCGACCGCTTCTCTATTGTCTGAACTTCGTTCCATAAGGTCTCCCTGTTTTTATATCTGACGGGAGCATTAAGAGGGAGCAGAATCTCATTCATAATAACTCCGCCCTTCCTGGTGAAATCATGAGTCAGACCGGTCTCTTCATTGTATAATTTCTCGCCTGCCCGGTAAGCGGCCGAAGCTACAGCTGATCTTCCGCCGGTGCGGCTAATGATCTTTATAGAGCAATGATAAATTGACATTCCATACTTCCTTCCCTACAGCAAGTTTTTCCTCAAACGTATGACTTGCCGGTGCCCCGCAGGGCAGCATAGGTGGTCACTTTTCTGGGGAAACCTGGCTGTACCGTCCGCAGCACTTCATGCAGGTGAAACCTGCCGCCGTCCGCGCAGGACCGCCTCCCCGGCGTAAGGGGCCTGCATGGAATGCCCGCCGACGGAACGCGCCCGGCTTGACCGGTTGGGGCAGTGTGCTGCCCCAAACTTATACATGTGGGTCTCCGCCCACATATAAGTGCGCCCTTAATGTATTAAGGGAACTGCGAAATCACTGCTCCCACCGCTCCGGATTTGGATTCGAGACTGCTTCCGCATTCATGGCGCGAGTAAAATAGTGTCCATTTGTTTCCTGTTTTTTCAAAAAATTTAATAGTTTCGGTTTATCTTCCTCTGTCGTAGATCTTCCCAAAACAGATTCAATGATTGCTCCAAGTTCAATCAACCTGTGACTGCGCTTTTTCGCTTCATCTGCAGCCTGTTTTTTCTTCAGCGCATTCTCCCGCGCTTTGAGCTGGCCCTGCTTTTTCTGAAGATCTGCGATTCTCTCTTCATACGATTTTGCCGCCACTTGTTTCCTCCTTTTCAAATCTTCTGTCAAGGATTTCAAGAATTGTTTTCAGTGTCTCTGCCTGAGCCGGATCCATCTCCTCCAACCTGGGATTGCGATGAATCGTTTTTGCCAACTCCTCAATCCTGTTCCTGATCTCGGTAAAGGACCGGATATTTCCTCTTACAAGAATTGTCTGGTACAGACAGCTCTGGATAAAAAAATCTGCTTTTTCCATTCCGGTCGCTGATATTCGAGCCTCAATCAATTCCTTTTCCTTCGGTGAAACACGAAAATTCATAATCGTATTTCTCAATCTGTTTTTCTCATTTTTTCTTTTTGGCTTTGTCCCTTTCGACTGCGTAGATCTGCGGTAGATCTTGTCTTCTCCTCCATCAATCTTCATCGATCTCCTCCCCGGTTTCCTTAAAGGCCTGGTCAAGTTTTTCTGCCATTTCCTGCTGCACAGACGGATACAGGTGTGCGTATCGCTCTGTGATCGTGCTGCTCTCATGCCCGAGTCTCTCTGCAATCTGGACCGGTGAATAGCCAAGGTCAATCAGAAGAGCACAGTTTGAGTGCCTGAGATCATGGATCCGGATCCGCTTTACACCCGCAGCCTTTGCCCCACGGTTCATCTCATGGTGCAGATAACTCTTTGTAACAACAAAGATCCGGCTTTTATCGTCAACTTTATAAAGAGAATCAAAATACTCCTCCATTTCATCACACAGCGACTTGGGAATGTCGATCACGCGGATGCTCTTCATGGACTTGGGGGTGAGAATCTTTTCCACACCCTTGATCACCTGATAATTCTTATTGATCCGCAGCTTACGGTTTTCCAGATCAAAATCCTCTTTAGTAAGCGCCAGCAGTTCCCCGACGCGGATGCCGGTCCAATACAGCACCTGGAAAGCATAATAGGAAATCGGCTTTTCCTTCATTTCATTTGAAAACTTCTGGTATTCCTGCTTTGTCCAGAAAAGCATCTCCGAATTTTTGCTTGTCCCCATTTTCTTTGTCGCATCGCACGGACTCTTCGGCAGGTCATAGTACTTGACGGCATGGTTGAAAATCGCATTCAACTGATTCTGGATCGTCCTTAGGAAGGTGGGGGCATATCCTTTTCCATCTTCATCCCGGCTTGACAATAATTCGTTCTGCCACTGCAGAATATCTATCGCAGTGATCCCTGAAAGACTTTTCTGCTCAAAATAAGGTCTGATATGGGTGTTGATAATGTTTTCCTTATTTGCCATCGTAGTCTCTTTCAACTGCGGCCGGACATCGTTCAGATAGCAATCAATGAAAGAGGAAAACCCCATCTTGATATCCTTCCTCATTTTTGCCAGGAATTTCCTTTCATAAGCCAACGCCTCCTTCTTGGTTGAGAACCCGCGTTTCTCGTGCTTGACACGTTCTCCCTTCCAGTTTGTGTAATAGCAGGCAACACGCCAGCTATTGCCTGTGTAACCGTTCCATTTGTCCCTGTAAACAGCCATTAAGCTACACCCCCTCGATACAATCGATAATTCAATTTTCTGCCTTCAAAAACGATAATATGTCCCCGGCACATCTCTATCAGTCTGCTTCCGACAGCCTCATCGAAACTGATCAGTTCATCCAAAGTTTTCTCCGTGCTGATGATCAGCGGCAGGTGATTGTTGTATCTGTAATTCACGATTTCGTAAACAATGTTTATATCTGCTTCCGTGATCTTTCCTTTCAGGAAATCATCGATAAACAAAACTGCAGCTTTTTTATATCGGTTCATTTCATCCCTGTATGCCTTTTCATCTGTCACCTTTGCTTTCAAAGCTGTCATCTCCTCTCGGTAGCCCATATAAATCACGGGAATCCCCTGATCGATCAGCCGGACACTGCAGGCTGTTCCCAGATGTGTTTTCCCTGCACCGACTTGTCCGCAAAGCAAGAGGGAATTGGAATCAGAGTCGGTCCTCTCTGCAAATGATTCTGTATACTGCATTGCAGTCCTCTTTGCGTCCTCAAGCAGAGGGTTACCGCAGGTCATGAAAGAATCAAATGTCTTTGATTTGAACAGCTTTGCCAGTCCGCTTCTCTCAAGACGCTTTCTCGCTTCTTTTACAGCGGTACATTTGCAGGGTTTCGAATAAGTGCGTCCGTTTTCATCTTCGAAATAGACATATCCAAGATTTCTGCAGACCGGACACATCTCTTTCCTCTCATCCATACATACCTCCTTCCCTTTCCCTGGCCAGTTTCCTGAGTTGCTCAGAGTATCCGGATTCTTTGTGCTCCATGGCAGGAATACTTGTCTTATATCTATATTCTGTGCACCATGCATAGATGGTCTTGTAATTCAGGCACCCATGATATGGCTTTCTGAGTATTCTTCCGATTACTCCATCTACAACAGGCTTTGAAAACGTATGAACAAGTTCCCGATACTCATCTTCGGTAAGAAATTCATTGCCAAGGCGGAATATGGGGGTTTGTGCTTCTGGTGTGACAGGAACTCTACTCACCTCTCCTCTACTCTCCTTACCTGCACTTTCCTTACCTCTACTACACTGTGCGGACATAGTGCCGTCCACGGACGGTCCAGATTTCTTAACCAGGTCTGACCTCTCTTTTTTTTCGAGAAGCTTTACTTCCGGAAGTGTCTGCTGAAGAAGCTCTTTATGAATACTATCCTTCTTTCGATCAGGCCTGATTTTGTTCTGCTCCCGCCAGTCCATGACATAGGTCACCAGATCTTCATTCAGGATCCGGACAAACCCTCTGGCATGCAGGACCCTCAAGTCGTCCTCATTTGCTCTGATCAGGTTGATTACAGAATATGCTTCAACGATCCCGTCATCATCAGCGTTCATGACCAGGTGAAAATACAGATTCTGAGACGATACCGGCATCTTTAAAAACCTGGCGCTCTCCACAACGGATCGGGAGAACATTCGTCTCTCTGCCATATCTATTGCTCCTTTCATTCCGTTTTCATTCCCTGCACTCCATCAATGTGCCCCCGCTCCCAGACAGGCTTCCTCATACCAGATCCGGTTAACCTTCCCGGGCACCACAATTGCCTTCGGATACGCTTCTTTCATGGAAGCATTCAGTTCCCTGATTACTTCGTATGCCTTGGATCTCGATACTCCAAGATCCGCTCTCACAGTTTCTACTCCAACAAACAAAGATTTATTCTTATTATTCATAACCCCTCCTTCAATATGTCTATCGCATTCTTAAACAGCCATATATTTATGTCTGTGGATAATATAATACGACCACACTTAATGCTTGTCAATAGTAATAGTCATGTTTTTAGGTCTATTTTTTCATAAAGAAGTTACTTTTTTCTGCTTGTTATGGTAGAATACAGGAAGAAATTTATGATGTTTTATGAGAGGAGACAAACGTGACTCTTGGGGAGAAGATTAGAAAATACAGAATTCTAAAGGGATGGACACAGAAAGACCTGGGGCTTGCTGTAGGTTTTTCCGCTTCCACAGCTGATTCCAGAATCAGAAAATATGAAAAAGATCTGATGGCTCCAAAGGGAGAGATCAGGACAAAACTGGCAGATGTATTGGATGTTGATCTTGCTGCTCTGTCAGATATCGATATCCGGACAGATGAGGATGTGATGCAGGCACTTTTTCTGTTTGAAGATTTGTTTGGGATGGATATAGAGAAAAAAGATGGGAAGACCACTCTGGTCTTTGATGATAACAACAGAAGAATACGGACCCTCATCACTTACATGAATCTGTGGAGAAATCAAAAGGCCGCAATCCTCTCAAGTCCGGGAGAAGCTTCTTCTGAGCAGATCAAGGCTTACGAATCCTGGAAAGGGAAATTCGGCACGAATGCCCGGGAATATTTTTCCGCAAAAGAGCATTCACTGCATACCCACTACGATCCACTGGTAGAGGAAACAGGTAAGCTCCATTCCCATTTTAAGAATACATCTGAACTTACCCTCCTCCTGAGGCGTATTGTGGAATCCGGTTTTACTGTTGCCACTTCTTTTGAAGATGCTCCGGGCATCTTAAAAGGCCCCGGTTTTACTTTTGTACTCAATGAGCTTTTAAATCCCCCCTCAGAACAGGCTGAGGAACTTTTTGCGCAGTTTCTGTCGGAGCTGGACTACTATTCAAGCCTGGGAGCAGCGATCTATACAGACCTCCAATTGACTGACCGTCAGCTGACCATAACCTATTACATTCCTGTTCCCTCTTTCAGTGTAGTTAAGAGTCAGATTGACGATCTTCTGGAGTATATGCGGAATAGCGGAGAAGAAAATGACTTCCTGCGCGACAATTTTGAGATCATGTTCAGGGATAGTCTGCAGGAAAACTCCAACGATATTGCGGAAGAAATCAAGTTCTATTGCAGTCAGTAGAGAGCAGAATCTCTGAAAAATGTAGACATTTTGTAGATGAAGAAAGCGGAGAGCCTTATAAATCAAGGCTCTCCGCTGTTTTTGTACTATTCCAGCTCTATTGTTCCGGGCGGCTTGCTGGTAATGTCGTAGAGGACGCGGTTGACACCGTCCACTTCGTTGATGATGCGGTTCATGGTGGTCTGGAGAACATTCCATGGAATCTCGGCCGCCTCTGCAGTCATGAAGTCGCTGGTGATGACGGCGCGCAGGACGACAGCCAGGCCGTAGGTGCGGTGGTCGCCCATGACTCCGACGCTGTGCATGTTGGAGAGGGCGGCGAAATACTGGCCCAGTCCCACATCCGCGCCGGCTTTGTGAAGCTCCTCGCGGAAGATATAGTCGGCATCCTGCACGATCTGGACCTTGTAGGGCGTGATCTCACCGACAATGCGGACAGCGAGTCCCGGACCGGGGAAGGGCTGGCGGTAGACCAGTTCCCGGGGAATTCCCAGTTCAAGGCCGACCCGGCGCACTTCGTCCTTAAAGAGCATGCGGAGCGGTTCAATCGGGGTTTCGTCAAATCCCAGTTCACGGACAAGTTCGATAGGAAGACCGCCGACATTGTGGTGGGATTTGATGACGTCGCCCGTCTTGCCGTCTCCGCTCTCGACGACATCCGGGTAGATTGTCCCCTGTGCCAGATAACGGACCTTTCCCTTGAGTTTCCTGGCTTCTTCCCCGAAAACACGCGGAAATTCCTCTCCGATTATTTTTCTCTTGATCTCGGGGTCGGTCTGGCCGATCAGGCGGCGGTAGAATCTCTCCTGGGCGTTGACGCGGATGAAATGCAGGTCAAAACTGCCCGCCGGCCCGAAGATCGCTTCCACCTCATCGCCCTCATTTTTCCGCATGAGGCCGTGGTCCACAAAGACACAGTGCAGCTGGCTGCCGATCGCCCGGGAGAGAAGGGCTGCAGCGACAGTGGAATCGACACCTCCGGAGAGGCCCAGCAGAACATGCCTGTCCCCGATCTTTTCCCTGAGTTCTTCAATCGTGCGCTCCGCAAAGGAGGACATCTCCCAGTCGCCCTTGCAGCCGCAGACATCCAGGACAAAACTGCGGAGCATTTTTGTTCCCTCAGGAGTATGCACTACTTCCGGGTGGTATTGTACGGCATAGAGCCTGCGGGCAGGATCCTCCATGGCCGCAACAGGACAGTGGTCGGTATGGGCAGTGACCCAGAAGCCCTCCGGGAGCTCCGCGATATAGTCGGTGTGGCTCATCCAGCAGATGGTGGAAGCCTTTTCATCACATTCGACATCTTTCAGAAGCAGGGAAGATTTTTTATCTATATAGACTTCCGTGCGTCCGTATTCACTGACCGGGGCAGTTTTCACACTGCCCCCGCAGCGGTATGCCATCAGCTGGGACCCGTAGCAGATGCCCAGAACCGGAATTCCGAGTCTGAACAGGTCCGGAGAACAGGTGGGGGATTTTTCATCATAGACACTGGCAGGACCGCCGGTCAGAATGATGCCTTTGGGCGCAAGCTCCCTGATCTCATCGATTCCCATGGTGTGAGGATGAATCTCGCAGTAAACATTGCATTCCCGGACACGCCGGGCGATGAGCTGCTTATACTGTCCCCCGAAATCCAGGATGATCACAAGTTCTCTTTTCATAAATACCTCCGTAAGAGCAACATATAGTCAGGGCGCGCAGCCTTGCCTACAGGGATGAAGATGGACGCATACATTTTTTCTTTATCGCACAGGACTCACAGGCGGGTCTTGAAAAAAGCTTTCTCCTGTCATAGACAGCCTGCAGTCCCGGCGAAAACAAAAGTTCAAAAGAAATCTAAAGTTCAAAAATACTGGTGTCCAGTCTACCGGGTACAGTTTTGTAAACAAAAGTGCAAAAGAAATCAAAAGTTCAAAAGAAATCAAAAATGAGTTTTAAGAACAGCATCACCACTACACAGACCATGACGGGCCGGATGATTCCGGCCCCTTTTTTGATGGCAAGAGCTGCTCCCAGATAAGATCCCGCAATATTGAAAACTGTCACGGCTATTGCAAGCCCCCACAGCACCGCGCCTGATGCGGCATAGGTGGACACGGAAATAATCGAGGCCGCTGCGATGACGAATCTTGCATTTCCGGTGGCCTTCACCAGATTCAGCTTCAGAAATGCCGCGTAGGCAAGCATATAGAATAATCCGGCTCCGGGGCCGTAAAATCCCTGGTATCCGCCGAGCAAAAGGCCTATGGCTGCAGACCGGAAGAAGATGGATGCATTCGACTTTTCATCGATGTGATCATCCTCGCCAAGGTTCTTGTTCGCGAAGAGGAAAGCCGCAATGACGGGAACCGTGACCAGCATAAAGATCTTCAGGTAATAGGCCGGAACGATCAGATTCAGCCTTGCTCCCATATAGGATCCGACCAGAGCAAAGGGGAGCGTGGTCAGTGCTGATTTGAGGTGGATATTGCCGCTTTTCGTATATTTGAATGCCGCCACACCTGTACCGATCAGCACAGAGCACTGATTTGTACCGGTAATAAAACGGACAGGAATCCCGACTGCAAGCATGGCCGGTATGGTGATCAGGCCCCCGCCGCCAGTAATGGAATCAACGATCCCGGCGAAGAAAAAAGCCAGGCAGCACAAGAGCGTCTGCACGCTGAATAATTCAAAGTTCATTGTCTGCAAACTCCACTTCCGGATACATTCTATGCCGGCTGACTCATGACTGCTATGAAGTCACGAGCAGGCACCGGCTGTTCCTTCATCCCTCTCCCGCGGGACCCCGGTGATGAGGAACAACCTGATAATCCGGTGCTCCCGAAACATATTTTCCGTAGTCGATCCTCACGATGTTCCCGGCGGCGCTTCTGAACGCCAGGTGCCCCGCCCACCCGGTATAGGAGACAGTAAGGTCATCGTGCAGGGAATAAATATCGCTGTATTCCTTTGCTGTGGGCTTCTGACCGTCCCCGAAGGTAAATCCCTCTGCCTCTGCGTCAGCAAGAAATCTTGCGGCAATATTCCTGCTCCGGCAGTAAATAAAGGTATGGCGCGGCAGATTTCTGTATCGGATCCTGCCGATCAGGCTTCTGCTTCTGACACTCAGCAGTTCTGTCACGGTTCTCTTCGTCTTCTCTGCTTTTTTCATTGATCATGCCCTCCTGTAAAAATCCACGCGGGATCCGCCCGCGGATTCCTGTTTGCGCGTGTATCCCGCAGCTGAAGCAGCGGGGCCTGCGCCATCAGAAATTGATACTTTTGCCGAGAGTGCAGGCATGCACCAAAGCGTGCCTATGAGAAAACAAACAATAAGAATACAAACCATGAGAAAACAATGAGAATGCATTAAGAAAAAAAGCACCCATCGTTACGACAGGTGCTGTAAATACCGCTATTCACACCCATCGATCAAGCATTAGCACCTTACTGCGGTGATCAGCAGGTTGCTGTGCGGTCATCGAGCTTGTCTCTCGCGCACTCCCTATAGGCATG
>CAMKEX010000115.1 GCA_946411695.1 uncultured Lachnospiraceae bacterium
GGGATAAATGCCGCCAGGGCGTCGGATTCCACGCTGGCCTTTTTGGAAAAAAAGATTGAGTTTTCCAGCAGGATCACCCGCCTGTCGGCAAAAAAGGGCAGAGTCTGCGCCTCGTCGATGATTTCCCTGGCCGTCACGTCCATACCGGTATAGACAGAGACATTCATTTCGTCCCCGTCCCCCAGAAGGGCGGCGCGGAGTCTGTCCCGGTTCTGCAGGCGCAGATAGGCCTGCTCGCCGCACAGCAGATAGGCCCGCCGGAAAATACCTTCCTTTAATTCTTTATTCAAAAGGCTCTGCTGCCCTGCGAAATCTTCCTTCTTTGCTACCATGAGTTTCCTCCCGGACCCGATCACCCGTCATAAACATTTCCCTGTTGCATTGTAACATGGAACCGGTCCGGAAACATCATGGAAAGCAGGAAAAACCGCATCGATCTCTATGCCGGGTACCGGAATGCAGAATAAAAAAAGAATCCCGCCTCAGCAGACGGGACTCTTTTTTATTCTGTCCGGACTTACTTGCGGGCCTCTTCCTCACGTCTGCGGAAGAAGCCTTTCCTGTCCTTTTTTTCCTTCCTGGATATGATCAGATAATAGGACGGCATCATGAGCAGGCACAGTATGGTGGAAGCCACGAGACCTCCGATGATGACGAAGGCCATGCTGGCCATCATCTTGTTGTCGGAAAACCAGCCCAGGGGGACCATGGCCAGGATGGTGGTCAGGGTGGTCATCAGGATGGGGCGCAGACGGATCTTGCCGGCCTCTACCAGGGCGTCTTCCAGGGCCATGTGTTCCTTCTCCTGGTTGACCGTGTCGACCAGAAGGATACCGTTGTTGACGGCAATGCCCATGAGCATGAGGAATCCCATCATGGAGACCATGTTCAGACTGCTGCCTGTCACGAACAGGAGCAGGAAGGAACCGATCAGGGAGAAGGGAATGCAGGTCATGACCATCAGGGAGAAGCGGGGGGATTCAAACTGCATGGCCATCACCAGGAAGACCAGGAAAATACCCGCCAGGATGGAATTGAAGATCGCCGAGAGGTTTTCATCTCTTGTGTCCTCGATCAGGGAACTGGAGAAGGAGACGCCCGCAGGAAGCTCCGTATCCCTCTGCAGGGCCAGGATGCCGCGGCTGGCCTCTCTCTTTCTGCCCTCCATAGGAGTGGCGGAGACAGTGTTCTGGATCTTTCCGTTGCTCTTCTGGATCATCTGCAGCTGCTGATCGTATTTTACTGTCGCGATATCCTTCAGGACGACCTGGTTGCCCATGGCGCCCGTGAGCGACTTGCTCATCAGCTTGTTGATGTCATCATAAGTGCCGTCGGCATAGTTGAGTGTGATGTCGTATTCACTGCCGTTGATCTCCATGTGGGCGGCATTGACGCCGTTCATGGTCTGATAGAGATCCAGGGCAACCTGGGCGGGAGCCATTCCCACTGACGCGGCCTTTTTGGGGTCTACGACAATGTGGCCGGCCGTCTGCAGAGTCGCCGCGTCGGATTTGACGTGAATGACACCGGGAACAGCTGCCATTGCCTCTTCGAGCTGTTCACACGCTTCCGCCAGTGTGCCGACGTCCTCGCCCTCAATGACCAGGTCGATCGTATCCGAGGAATAGTTGCCGGACATGGCGCTGCTGGAGCCTCCCGAGGGCGACACCGAAATGTCCGCCCCGGCCCTGCCCGAGAAGGCAGCGGTGTACTCATCGACGGCGGCCTCACTGGTCCTGGGGCAGTCGTCCACCGCATAGGCAGTGACAACAGCCTGACTTCCGGAGATGCTCAGACTGTAGTTTTCAAAATAAGGGTCATCCTGTACCATCTGCTCGATCTGTGTCATTTCCTGATCCATGACCGCGAGCTGGGTGCCCGGCCTGAAATCGGCGGTGATGGTAATGCTTCCGTCGTAATCCGCGGGGATCAGCTCAAATGTCAGTGTGGACGCAATGAAGAAAGACAGGATCAGGAGCGCTATGCTCACCAGAAGCGTTGTCTTTTTTCTGAACAGGAGCTTTCTGAGAAGACGGTCATATCCGCCGCGGATCCTGTCCAGCACCGCATTGACCGCGCTGGTCTTCTTCTCGCGGGGCTGTACTGTCACATACAGAAGAGGCACGATGCAGAGAGCGCTGATCAGAGAAGCGACCATGGCAATGACGATGATGACGCCCAGCTGGGAGAACATCTGGCCTGCCAGGCCCTTGATCATGGTCATAGGCAGATAGACGACGCAGGTCGTGATCGTGGAGGCCGTGATACTCATCATGACCGTCCCGGCACCCTTCACAGCCGCCTCGCGAAGATCGGCTCCCTCCTTGGTCGCCCTGAAGCAGCTCTCTATGACAACGATGGAGTTGTCCACGATCATGCCGATCGCGATGACGAGAGCGCCGGTGGTGATGATATTGAGGTCAAAGCCCATGACAAACATCAGGACCAGGGTCGTGAAGACCGAGAGCGGCATGGAACTGCCGACGATCAGGGATGCCCTGATGTCTCCGAAGAAAATAAACAGGATGAGCATGGCAAAGACCACGCCCAGTGCCAGGGTCTCGGCGACGGATTTGAGGGCGGAGACGATCTCCGCGCCGGAATCGTATACTATGTCGTAGGTGACGCCTGCATCCTGCTTCTCGAGATTGTCGATGGCCCTGCGGACCCGCGACGCGACACGCACCGTCGAGGCGCTCTGGACCTTGGAAACCTGAATGCTGACGTTTTCCGCGCCGTTATAGCGGCTGAGGGAGGAGGGGTCCTTGACTCCCATGCTGATGTCCGCGACGTCGTCCAGACGGATCTGGGCACCTGTCGCGGTCGTGATCGTCGTGTTTTCAAGATCGTGGAGAGAGAGATAGTCCGCGCTGGTGCTCAGACTGATCTGCTGCGATCCGGCCTTGATACTTCCTGCCGGGACATTGTAATCCGCGGCGCCGACCTGCTGGGCGACGCCGGAAATATTGAGGCCGTACTGGCGCATCATATCTTCATTGAGGCAGACGCGCACATAGTTGGAGCGCCCGCCGGTAACCTCGACACGGGCGACGTTGCTGACACCTTCCAGGGCGGGAACCACCGTTTCGTTGATGTAGGCCATCATGTCCGAGGACCCGTTCGAGGTCGCCGAGATCATGATCGTCGGCACCTGATTGACATCCATCTCTATGATCGTCGGTTCCTGACAGTCGTCCGGCAGGCTGATCAGATCCAGCGCAGCGGACAGAGATGTATAGGCATCATTCATGTTCTGGTCGTAGTCGTAGGTGAGACCGACCATGCAGTAATTGTTGTAGGAATAGGATATGACACTGTCTACACCGCTGAGTGTCTCCGCAGAGTCCTCGATTTTGCTCGTCACCAGTTCGTCGATACTCGTGGGACTGGCACCGGGATATACGGTATAGACCAGATACATGGGCAGATCGATATCCGGGATCAGCTCCATGTCAAAGCTCGGTATGGAAAAAATACCGAACACAAATATTCCGAGGACGATCAGCGCCGTCGAGATCGGGCGCTTTAAGACCAGTTTCGTCAGGTTCATTGAAAAGATTTCCTTTCCGCAGCAATCATCCTGAAACCGCACCGGAACTTCCCATGTCCGGTGCGGCTCCCTGTCTCATCTGCTGTGCTCTTATTGTAATGCCGTTCAGGTTGACAGAGGATCCGGCTGCCCGTCTGTCTCCGAACCGCTGCCGGAATGGATCACCTCGATTGCTGCGCCGTCCTTAAGACCTGCTCCCCATGTGGTAATGACCTGATCTCCTTCGGAAAGGCCTTCCAGGATCACGATCATCTCGTTGTTGTAGGCGCCGGCTGTGACATTTCTGCGGACAGCCTTATCGCTCCCGTCGCCCTTCTCGGCGACGAATACATAGGCCTGGTCATTGTCGTAGTAGACCGCGTCAAAGGGGATCATGATCTCGTTTTTGACAGAGTTTGTGACAAGCGTCAGACTCACGCTCGTATTGGAGAGAAGGCTCCTGTCCGTGACGGTCGTGATCTGCGCCTCGATTTTGAACAGCCCCTTCTGAGGGTCGACAGCAGTGCCTATGGACGAGACACTGCCCCTGATCTTCTGCGAGGCATCTTCGATCTGAATCTCATCGCCGGTCTGAAGATAGTTGCGCACATCTTCGGGGACATAGAAGGACACCTCCATGGCTTCCTTGTCCGAAATGGTAAAGGCGGGATAGCCCTGGGCGGAAAGCTGGTTCTCCGTGACATTTACTGCCTCGACGACACCGGAAATCGGGGATGTAACGGTATAGAGGTCCTTCTGGTACATGGCAGACTCCACGCCCGTCTCTGCCGCCTGGATCTGAGCATCGTAAAGATCCGTTCCGCCGCCGGAATTCGCGGCATCCTTTGTCGCGTCAATATTGTCTTCAAGGGATTCGATCTGTGTACCGAGCTGTTCGATGGCGGACTCCAGCTGGCCGGCCGACGAGGCCGCGCTCTGGTAGGCGGAGGCAGCAGAAGCGCTTGCCGTCTGGGCCTGTCCGGCCTGCTCCTTGAGTGTGTTCAGGCCTGCCTCGGACAGATATTCCACTGTCAGCGGGATATCGTTGAGGGACTGCAGCAGCAGTGCGGCAATCTGCTGTTTTTCCGCAGGAACCTGATTTGCCGCGGCAGCCGCCTGTTCAGCCGCCTGCCTGGCCGCCTCCGCAGCCGCTTCCGCAGGGTCGGTTGTTTCCGGCGAAGAGGTCGATCCCTGTCCGGGCAGTTCCCCCGCTTCCGGATAAGGCGGCGGGGTCATGGCGGCAGCGGTAAGTCCCGCAGTCGTGGCACAGTCCGGGTTGGCTGCCAGGAATGCCTGGAACTGAATATAGAGCGCGTTGGCACTCTGGTATGCCTGATTTGCATAAGTATAGGCCTGCGAGGCCGCAGTCATCCCTTCCTCGAGATCCGGCAGAGAGGCCTGCAGCTGTTCAAGCTGCTGCTCGGACGATTCCTTCTGTGACTTGAGGGTCTTAAGCTGTCCCTCCATGGAAGTGACAGAGACATTCGCCTGCTTTTTTGCGGAATTGATCTGATCTTTGGCCGCTTTCTTTCCGGCCTTCGCAGTGTTCACTGCATCCTGCGCGCTCTGCAGCTGCAGGTCTGCGGCCTTGTCGTCGAACCGGCAGAGGACATCACCGACCTCCACATGGTCTCCGACCTTGACACTGACCGATTTTACAGTACCCGAGACCAGGGGCGTGACATCTACGGAATTGTGGGACCCTATAGTCCCGATATAAGTTCCCGTGATCTCCAGATTTCCGCGGGATGCAGTCTGTGTCTCGACACGGGTCAGCTGAACATTGTTCTGCTGTTTCTTCTCTGCACTGCTGCCGCAGCCGGTAAAAGCTGCTGCCGTGACCAGTAATGCCATCATGGCGGCGGTAGCCCGCCTGCTAATCTTTCTCATATCCTGTCTCCTCTTGTGTCCCCATAAGGAGTATTGCCTACCAGCTTGTCCAGCAGGCGGATCAGTTCCTTCTTCTCTGTATCATCCAGATTTACAAACAGACTGTCTACCACCAGAGTGATCTGTGAGAGCATGTACTCTGCGCGCTCGGTTCCTTTTTCTGTCAGGAAGAGCATCTTTACCCTGCGGTCACCCGCCCCGGCTCTTCTCTCTACATAACCGTCTTCTACAAGCCTGTTGATCATCTCGGACAGTGTTGACGGACTCACTCTGATCTCATCCGCGATCTCCCTCTGTTTCATGCCTTCTTTCCTGCAAAGAAGAAAGGGAAGGACCGCGTCCCGTTTGAGCACTCCTGCAGAAGGACCGTTTTTTTCCTCTCCGACCTTCTTTGTGCCTGCACTGTCGTTTCCGGCGGCACAATCCTGCGGCGCCTCCCCGCATGGGACCGCTGCGGTCCGCATCATCCGTTCCACGTGCCTGAATCTGTCCAGAATCTCAAGATTTATACTATTACTCATGAAAAATCCTTTTCTCTTTCAAAGTAAACTGCCATGGCAGTATGACTGCCTCCACCAGGCATAAAAACTCTTCGGTCAAATGCCCGTTGGTGTCCTCGTGCAGGCACGGGACACGAACGGTCGCCTGACCGGGGCTTTTACAGTAAAAATAAGAAATTCGTACCCGTATTGTTCGCCTCCGAATATTATACAATAACGGCAGGACATGTCAAGAAAGCGAGCGGTTACTGTCCGCAATCCGTTTCCGCAGGACCTGCAGATTCGAAAAAACCGCAGACAGAATATGGAATTATTGTCTGCGGTGTACTGTAATGTCCTTATTTTATTCCCTGTCTCCGGAGAGGCGCGGGCGGAACTCCGCCACCCTGAGCCCGGTCAGCTTCGCGATTTCGGAAGCGGCGAAATGATTGTCATAATATTCGCTCATGCGCACTTTTTTGTCATCCAGCATATAATAATAGCCCTTCTGAAGCTTTCCCTTCGCGTCATTGTATCCGCTCAGATCATTGAAATCATAGGAAAACTCCAGCCTGCTTCCGTCCGCCCCGGTGACAGAAAAGTGCCATGCATTCCCTTTGGGGTCACGTCCCTCGATGCGGAGCAGTTCGTAGAGCGTGCCGAAGCTGATCCCCGCATATTTGGGGCTGCCGATCACTCCCTGGAAGCATGCCTCTTCGGAGGGAGCGGCCGAAAGGGTTTCCTCCCCGTCTTCTGTTCCCGGTCCGTTTTCAGAGGGCCTGTAGATGCGGACCGTGTTCTGTGCGTGAACAAGGGCATCGATCTCCTCCTGACTGAACTCCTTCAGGGCATCTTCAAACCTGTAATCCAGAGCACAGGCCAGATAGTTTCTGCGCATCTGCTCCAGATCCTCTTCGCCGACGCTGCCGACCTCGCCCGTCGTGTCGCCCTCGTCGATCTCGTAGTCGACCGCCCCCCGGATCGGATTGCTGTACTGCACGCAGTAGACAACCTTCAGTCCCGGGAAACCGGCCTGCTCAAGTGCTGTCCGGACTGTAAGCAGGTCATGATAGCACTGCTCCAGGCCCTCCATATCCTGAAAGCTGCACACCAGTTCCGCATCCGCGAGGCCCGAGAAATCCTCAGTCTTCAGGGAAAGCCGCGTCCCCTTGGGGATCTTTCCGTCCTTGAGCAGGGAGAGGAAGACAGCGCTGTCATAGTCATCCAGCAGCTTATTCTCAACCGCCTCCAGGGCCCAGAAATAGTCGTCGAGGACATGGAAAGTGATCCCGCTCTCCTCGTCTGTGACGGTCCACAGATGATCCAGATAGCCTTCCTCGTCCTCTAGGATCTCCTTATAGGTCTCCGAAACCGTCAGTTCCCTGTGGCCGGTGATCTTCCTTGCATAAGCTTTGATATCACTGCGCGTATATTTTTTTACACAGCCGCTCAGGAGCAGAGCGGATGCGATCAGGATCATGAGGACCCCGGCAGCGATCATGCTTTTCTTATGTTTATCCATATGCCGAATCCTCCTTTCCGTATCTTTCATGCGGCCTGATCAGGGGGCAGCCACCGGCAAGTCCTTTGCCGCGGCCTCCCTGAACGTGAAATCTTTCCTGTTTTCTCCCCGCCTCAGGCAGCTGTCCCATGTCCGGCTGCCCTGCACGTTCTGTATTTTTTTCAGTATACAGAGAAAAGTATACAGGGAAACGAGTCAAGATTCAAGAAAGTGACAGCGTCCGAAAAAAGCCGAAAAAAGCCCGGAAAAACCCAAACTGCCCGAAAACAGGCAGAAAAATGCTGCCGGCACACCTTTCATGTGCAGGCAGCTGCAGAGTTCCGTATTGTCTCTGTATTCTTCTATATTATTCTTCTATATTCTCTATAATGTCCGGACCGGTCCGACGCTGCTGATATCGTACTTGATACTGATGCGCTGACGGCCGACGATAAAGCTTTTGTTGATCCTCTGCTGAACGATGCCGCAGTCCTCCCTGGTTGTATTGACCAGAAGGATCAGGCACTGTCCCTTTCCATAGGCGCAGAGCGTGTCACCCCGGCGCACACTGGTGCGCGCGCTCTCGATCAGGCGCTCGCTGAGCCTGTCCAGAACGGTCCCCTCCTTCATGGGATTGCCTTTGCCGTCCAGAATGGTACAGAGCATCAGATAGGCGGAGGTTCCCATCCTGTCGAGCAGACGCCTGCTGGATCTGTAGATTCCCTGGAAAACAGGGTAGATGCACAGAAATCCGCCGGGTGCCTCACTGTCATTGCCGTTGAGATCCTTCTGGATCTCTTCCAGGACCGAGTGCTGGTGGGTAATTCCCTTTCCCAGATGCTCAAACCATTCGACGATCTTGCCGGAGGGATGGATCCCGAGCTCATCGAGATAATAATTGACGGTGTGCTCATAGAGGCGGATCGCCTCATCGTACTTGCGCATCCTGACAAGAGCCTCCATGGTCAGGGACTCCCAGTCGGACAGAGGAGCAATGACGGAAGCATACTGCCCCAGTTCCTTCATGCGCTCATAGTCCTCGAGCTCGCGGAGGATCTTGCCTGCATTCTCGACGCATTCCGCAAAAATCTTTCCGTAGCGCATGGACTCCCGCACAGCCCAGACATTATTGGTCTGCATGGGCAGGAACTCGCCGCCGTATTCATAGCTGGCCTTCAGATAACTCTCAAGCCGCTGCCGGGGATCTGTCTCCTTACCGGCCTGTATGTAGAGTTTCTCAAATTCATAGGCATCCTCTTCCACTTCGATCTCATTGGTCCAGTAAAACGCGTCCTTTTCGGAGATGATGTAGTTTACCCTTGGAAGTCCTGCCTTTTCCAGATATTTTTTTGCATTATAAATAACACTGCGCAGAGAGTGATGCGCATTATCGACCTCTCTGTCTCCGAAGAGTAGTTCTTCAAGGCGGTCCCGTGTCACACCCTTTTCGCGTGAATGGATCAGGATCTGCAGAAGCGCATTGTTCTGCGATATAGATGATTTTGAAGAACCCGCAATTGTTTTTCCGTTATAGCTCATGGAAAAACCGCCCAGCATTTTGACGTATAGAACGTCGCTGCGTTTCTCAGCAATAGCTGCCATGATCTTTTCTCCCGTATAAATACCTGTCGACTTCTCTTGATCCCAGATGCAGGATGCTGATCTGCCATTCGTATGGCCATGACCTCATGCCCATACTACTTCCAAGATGACCTATACTATTATATACACATTTTTGCGGAAAAAATATTCAATTCACGTCATTAAAATACCATTTCAGTCACAAGACCCGTCAAAACGGCAGCAATTATGTGTCAAAAGAAGAAAAAAATGACAATGCACTTAATGCAGCTGCGGCTTTGCCTGTCACTGGGCAGACTGAAGCGAAGGCTCTTTTCTGCGGGCTCCGAGCCCGTCGTAAGTATTGAATTCCACGCTGTCCGCGACAACGGAATGTTCATTGTCATAAATGACGAAATTGAGTCCGATGCGCTGAACGGCGTATTCCACGTTGTTGATCTTTACCGAGCAGGTCAGATACCTGCCTGCCCCGCCGCCGGCTCCGGAGAGACCGCCCTGGCTGATGACAGAATACTGGGCGCCGTCGGGCAGGGTCCCGGAACAGCTCAGTTCCTTCTCGCTGATCTCTTCCTGTTTCTCTTCTCCGGGGATCAGGATACCGTAATAGCTCCAGCGGTAATGGCCCGGCAGCACGGTCTCAAGTCCCAGATCGGAAAGCTTGTCCTGCAGTTCTGAAGTGATCTCCCGGGTTGCGTCGTCGCGGACTGTCACAAAGATACTGTACTGTCCGTTCTGCCTGAGAAGATCCAGATACTCATAGATATCCCATGTCCGCAGAGTCATGTCTCCTGTGATACGTCCGACCTCGTAGCGCCTGCCGGATTTTCCGTTGGCATATACATAGATGTTGCAGGATTTCATGTTGAGACCCTCGTGGGTATCCTCCGCATCCTCAGTCTGCGAGCCTTTGGGGATGGCATCCTCGCTCTCCTCGGCATACTCGGCCCCGTCTTCCCGGATCTCCTTATGCTCTTCCTGGCCGGTAGGGGCACTGTCCGGGCCCTCTGCGGACTCTGTATCCACATCTTCCTGCCCGTCTTCCCTATTGCCGAAGCCTTCCGGATCTGCGGTGTCTGCCGGATCGTCCGCATTTTCCAATCCGTCTGAACCGTCCGATTCTTCCCCTTCCTTATGGTCTTCCTCTGTCTCGATCGTCACTCCGGGCAGGGCATATCCTGACAGGACTGCCGTGAAGAAGTTCTTTTTCTCCGCGTCCGTCTCCACATGGACCACATCCTCCGGATGATCGTTGTCCCAGGCCTCTACTTCCACGGATTTGATCTTCTCGTAGATATTCTTGAAATCCGAGACAGACAGAGACATGGTCCCGTTTTCCGGATCGATCCCGGTGATCTGCAGGTCTGCGGACGGAGCAAGGCCCTGGGCGCGCAGAAGGTCCTCGTCGTAGATGTCTATATTGGCCAGTTCCTGCATAAAGGAGCTCTTCTTGCTGAGCAGGTCGGAAAACTCCTCTATCCCGTAGGTCTCCAGGAGCGTGTCCGCGGTCCCGTAGAGATTGGTTCCCAGTCCCAGACGGTCTCCCTCTATGGTGACGCCCATGGCAGCAAGCGTGGTGGGCAGATTGTCCAGGGTCGTGTACTCACGTTTCCTGGAAGCGTCCGCAGGCTCACAGGCCGCATTGATGTAAGCTGTGTAAGTGCGGCGGTCGTAAGTTGCGGGGACATCGATACAGAAATCGCTGTCCATGGTCAGATGATCGCCGTTGAGGACGA
>CAMKEX010000116.1 GCA_946411695.1 uncultured Lachnospiraceae bacterium
TTATGCACCTTCCTGTGGTACTTCCATTTCGGAAATTGCTTTTTCCTGTCTGCTGATATTTTCGGAAAGCTTGGCCATCATCTCTTCATATGAGGTTTTCTGCTGCAGATAGGTTTCCTTTCCGGTCAATCCTTCCTTAAAACTTTCATAAGCCTGAAAGAGATCTCTGCTGATCTTCTCTCTGGATCTCTGCATCTGCACGAGCCGCTCTCCAGCATCGTGAATTCGTTTCTTCATACGCTCGTTTTTCTCTCTCCGTATGGATTCAATGTCCGGTAGAGAACGGATCTTTCCATAAATCAGTCTTTTGAGGATCTTCTCCAGATCCTTGTCCAGGATAGATTTGACACATTGGTCTCTGTCCGGAAGATAGAATCTTTGTCTGCAGGAATAAAAAGGTAATTGATACTGGTATCCGTTGGAATGACTCATGGCATGCCCGCATCCCCCGCAGATTACTTTTCCTGTCAGAAAATGTCTGGCGGCAGGATCTTTATCCGGCCACTCTCTGCGTACGTTTTCAAGTCTGGCTGCAGCATTCTCAAATTCCTCTTTTGTAATAATAGCAGGAAAGACTCTCTCCACGCGTTCCCATTCCTCAGCGGGATTGGCAATAGTGCGGTGAGATCCGACTTCTAGTGAATGGGCTTTGTTATACACAGCTGTCCCGACATAGACTTCATTTCTCAGGATCCTGCCGACTGTGTTTCCGGTCCACTTACTCCCTTCTTTCTGATCACGGAATACATATTGTTTCCCGTCCCGTTTCTGAACATAAGCTGCAGGAGTATCCACTTTCTCCTCATTGAGTTCTTTGGCGATCTGATACTTGCTTTTCCCGCCTATGAATTCCCGGAAGATCCGGCGGACGACTTCCGCTCCTTCCGGTTCAATCAAAAGTCTGTGGTGGTCATCAGGGTCCTTCCGGTAACCGTAGGGAGCATAGACATTCATGAAATAGCCCTGCTCCTTTCCGGCACGGAGAGAGGTCTTGACCTTCTGAGACAGATCTTCGCTGTAAAAATCATAAAGCATGGCTTTGAATGCCACGTCGATTTCACCGATGCCGCCCTCACACTGTGAACTGTCATAGCTGTCATTGATGGCTATGAAGCGGATTCCCATGAAGGGCAGGATCTGTTCGGTGTACTTCCCCAGAACCAGATAATCACGGGAGAATCGGGACAGATCCTTGACGATCAGGGTGCTGATCAGCCGGTTCCGGATCAGATCAAGCAGCTTTTCCATGCCCGGACGGTTCATGTTTTTTCCGAATACCCGTCGTCGATGCATTCGATTATCTCCTGATTGCGGAGTTTTCTGTCTCTGCGGATATAGCGCATGATGAGATCCCTCTGATTAGATATACTGTTGCTCTCATCACGAACAAGGTCGTCCTCCTTTGACAGCCGCAGATAGATTGCAATTCTCTCTGTCATTTCCCACCTTCTTTCTTCCTGTCCGGGAAAACTTCCGTATCAGAAAACGGGTATGTGATCTCCAGTCTATGGCCGGGATAAATATCGATTCTTGTAATCAGCAGTTGCAGAAGATCCCGATCCGGAGTGCCGTCGGATGCCCCGGAGAGGGCAAGCAGCCATTCTGCCTTTCTTCTGATCTCTGCAGCAAATTGATCGCGCCTGTTCTCCAGTATGCAGATCCTTTCCGCCTGTCTTTTCTGTTCCAACTCAACCTCATGTCGTCTCTTTTGATAGTCTTCCCTGGACAGCTCTCCCAGGACATAGGCCTCATAGTCCGTACGGGAATCTGCTTCCTGATTTTCAAATATATTTTTTAATTTGCGGATTTCGCGTTCTTTCTTTTTCAGGGCAGCCTGCAGCTGACTCTCACTGATTTTGACCACTTCTCCCGTTTCTCCCGAAAAGCTCCGCAGAAGGTCTCCCAACAATTGTCTGACCAGACTATCCAGCATGTTTTCACTGATCGATGTTCTGCAGTTTCCTTCTTTTCCCAAAGTATAGTTATCCCGGCAATGATAGTAGTAGATCCTTTTCTGCTGAACGGACCCTTTCACAACGGACCAGTAGGACATTCGTTTCCCGCAGATACCGCAGTACAAAATTCCTGCGTACTTATCCGTTTTAATTGGAAACTCTGCCGTTTTGTCACGCGTGAAGTCGCTGCTTTCAACTTTCTTCTCCAGCATTTTCCTGACTTCAAAATAGGTTTCCCGGCTGACAATCGGCTCGTGAGTGTTCTCTGTGATGATCCACTCCTCTTTCGATGTGAAATGCTCTTTTTCTCCCTTGTACAGGCGGGTCTTTCTCTTGCCCTGGACCAGATTGCCGATATACATCTGGCTGGAAAGGATATTGGAAATGGTACCGATATTCCATTTCTGTGTTTCTTCTTCCTCCCTGAGAAAAAGCTCGCCGGTCTTCAAATAGCTTCCCGGGATACGGAGCCGGCGTTCCTGCAGCTTCCGGGAGATCTCTCGCAACGGAATTCCTTCCAGAGCCATTTCATAGATGGACCGCACAACCTCTGCCGCCGGTTCGTCCACGATCAGCTGGCGGAGCGGATGGTTATAATCTATCTTGTATCCATAAGGAGCAGTGGATCCGGAGAATCTGCCGCGAAGCCGTTCCTGCTTTTTGGCCACAGAGAGGCGCTTTGATATATCCCGCGCATACATGTCGTTGACAAGATTCTTAAGGGCAACCTCCATCTCCTTATTCCCGTTACGCTCCTCGTTTGTGTCAAAATGGTCATTGACAGAAATATAGCGGACGCCAAGGAAAGGAAAAATAGTCTCTATGTAGTTGCTTGTCTCCAGATAATCCCTTCCCAGACGTGATAAGTCCTTGGTCGCAAGGCAGTTCACTTTCCCGGCACGTATGTCCTCCATCATCTGTTCGAAGGCAGGCCTGTGGAAATTGGTACCGGAGAAGCCCTTATCTACATACTCCTGCACAATTCGGAAATCCGGTTTGTCCTGAAAATGACCTCGCAGGATGTGCAGCTGGTTCTCAATGGAATCTTTCCTGCCGCTTGTATCCTCGACAGAAAGCCTCGCATAGAGCCCTGTCCGCCATACTCCGATAGAAGCAATTTCCTGGTCTGCTTCCGGTTTTTTGTTTTCGACGGCGTTGAACCGTCTTTTCGTCCTTGCCATCGTTCCTCCTTTCTCTTCACTGTCTTGCCTTCACTGTTTCACGATGCATTATTCAGAATGGAGGCACATTTCTGCATTTCATCCGTGTAACGATAAACAATATCCACAGTCTTATCCTCATAGATCAGGATCCGGTCGATCAGGCTGACAAGCAGACGGTGATTCAGTTCCTCAATCTGCGGGTTTTCTCTGAATCGATTCAAGAAATCCCCTGCAACAATACCGTTTTCATAGATCCTCCGAATCATATCTTTTTGTCGAAGGATAGATTCCTGATACCTGCGCTCACGTTCTGAGTACTGTTCCCGATAGCTGTTAAACTGCTGTTCACTGATCAGCCCTTCTTTCAGATCTTGATATAGAGAGGATTTCAGTACCCTGCATTTCTCCAGATCCTGCTGTAAACGTTGTATCTCCTGATCCCTGGCGAATGCATCCTCCATACTGATCTGCATGTCTTCCAGTCTTTTTGCCAGCTCATCAAACCTGCACATCTTCCGAATCATTCGGTTCAGACTCTCCCTGACAATCTGGATCAGATCCGATTCACGAATACTGTGGCGTGTGCATCCCGGACTGCCACGGCTTTTGTTGTTATAGGTTGAACAGATATAGTAGACCGTTTGCTTTTCTTTCCATGTGCTGGTTCTGCGGTTCATCGCACTCCCGCAGTCTCCACAGAAGAGAAGCCCGGAGAACAGGTAGCTTTCTGTTTTATTTGGACTGCTGATCGTGTCTCTGTTTAACAGGGACTGAACAATCAGAAAATCGCTCCTGCTGATAATTGCCTCATGGGTTCCCTCCACGATATCCCAATCCTCTTTTGGCTTGTGGATGATACGGTTTACCTTGTAGCTGACTTTTGAAGTCTTTCCCTGAACCATGTTGCCGATATAGATTTCACTTCGTAGGATGTGCAGAACCTGAGAAGCGCTCCATCTGGTTCCTCTTGTTTTTCCGAATCCTCCGCACTTCTGGCCGTTCCTGCGCTTATAGGCCGCCGGCGGCAGAATTCCTTCCTCTGTCAATTCCCCGGCGATGGCGTTGGCACTGACTCCCTCAATCTTTCTGGCAAAGATCCTGCGGACTGTCTGTGCCGCCGGCTCGTCAACAATCAAATGGTTTTTGTTCTCTGGATCTTTTTTATATCCATACGGTGCAAACGGGGCGATATATTCTCCTTTTTCCCTTTTCACACTCTGGCTGGACCGCACCTTCATGGAAATATCCCTGCTGAAGGTATCGTTTGTCAGTGCCTTGATCGGCACGATCAGATGGTCGTCACTGCCTGTTGCTGTCAGAGAATCATAGTGGTCGTTGATCGCGACGAACCGCACTCCCTTTTCCTTGAATATTCTGGAAAGATAGGTTCCGGTCTCGATCCTCTCCCTGCCCCAGCGGGACAGATCCTTGCAGACAATACAGTCGATCCTGCCCTCGTCCACGTCATACATCAGCCGCTTCAACTCAGGCCTTTTGAAATTGGTGCCGGTATAGCCATCGTCAATATAAGTATCCACAAGCTCCATTTCCGGATGCTCCTCCAGAAACCTGTCGATAATCAGCCTCTGGTTAGAAATACTGTTACTTTCTGATTTCTCTATGCCGTCCACATCCCCGTCCCCCTTTGACAGGCGGAGGTAGGCAGCGGTTTTATATACGCTCTTCGCAACTGTTGGTTTTTCCGGTTTTTTTCTCATTTTCTTTTTCCTTTTTTGTATTCCTGTCAGTGTCGTTCTACAATCTTGTCGTTCTACAATATGTTTTCTTTACCAAGCCTTTTTCACTGTGTCGTGACCGCTTTTACCTGTATCAAAACTGATACGGGCTGAGTCTTTACTATCTTTCTGCTCCATACAGAAACTTAATAATGCAGGGCAATCGTACGCTCCATATACTGGGTCAGAAGGTTTGTCAGACTCTCTTCCCCTGCAAAAATCTCCCTTACTCTGTAACCATTTATGAGTCGGTATCCCTGCTCATCCGGTGGATGATGAGCCAGGTCTTCCAGCTCATTGCTGAACATCTGAAGCCTGTCCGCGATGTGATTTTTAACAATCCTTCCAATCTTTTCTATCAGGATCTGAATACCTCCTGCATCGACAATCCAGTCCTGTCCACTGTTCAGAGCTGTATTGCTGCTTTTTCTGCTCATTCCTCTTCCTCCATATTGCTGTGTTCTATAGCGTTCTTTTTTGTAGTATGCTCTTTTATTAGTTGCCGCTCTTTCCTTTATGGTTCCTGACAGGCATGTCCCCTGTTCGGCGCTGTGTCGTTGTATCTCATTCTTCGGCGGCTCTTCAGTAATATCTGTTTCCGGCTACACCTGTACCGCTTATACTGCCTCATCGCTCAACTCCCAGAATGATATCCGTGCAGGACGGTCATTCAGTTAACTTCTCCGGGAAGCCAAGAATAGCAAAATAAAACAGGCATTTCAGGAATATGCGAAAGGTTGAAAAATGATTTAATACAGACGAGTTTTCGCGCTTTCGAAGCCGCTTTTTAAAGCTTTGAAGCACCAGAAACGAATATATATGACCCGTGTCAGTAAAAGGAGAACATCATTTATGGACAACAGCCTGCCTCGTGAGACGCGCCTGCATAAACTCCGTGAGCGTCGAAATCTGAAACTTACAGAAGTTGCAGAAGCCGTGGGCATAGCGCCGTCTTCGCTCAGTGCCTATGAGAATGACGAAAACAAGGACATCAGCCTTTTTGCCCTGCGGGCACTTGCAAAATATTACAACGTATCTGTCGATTATCTGATCGGACTCAGTGATAACGAGGAAGAGATCCTGACACCGATAGAAACTCTTCATCTGTCCGACGAAGCAATCCATTTCCTTAAAAGTGGAAAGATTAATACATTTCTGCTCTCAAAGATCATTTCCCACCCTTCTTTCCGACGTTTCATGATCGACGCGGAAATCTATGTGGATCGAAATGCTGAGTCAGCTATACAGAGCATGAATTCCTACCTGGAATCACTTCGCACTTCCTTACTGGAAGAAGCAGATGCAGATCCGGAAGATCTCTGGATGCGTACATTGAAAGCAGGTCAAATCGATGAAGATGAATATTTCAGCCATGTCATCAATACAGACATGATGGAGATTCTGCGTTCAATCCGCGAAGAACAGAAAACGGACAAAACCACCGTGGACACCACTATAGCCGCTGAAATGGAGAAGGCCGTCCAGGAAGCAAAAAATCTGCACGGCACTCCAAAAGAGAAGGCTATCAAAGTGTTGTGCAGCCGCCTTGGGATTCAATATGATGACTTTACAGACGAGGAATTTGCCCATTTTATCAAAGTATTCGAATCTGCCAAGAACTTAAATCTGTTGCTTAAAGGTAACCAACGGGGAAAAAGCATCGGTTTTCATTCCAAACGTAAAGGGCGGGGAAAGAATAAACGTTTATAATAATGCTTTTGCTTATTACAAGCAGTACCTCGAAGGAAGAGGCTAAAATATTCCCGTTGTTGAGTAATATACGAATATGAAAACAGGTCCGGGCATACTGAACCATAGTCAGTATGTTCGGACCTGTCTTTGTTTTTCTTTCATATCTGCAGTGCTTTGGGTGGACATCTGCAGATATTCTCTTCCAACTGAGGTGTAAATATGCACCTCATCAATTCATAAGCTTGTCTTCTATATGTAAGTTTCTATGTATATACTCACAAATTTGATTTCTAAGCATCATTCAGATTTTTTATCACACTGTACTCAGTCTGTTCAGTAAATCCGTGACCAATCCGGGATCGCCTAACAGTGAAATGCCAAAGCACTTGCGCCCCGCATCTTTTAAGGATGCTCCTACATGATAGGCTGCCTTTCCGTCCAGAATAATAAACCTGTCATGAAATACCTGTGTTTTCTTTACCGTCAAATTTGGATATTGAGAATTGAAATTGGCAATATCCGTATTTGTCAGTCTTGCACTTGCATATGTATATATCTTGACATCTACGCCGGCATTCTTCTTCGCCAGGATGTTCAGAGTGTCAATATCCACGTATCCGTCGATCAGAATAATCTCCTTCTGTGCTTTCTGAATAATAGAGGTAATCAGGCTGAAGGCATCATAGATCTGCCCATCAAAGAATACTTTCTGCTCCGATTCAGCATGATCCTCAATATACTGGAATACTTTATCAAATCGCTCATCGGTGCTCTTCTGGTATTGAAGCTGTTTAACCTCCAAATCATCAATACGATTCAAAATAAGCGAATTTGTTGCCAGAAATTTTCGCATTTCAACAAATGCTCTCATAATTCCAATACTGACATTTATTGCCACATCGCTCCTAAGTATTGCAGAGAGCATCGAAATTCCCTGCTCTGTAAATGCATACGGCATATACCGCCTACCACCACGTCCCTCAGAAGCATCTTTTTTTGAGATGCCATTTTGGCATCTCAAAAGCTCTTCTTCTGTAAGTTGAAAGCAAAAATCGTCCGGAAAACGTTTTTTATTACGTTTTACAGCTCGATTCAAGGCACCTGTATCAACCTGATATAGCATAGCCAGATCACTATCCAAAATGACCTGTTTCCCTCTGATTATATGAATCAAGCCACCTACTTTTACACTCGTAACTGCAATATCATCCTCATTATATACCTCAATGATTTCATCTTTCTTTTCCATAAAATTCCCTCTATTAAGAATTTTTTGTTTTGAGATACCAATTTGGCATGTTTATCACAACATCACCTCTGTATAATCCCGGATTCTGCGATCAACACCAAGCGCCTTTGCGTATGCCATGAGCCTGTGAAGGTTTTTCTGGTTTCCAGCCATATATCCCTTCATGGCTGTCTGGAATACCTGTACATCCATCTCTTCTTTACGCCGCACAATGTCACAGGCAGTCCGATCTATATCATAGGCACGTACTTCATTCCCATATGCAGTTTTGACCGCAGTAACCCCGGTGTCAAAAAAGTCCTGCCTGATAAAGAACGGTTTGATGCCCCGATTAATCAGATGTGTCGCATTATATCCCCGTTTTACAGAAACAAAAATCCTGGACGGTTCCCGCTCCATGAGACCATGCAGGTAAAGGGCTGTTTCATGTGAGTAAATCACTCCTGCATTCTTCAGCTGAAGGATAAACAGCGGATCAGGCCATGTATCCGGCGATATATATATTCCCTGCTCTACACGTTCCATATCCCGTTCCCTGACATAGCGCATCAGATATGTCCTGGATATGCCCGCCTCCTGCACTGCAGATGTCAGCAAGTATCCCCCGTTGTTTTCTACCAGAGAATCCATCTTTTCGTATTTCGTCATGGTGACGTAACTCCTATCGTTTGTTTACGTATACGCTTCTATAGTATAGAATCGAAGCGTATTTGTCAACTTTGCTATGCCACCTCCTCTCCTGATAAAATCTCACCCAAATAAAAAAGACAAGTCCAAAAGTTCCCGATTTCGGTGTACTTTCGACTTGTCAGTATTATAGTATGTGCCCCTGTCGCGGCGACGACAAGATTATTGTAATGACCGTGTACTTCCCTCTCCGCTTCCAGATTGTCTAGGATTTCCTGCTGATAGGCATAGGGTCGGAACTCGAGCTGCAGATGTCTCTGATTATTCTTTTCGAACATGGGCTTTGAGAGTTCATCCTGCAGCTTTTTACGGCAAGCCTCATCGTTGGGATCAAATGTCTCAAAAGTATCATCATTCCAGTAGCTTTCAAAGGAAACCGAAAACTTTTTGACGATGTCGAATGACTCCTTCTCAGTCACCTTGACGTTCCACTCAAGACCGCCGGTCAGTGCAGGATTCGACAAGTTGGAGGAGCCAATATATGCAGTAGAAAATCCAGTATCTCTTTTAAACAGATAAGATTTTGCATGCATGCGGGCATGATTGGTTTCATAATTGATCTTGACTATCGTATTCGGAAGATCTGCAAGCGTCATTATCGCCTTATAATCTGTTGCCTGCGTATAAGTTGTGGCAATGACGCGAAGACGGGCATTTGATCTTTTGGTAAAAGCCTCTAGTTCCGGCAAGAGCGGCCGGATCGCACTCCATTTGATAAAAGATACGAGCAGATCGACCTGGTCAGAAGACAGAATTTCTTTTTTCAACTCAGAGAGCATACTGGGTTCATTTTTCGACCCGGTAAATAAAGCATTCTCTACGATCGATGTTACAGGACGGATAACTTTCTGGTTTATCTTCCCGGCTATCGCCCGTGCAGAATTGAGCTTTTGATACAAGGACATCAAAATCTCACCTTTTTCAAGGATTTGATTGTCCTCAAAATCAGGCTCTTTCGTGTGTATGGCCACTTCTGTAACAATGTCATTGCACAGTTTGATCTGTGCAATCAGAGAATCCCTGTCTCTACTTGAAGGGTAGCTATCACGAATATAATGTAGTCCCTGCTGAATGACATAGGATATATAAATGGTCAGAATACGCCTGGCATCATCCGCATCCAGTGATTCCAGCTGTATATCATATTGTTCGGGATTAAGTTTAGATAATTCTGTACTAATTCGGGTATTGACGATTTGTTCGTAGATTCCGGAAGATAACATAAGAAGCTCCTGTAGATAGTTAATCCGTAATAATTATTGTTCTATTGTTCTAAGTTAGATAAGTCCGTACGTATATTAAAACGTATATTTAAGATAAGTTTGTTTAAACGAAATCAATTAGATATGATATCTTATTTATTATACTCCCTATTCATGCAGTATGAAAAGATCTGTTTATTTTGAAAAATGCAAACGAGGAAAATGCAAACGAAAAAAATGCAAATCAGTCCTACTCATTCAGAACCCAGGCTAATCGCTCCCACCCGTCTTCTATACAAGCTTCCTCAAATCTGCGGAAATCCAGCCTCTCCAGGAATCTGTCAACAGCCTCTTCCGTACTGTCAAGATCATTGTCTTCCAGAAGCTGCCGGATATCCTGCCGTGTCCAGGTAATCTGAGCGAATACTTCTTTATGCTTCATAAAAATACCCCCTATTACGTTTCATAATATACTTCTCCTAGCATATTCTTTTTCTGTCTCACCTTCCCTCTTCCATAATAATGCCCCATCACGTATCCATAAAAACGGACTCTATCGCAATCGTATGTTCCGTATGTTCGATTGAACCTTTTTCATTTACTATATTATGGCCGTGAATAACCGATTGAACCCACTTCAGAGATTTTCGGAACCAAACTTGGAATTACCCCTTGAAATTAACCCTAGGAATACCCCCTCGAATCAACTCCTGGAATCAAATCATCTCCAGTGACATTACTGTGACTGATCCTTTGTTATACTGACCTCGTCAAATAAAAACAAAGCAGTCAACCGCAGCAATGCGGAAGCCAATATGTATGGAACTATTTACAAGCATTCGAAAGAAATAAAGGAGATTAAGATCATGACTAACGAATATATCAA
>CAMKEX010000117.1 GCA_946411695.1 uncultured Lachnospiraceae bacterium
TAGATTTACCCAGAGATAAGCGCGTTGAGATCGGCCTGACCAGCATCTATGGCATCGGCCGTACCTCTGCAACAGCAATCGTCGAGAAGGCAGGCGTCAATCCCGATACCAGATGCAGGGATCTGACTGACGAAGAAGTCAAGAAGCTCAGCGAAGTCATCGCTGAGGATTACATGGTCGAAGGTGATCTCCGCAGAGAAATCGCCATGAACATCAAGCGTCTCTCTGAGATCGGCTGCTACAGAGGCATCCGTCACAGAAGAGGTCTCCCTGTCCGCGGTCAGAAGACCAAGACCAATGCAAGGACCAGGAAGGGCCCGAAGAAGACCATCGCAAACAAGAAGAAATAATTCACATTGATTCCGGCTCTTCTATGATCATATGTGCCGGATAGATACCATTTTTGGGAAAGAAAGTAGGTTAGTTTTATGGCAAAACAGCAATCCTCCAGAAGGAAGCAGGTTAGACGTGTCAAGAAAAACGTTGAACGCGGACAGGCGCACATCCAGTCCTCTTTTAATAACACAATCGTTACCCTGACTGATACCCAGGGCAACGCTCTGAGCTGGGCAAGTGCAGGCGGTCTTGGTTTTAAAGGTTCAAGGAAATCTACTCCCTATGCAGCACAGATGGCTGCAGAGACGGCTACAAAGGCAGCGCTCATTCATGGGCTGAAGGCTGTCGACGTTTTCGTCAAGGGACCCGGATCAGGCAGAGAGGCTGCGATCCGTGCGCTGAATTCCAACGGCCTTGAGATCATCAGCATCACTGATGTCACTCCGGTTCCCCACAACGGATGCCGTCCTCCCAAGAGAAGGAGAGTGTGATCATATATTTGT
This sequence comes from uncultured Lachnospiraceae bacterium, assembly GCA_946411695.1. Lineage (GTDB taxonomy): Bacteria > Bacillota > Clostridia > Lachnospirales > Lachnospiraceae > CAG-791. The sequence continues at coordinate 840 of CAMKEX010000117.1, forward strand.
ATCACATGGATTTTTACACGTTTGGATGAAGACACAGAGAATATCACAGTATTCTCCGTGCTGTAAACAACATGCAGCCCGGGAAGAGTCTGCGCAGGGCAGGCAGCCCGAAGTGAGTTGGCTGCAGGAAAGAAAGGAAAGAAGACAATGGCAGTAAATAGAACACCCGTTCTGAAGAGATGCAGATCTCTCGATCTCGACCCCGTTTTCCTTGGATATGACAAGAAGTCCAAGAGACAGCTGATCCGCAGAAGCCGTAAGCTCAGTGAGTACGGCACACAGCTTCGTGAGAAGCAGAAAGCTAAATTCATCTACGGCGTCCTTGAGAAGCCTTTCCGTAACTACTACGACAAGGCCGACAGGATGAAAGGCATGACCGGTGAGAACCTCATGACCATGCTCGAGAGCCGTCTGGACAATGTCGTTTTCCGTATGGGCTTTGCCCGCACCCGTCGTGAAGCACGCCAGGTTGTCGGCCACAAGCACATCACCGTTAACGGCAAGCCCGTCAACGTTCCTTCCTACCTTGTAAAGGCAGGGGATGTGATCGAAGTCAGAGAGAAATCCAAGAACATCCAGCGTTTCAAGGACATCTCCGAAATTACCGCCGGCAGACTGACCCCCGATTGGGTTGACGTTGACAAGGAAGCCCTCAAGGGTACTGTCAGCCAGCTGCCTAAGAGAGAGCAGATCGATGTTCCCGTGAACGAAATGCTCATCGTCGAGTTGTACTCCAAGTAATAAGGACTGAGCGCAGAGCGCAAAGGAGGATTTACGAGTGTTTGATTTTGAGAGACCGAGCATCGAGGTCGTGCAGATCTCTGATGATAAGAAGTACGGCAGATTCGTGGTCGAGCCTCTGGAAAGAGGTTATGGCATCACGCTGGGAAATTCCCTCCGCCGGATCATGCTCTCTTCACTTCCCGGCGCTGCGGTGAGTCAGGTTAAAATTGATGGCGTACAGCATGAATTCAGCACGATCCACGGTGTCAAGGAAGATGTCACCGAGATCATCATGAATATCAAGAGTCTCGCAATCAAGAATGACAGCGAGTCCAACGAACCCAAGACCGCCTTTATCGATTACGAGGGCGAGGGTGTTGTGCGCGCTTCCGATATCCAGATTGATTCGGATATCGAGATCATGAATCCTGATCTCGTGATCGCAACCCTGAGCGGAAAGGATACCCGCCTGTTCATGGAACTTACGATCACAAAGGGAAGAGGATACGTCAGTTCCGACCGCAACAAAACGCCCGATACCAAAATCGGCGTGATTCCGATCGACTCCATTTACACTCCTGTCGACAGGGTCAATGTAACGGTGGAGAATACACGTGTCGGACAGCAGACAGACTTTGATAAGCTTACATTGGATGTCACAACCGATGGAACCATTGCACCTGACGAGGCTGTCAGCCTTGCGGCAAAAGTTCTCAGTGAGCACCTCAGTGTGTTCATTAACCTGTCTGAAAAGGCAAGAACCGCCAAGGTCATCTCCGAGGAGAAGGAAAATCCGAAGGAGAAGGCTCTGGAGATGAGTATCGATGAGCTCGAACTCTCCGTCCGTTCCTACAACTGCCTCAAGCGTGCGGGAATCAACACGGTCGAAGAGCTCTGCAACAAGACCCCCGAAGAGATGATGAAGGTCAGAAACCTTGGCCGCAAGTCCCTCGAAGAGGTTCTCGAGAAGCTCAAAGAGCTGGGACTCAAGCTCAATTCGAGCGAAGATCCCGCATAATCACATATAGCCAGTCCCGCTGCAGTAAATCCACCGGGTGTGCAGCAGGAGATGGCCGGCAGAATATCAAGGCCCCGCCCGGCTCCGGTTCTGCCGGAACCGGCAGCAGATAAGACCGATGTGCGCTGCCGCCGGCATCATCATAACGAATGGAGGAAAATTACAATGGCAATGTACAGAAAATTAGGCAAGAAGACCAAGCTCAGAAAGGCCCTGCTCCGCAACCAGGTCACAGCTCTGATCTACAACGGAAAGATCACCACAACCGAGGCCCGTGCCAAGGAAATCCGCAAGATCGTTGAGCCCATGATCACCATGGCTGTCAAAGAGCGCGACAATTATGAGACTGTTACTGTCATGGCAAAGGTTGCCCGCAAGGACAAAGACGGCAAGCGCGTCAAGGAAGTCGTTGACGGCAAGAAAGTAACTGTTTACGACGAAGTCGAGAAGCAGGTTACCAAGGATGCTCCCAGCCGCCTGCATGCCAGAAGACAGATCCTTCGCTACCTGTATCCCGTCGTGGAAGTTCCGCAGGAGGCAAAGGGCCGCAAGAAAGGCACCAAGAGGGTTGACCTTGTTGACAAGATGTTCACCGAGTACGGCCCCAAGTATGCCGGCAGAAACGGTGGTTATACCAGAATCATCAAGATCGGCCAGCGCCGCGGCGATGGTGCGATGAAAGTCGTCCTTGAGTTTGTCTAATCTCAGAAGCAGGAAGAGGCATTTCAGACTGACTGAAGTTCTGCCTGCAGTATGATATGTTTACTAAAAGCCTCCGGGGGGATCCTGTCCCGGAGGCTTTTTTGGAAATGTTACAGCATGTACGATTTGACTGTGTCTGATTTGGATATGTCTGTTTTTGACATAGTGAAAAGTGATAGAGTCAAATGAAGAGACAGGAAGAACATGATCAAAATCAGTAAATTGATCCATGATTATATACAGCGCGATGAAGAAGGAAATCCGTCCGGCACTATACGTGCGATCGACGATGTTTCCCTCGATGTCAGCCCCGGCCAGTTCATTGCAATCCTCGGTCACAACGGATCGGGAAAATCCACGCTGGCCAAGCACCTGAATGCGCTTCTGTTTCCCACAGAGGGCGCAGTCTGGGTGAATGGAATGGACAGCAGGGATCAGTCTCTTCTCTGGGACATCCGCCAGACAGCCGGCATGGTATTCCAGAACCCCGACAATCAGATCATCGGCCAGGTCGTTGAGGAGGATGTCGGTTTCGGGCCGGAGAACATGGGAGTTCCCACAGAGAAAATCTGGCAGCGCGTCGAGGAGAGCCTCAAGACGGTGGGTATGTATGAATACCGCAAAAAATCCCCCAATCGTCTCTCGGGCGGTCAGAAACAGCGCGTGTCAATTGCCGGTGTCATTGCCATGCACCCCAAATGTATTATCATGGATGAGCCGACGGCTATGCTTGACCCCTCGGGAAGAGCAGACGTCATCAAGGCCGCCAGAAAACTGAACCTGGAAGAGAATATCACGATTATCCTGATCACCCATTATATGGAGGAAGCGATCCAGGCTGACCGTGTTTTTGTCATGGACAACGGAAAAATCGCCATGCAGGGCAGTCCGCGGGAGGTTTTTTCACAGGTTGAACGGATGCAGGAACTGCATCTGGATGTTCCTCAGGTTACGCTCCTGGGACATCTGCTTCGCAAAAAAGGTCTGGAGATCCCGGAGGGGATCCTCACCAGGGAAGAGCTCTCGGATGTACTGAAGAAGCTGAAAAAAGGGAACCGTCAATGATATTGACCCTGACACAGCGGAAAGGAAATCGATCAAAATGGGAATCAGTCTGGAGAAGGTGAGCTATGTTTATGAGCAGGGAACTGCCATGCAGACATCGGCTCTTCAGGAAGTTGACCTGGAAATACCGGACAATCAGTTTATCGGTCTGATCGGGCATACCGGATCCGGTAAATCCACGCTTGTGCAGCTTCTCAACGGACTTCTGCGCCCCACGAGCGGCCGTGTCCTGTACAACGGAAAAGATATTCACGCGGACGGATTTGACAAGAAAGCGCTCCGTGCCAATGTAGGGCTGGTTTTCCAGTATCCGGAGCATCAGCTCTTTGAAGTGGATGTCCTCTCTGATGTCATGTACGGACCCAGAAATCTGGGGCTTGACGAGGCGGCCTGCAAAAAAAGGGCAAAGGAAGCCCTGGCCAATGTAGGCATCAAGGAGAAATATTTCAAGACTTCGCCCTTTGATCTGTCCGGCGGTCAGAAGCGCCGGGCCGCGATCGCGGGTGTGCTCGCTATGAATCCCCGTATCCTGATCCTCGATGAACCCACTGCCGGTCTCGATCCCCGGGGCCGCGATGAGATCCTGGGACTGATCTCTGAAATGAAGAAAAATCTTTCCATGACGATCATTCTCGTGTCCCACAGTATGGACGATGTCGCCCGCTATGTGGAGCGGATCGTCGTGATGGGGCATGGCAGGAAAATCTATGACGACACGCCGAAAAATGTTTTCAGACATTACCGGGAACTGGAAAATCTGGGACTTTCGGCACCGCAGATCACTTATATCATGAATACACTGCGTGAGAGCGGGATGGATGTGGAAACAGATGCACTGACAGTAGAGGAAGCAGCCGCTGAGATCATGCGAAAACTCAAGTGAGCGTATGATCTGCTTCAGGAGAGCGTTTTATGTTCAAGGATATTACATTAGGACAATATTATCAGACAGATTCGCTGCTGCACCGTCTTGATCCCCGGGTCAAGATCGTGGGGACGCTTGCCTATATCATTTCCCTTTTTGTGGTGGACTCTTTTGTCGGCTACCTGGTATGCGCCCTGTTTCTTTTCACTATGATCGGACTGTCAAATGTGCCGGTCGGATATATTGTGCGCGGCATGCGCGCCATCCTGATCCTGCTGCTCATCACAATGGCTTTTAATCTGTTCCTGACACCGGGCGAAGTGCTGGTCACGATCGGGTTTCTGAAGATTACAAAGCAGGGTCTTTCCTTTGCCGTCAAGATGGCGATCCGTCTGTCTCTGCTGGTCATCGGATCCTCCCTCATGACTCTTACAACGACGCCCAACCAGCTGACAGATGCCATTGAGAGTCTTCTGAATCCCCTGAAAAGGCTTCGTGTACCCGTGCATGAAATTGCCATGATGATGTCGATCGCCCTTCGCTTTATTCCCATCCTGATGGAGGAGACCGACAAGATCATGAAGGCACAGATCGCCCGCGGCGCGGATTTCGAGAGCAAAAACCTGATCAAAAAGATCAAAAGTCTTGTGCCCCTTCTGGTGCCTCTCTTCATCTCCGCCTTCCGCCGCGCCAATGATCTGGCCATGGCTATGGAGGCCCGCTGCTATCGCGGCGGCGCAGGGCGCACCAAGATGAAACCCCTGGTGTATCAGGGCCGTGACCATGGCGCCTATTTCATCCTTCTGGCATATTTTGCGGTCTGCATCGCGATCAGACTTGTTCCCCTGCCGTTTCTGGTGTGACAGGTTTTTTGTTCCGGATCTATTCCGGATTTATTCCTGATTTATTCCTGATCTTTGTTCCGGATTGCCGCCCCGGTGAGCGGCATGACCGGGAAGAACTGAAGGTGCACTTTTATCATTACAAGGAGCGGCCTGCCTGTGAAAAAAAGAATCCTTCTCTGTATCGCCTATGACGGGACAGACTATGCCGGCTTTCAGGCGCAGAAGAGCGGTGTGCCGACAATTGAAGGCGAACTGAACCGGGCGCTGACGGAACTTACGAAAGTTCCCGTGGAAGTGATCGGCGCCAGCCGGACCGATGCCGGTGTTCACGCCCGCTGCAACCTCGCGGTGTTTGATACTGAAAGCCGCATCCCGCCCGAAAAATTCGCGCATGCGGTCAACGTACGTCTGCCCGAGCAGATCTGTGTCCGCAGTTCTATCGAGATGCCGGAGGATTTTCATCCCCGGCACTGCAGTACAGTCAAGACCTATGAGTACCGCATCTACAACGGCCCCATGCCTGATCCCATGCGGCGGCTCTATACCTATTTTTCCAGATATAAATTTGATGCGGAAGCTATGCGCGAGGCCGCGCAGTATCTTGTGGGGGAACATGATTTCAAGAGCTTCTGCAGCATGTATACAAGCGCGAAGACTACGGTACGCGAGATCGTGCGTGCAGAGGTGGAAGAGATTCCCTGCGGGACCGCCGACCATGTCACACACATGCCCAGGGAGATCGTGATCCGCGTCAGCGGCAAGGGATTTCTCTACAATATGGTCCGTATCATAGCCGGCACACTGATGGAGATCGGCCGCGGAGCAAAATCGCCCGGCCAGATGCCCCAAATCCTCGCATCGCTTGACAGGCGGTCGGCAGGCCCGACGGCACCTGCGTGCGGCCTGACGCTGGTGCGCTATGAAATAACAGAGCCGGGAACCGCTATGGTTTTTGACTGATTTATTCTTCATCGCGTAATACCTGTGTCATCAGACATGGGATACACGTGCAAAGAAGGAAACTTGCTTCATCGTGGGTACAATCCCGCGGTGAAGAATAACGCTCCAACAAACCGAAGGTTTGTTGGATGCGCACGGAAGCGGTAACACATGCTTCGCATGTGCGGAAGATGTTGACATGTCTTTGAAAAGCAAGACATGTCAACCCGCATCCGGTGCGCAAGACTCGCGAGCGAGTCTTGAATTAAACGGAGGTTATTCGGAGAGTATGAAAAAGAAAGTTTTATATGTTGCTGCTGCTTTGCTGGCAGTCTGCATTGCGGGAGCCGGGGGGATCTCCGCATTCGGAGAAGCAGCAAAAAATACTGCTCCGGCAGCTGTTGTAAATGCGGTCATCAGCGATCATGCCAATGAAGCTGTTCAGGAAGCAGAGGAAGAAGGCAAAGACGTAGTCGTTGTCGATTTTGACCTGACAGGAAGCTTCAAAAACGAAGCTGACGGCGACGGATATAAGATCTATGAAGACGGCACTTTTACAGCCTACAGAGATTTTGAAAATAAAAAAGGGAAAATGATCGGAACGGTCCTCCCTGACGGGGACAAGTGGGTATTCACTTCCCCCGGACTTGACAAGGGACAGGTCTACGGAACTTATAAAGACGATGAATGGATCATTGACGGAAAGCAATATCCCTATACCTTTGCTTCCGTCGAAATGGTGCCGTTGCATTTCAGAGGCCTGTATGCCGACAATAAAAGCCTCTTTATCTGGGGCAAGAAAATGGATAATCTGGAAAAGGAAGGCCTGAAATGCACCGCGGACCTGGAACAGAAGATCCCGTCCCTGAAAGTGACCGACGAGATCGATATTTCCTTCAAAAAAGGCAAGGCAAAAGTACGGGCGATCAACCCCTATGAGAATGAAGCGCCGCTCTCGGACTGCATCATCTGTTCTTTTTATACAGAGGATACAACAGGAACATTTACATTCGAATCCGACGGATTTGCCTGCGGTGATGACTGTTTCGACAATCTGCTGGAAAAAGATGTATACAAATACGAAAAGGACCGTCTGGTCTACAAGGAATTCCTGCTGACATTGTCGGATTTTGATTTTGTTGCGGGAGAAGACCCCAGAGGAGAGAAACTGCTGGAAGCAGACGGTGACTGCGACCTCACATTCTGCTTTGACGGCTCTGTCCTCAAATCTTTCTCCTATACATCCCCCAGGCTCCTCTACTCCGGTCTGGACAGCAATGTTGATGAAGAAGAGCTTCAGAACATGGATGAAGAGAAAATGGGAGCTGTCATGAAAGTCAGAGGAGATATCCTGACCAGCCTCAGAGAAGCCTTCAGGAATGCCGGCATCGAGTCAGAGATCGACGAGACAACCGGTGAGATCGCGATGGACTCCAAAGTCCTCTTTGATATCAATTCCTACGAGCTCTCCGACGAGGGAAAAGCCTACCTCGATCAGTTTATGAAGGCCTACGTCCCGGTCCTGTTTTCCGATGAGTTCAGGGATTCCATTGCCCATGTGGACTTTGAGGGCCATACGGACAGTGTCGGATCTTTCGGATTTAATATGGAGCTGTCTCAGAACCGCGCGGATGCGGTGCGGGATTACTGCCTGGAGAGCAGTGAAAACGGACTTGACGCAGACCAGAAGGCCCTGCTCAAAGAGAAGGCAGTGACCAGGGGATTCGCCGGCACGGATCTGGTCTACGATGAAAACGGCAAAGAGGACAGAGACGCTTCCAGAAGAGTTCTGGTCAAGTTTTTCATCACCGTCAAATGATCAGGCCCTCAGGCCCGTGAAACTGTTTGCAAAAAAGTACAGTCAGGCGTTGACACTGATTTTTGATTCGAATATAATGGACGGGTGCGACGGCGGTAAACGCATGTATTTTGCATGCCCTGACTCCCCGGTTTTTGGAAAAAATTTACCTGCCACTGCGACACGCACATATTTGAATGATACCAGTAGAGATTAATTTAGAAGAATTGGATCCGCTTTCCCATGGGGGACCGGGCTGGACCGGAACCTGCGGAGGCAGCAGATCACAGATGCACCGATGGAGGAAAATACATGAAAACCTATGTGCCAGGCGCAGCAGATATTGAGAAGAAATGGTATGTAGTGGACGCGACCGACATGACCCTCGGACGCCTTGCAAGCGCAGTTGCCACTGTTCTTCGCGGCAAGAATAAGCCTTACTACACTCCTTTTATGGATACAGGCGACTATGTCATCATTGTAAATGCAGAGAAGATCAAAGTTACCGGCAAGAAGCTGGATCAGAAGATCTATTTCCGTCACTCCGAGTATGTCGGCAGCGCGAAGTATACAACCCTTCGTGAGATGCTCCGCACAAAGCCCATCAAGGTTGTTGAGCACGCAGTCCGCGGCATGCTTCCCAAGGGAAGACTCGGCGATGACATGTACAGAAAGCTCCATGTCTATGAAGGTCCCGAGCACAAGCACGCAGCACAGAAGCCCGAAGAGCTGAAGTTCTGATCGACTTTGACGCCAGCCGGAAAGAACAGAACCGGCGGCATTCGACAATAGATGGCCGAAACAGATCCGGATGAATCGGACGGCCAGAGCTTGAAAGGAGATATTTACAATGGCTAAAGAAGCGACATATTATGGAACCGGCAGAAGGAAATCCTCTGTTGCCCGTGTTTTCATTACACCCGGCACCGGCAATATGACCATCAACGGCAGAAGCCTGGATGACTATTTCGGACTTGAGACCCTCAAGGTTATCGTCAACCAGCCTATCGTTCTCACCGGCACAACCGGTCAGTATGACTACAAGATCACTGTCAAGGGCGGCGGCACAACCGGCCAGGCAGGCGCGATCCGTCACGGCATCTCCCGTGCCCTCATCGAAGCAGACGCGGACCTTCGTCCCGTTCTCAAGAAGGCCGGCTTCCTTACCCGTGACCCTCGTATGAAAGAGAGAAAGAAATACGGTCTCAAAGGCGCACGCCGTGCTCCTCAGTTCTCCAAGCGCTGATCGCAGAGACTGCAGTACCTATATCCTATTATCTTACAAAGAATCGCATATTTTTCAAAGATCACACACACAGACCCCCGGAATGCAGTTTCCGGGGGTTTTTCTTGGTGCGAATGCCTGGATGGCAGCATCTTTGTCAAAACGGAGAGATCGGAGTCCGCAGGCCTGCCGGCATGGATGAAAAGCCTTTCGCAGGCTGCGGGTCCGGTGGGACACCGGGCCTGCCGAACTCTCCCTATAGCGTGTTCAAAAGGAATATGGTATATTGGTTAAAGACGGCGAATCATCGTCGATGATACACAAGACCATTGTCGGAACAAGGAAGATAGCTATGAGAAAAGATATCAGCAACCGAATTCAGAGCGTGACAAACCGGATTCTGAAGGACTATCAGAACGGCCGGGATATAGATAACATGAATGTCTTTAACCAGCCCGACAGCACGGCGGTCATCGACATTGTCAACAAGCTGCTCAACATTCTGTTTCCCGGCTATTACAGGCCCAGGGAATTCAGAAGCT
>CAMKEX010000118.1 GCA_946411695.1 uncultured Lachnospiraceae bacterium
CGGTCCATGTCTCCGTGCCGGATCGCATTGTCAAGCGCGGCGACGATCCTGTCCTTCCTGCTCAGGAAGCTGGGGCCTGTCAGATTTGCCGCGACGGTGTGATGAGTGATAAATGAACAGTCAACGGTCAGGTTTTCCACAAAGAGCTTAAGTTCTTCCAGCATCTCCTTCTCTGTGAGAGGATCGAACTCTCCCCGCCGGGCCTCCGCCAGCAGAGGTGTGCCGGGAAACAGGGTGAGTCCTCCGGTACCCACCAGCATCGGCTTGCACTGGCTGAAGATCTTCGCGGAGTTGACTGCATGCTCACGGCTGTGGGACCGGCCTGCAACACCGTTGAGGAAGGTCATCCAGTAATCGATCCCCGCTTCCTCCAGCTTGTGACACTGTTCGAAGATGTCCTGCGCGTGATAGCCCTTGTGAATACGGTCCAGCGTCCAGTCGTCGCCGCTCTCTACGCCGAGAGAGATCTCCCGCATGCCCAGTTCCTTGAGCTTTTTGAGTTCTTCCACGGTCTTGTTTTTCAGATCGGTGACCCTCCCGGCCAGATAGATATACTCCATTTTCGGCAGATACTTGCGGATCATCTCGAAGATGGGAGCCAGCTTATCGTAGGTCAACACCAGGGGGTTGGCACTCAGCAGCTGGATCGTCCGGGCATCGGGATCGCATCTGGCAATCTCTCTGAGGTCTTCTTCGATCCATTCCATCGGGGACATGCGAAAGGGCACTTCCTTGTACATGGTGCAGAATTTGCATCTGTTATGGGTACAGCCCTGCGTGATCTCCAGAAGCGGCCATGTGGGCCAGTAAGGGTTTCTGTATACAGTTCCTGTAAAATGCATGATATAAACTCCTTTTTATAGTTCCGTCACAAAGTTTTCCAGCGGCATGCGCTTAAAATGCCAGGCATTGGGTCTTGCCTTTTCCGAAGGGTAGCCCATGGCAAACATCATGACCGGAATGATATTGTCCGGCAGATCGAACACCTCGGACACCGTCTGTGCATCAAATCCACGGAGCCAGACACTGTGGATGCCGAGTTCTTCCGCCTCATACATCATCGTTGTCGCGGCAATGCTGGCATCCTGTTCACCGGAGTTGTAATTGGAAAACATACGGTCGTGAGGAGCTTTCCACACAGTGTTGAGGTCATAGCAGACCAGCAGCATCAGCGGGGCATTATAGTGGAAGGGCGTTACCATTCTTGCCTTTGCCAGCGCCTCCGGGCTGCGGAGCACATAGAAGCGCTGCGGCTGGTAGTTGCAGGCAGTCGGTACAAGTCTTCCGGCTTCTAAAATTTTATCCAGCTTTTCCTGCTCAACAGGACGGCTGTCAAAAAAGCGTTCCGAATATCTGTTCTTCGCCATCTCAAGAAAATTCATATGGGACCATCCTTTCTAAAAATCAAATCGAAGAGGCCCACCGGGCCTGCTTCGTTCATCGTTTTCATGATTTCATATTATAGAATCATCTTGCTTTCACCATATGCAAAAGCGTCATATTGATAGATATTCTTACAATAATCGATTTTTGTAAAAAAAACCGGGCATCGATCTTCTCGATACCCGGCTTTTTACAGTGTCCGGTTTTATTGTATGGGCGCTGCCGGCATGTTCTCTTCTGACAGGACTCCCGGCACTCGCTTTCTCAGGTTTGCTAGGACTATTTTATTCCATCCCCTTGTACTCCAGGCAGAGCATGGTGAGGTCATCGAACTGGACTGCTCCTCTCACGAAGGCATCCACATCGTTTTGAATCCTCTGCAGGACCTCCATCAGGGGGGCGTCTGTCCGTCTGTTCAGGGAATCCAGCATACGCTGTGTTCCGAACATCTTATTGTCCGGATCCGACGCTTCTGTCAGTCCGTCCGTGTAGATGAAGACCCTGGCACCGGGTCTGAGCAAGACTTCATACTCTTTATATTTCACTTCCTCCATGGCGCCGAGGACAAACCCATGCTTGTCTCTCAACAGTTCATACTGCTCTCCCGGCTGCATGATGATCGGATATTCATGTCCCGCGTTGGCCGCCGTCAGTTTCCCTGTTGAGATCTCCAGAATACCGATCCATACCGTGACAAACATCTCCTCCGGATTATTGTCACAGATCAGTTCGTTGGTCTTTTCCAGAATCTCCGGAACCGTTGAACACATTTTGGCACAGTTCTGCAGGATCATTTTTGAGATCATCATGAACAGGGCCGCCGGCACTCCCTTGCCGGACACATCTGCGACCTCCAGGCAGAGGTGATCGTCATCGATCATGAAGAAATCATAGAAATCGCCTCCGACCTGTCTGGCAGGTTTCATCTTCGCATAGACATCAAACTCGGACCTGGCCGGATAAGGCGGAAAGATATTCGGCAGCATAGAATTCTGGATCCTGGCGGACAAGGTCAGTTCCGCCTCGATCCTTTCTCTTTCAGACGTGATCGCCTGAATGTCCCTGATGTACTCTTTCATTCTCTGCGTCAGAGACCGGAAAGAATCCGCCAGGGTCTGGATCTCATCTCCTGTATCCAGATTCCAGGTAAAGTCAAGATTGTCGCCGTCTGTTTTTTTTACTTCACGCGTAAGCTTTTGAATCGGCTCGACGATCCTTTTCGACAGTTTGTATGAGTTGATGATGGAAGCCAGAACAGCCGCCAGACACATTAATACGGCAATGGCATAGTAAATCCGTATAGATATCCTGGCATTGGAAGTTGCCTGCTCCGAGATGTGGTTCAGGCCCTGCTGAAGCTCCGCTGCGGGCTCCTCCACTTCCTCCCTGGGAAGAACAGTAAAGAGAGACCAGCCCACCGTCTTCATGGGAGCATAAGCCGCATATTCCTGAACTCCGTCAATCTCCACAAGCGCAACGCCCCGCTCAAGGCCGACAGCTTTTTTGACAAGTTCCGCCAGCTGACCGCCGGCACTTGCGCGCACATCCTCCCCGTCTGCCGAAGCAGCCAGTGTTCCTTCTGCGAAGGTGGAAAACAGCACCTGTCCGTACTGATTGATGATGCAGGCATCTCCTTCCTCTCCAAAATCAATATTGCGGACCAGTGTTTCGATATCATCCAGATACATCCCTGCTCCCGCAACAGCAACCAGAACATCGTCCCTGTAAACAGGCACGCCGCACATGATCCCCTTGCGAGGTGTATGGGAATCCTGTGTGACAGGTGTGTAATAAGGACCTCCCGCCTCTTTCGCCCCCTGGTACCAGGGACGCTTCCTTGCGTCCAGGGGCATGATATTTCCGTCTTCATCGAACTTTTTGCCGGAAATTGAATCGGCCATGACCATAAAGCCGCTCTCCGAGGCGACATATACAGAGGCCATACTCTCATTTTTTTCATTCATGACATACAGGCTGTCCTGAACATTTCCGAGAAGTCCGAGTTCCTCTCTGATCCCGCTGTCATTGGGATCCACATCCTCAGCATATAAAGTCTGTATGGAAAGCTGTCCGTCCTTTTCCATCTCCGGCAGCGGAACCTCCCGCGCCGAATACTGATCCGGATCAGCGTACAGCTTCTCTGCAGACGCCGCAAGTATGCACACGGCCTGCTCATACACTGAGAACAGATTATTGGCGATCTCAGCCTTGTCGTCGGCCAGTTCCTGCAGACGGATGCGCGAAAAATCATCAATGCTTTCGGAGGACATTTTGATGGAAGTTTCGCTCATCTCCTGGTTTGAGTCGAGAAGCATATCTGCAATTCTGCCCATATTGAAGAAAAACATAGCGGATATGCAGATCAGCATGACCACGACAACCGATATGATTGCAATGAACATTTTCGTTCTGAGGGATCTGTTCTTTGATTTCAACATTCTCTCCTCTCATGCCGGAGCACTCTCCTGCAGCAGAAGCCCGCGGATTTTTTCCGACCGTGCCGCCCGTAAGAGCGGCAGCACATGCTCCGCATGTGTGTATGAGGCGTTTTCGCGGAGGCGAAAACGGTGAAGGATCATGCCGCTCTCGAAGCCCGCAGACGCCTTCTCCGGGCAGCTGCTTTGTAAACACAGATGCCGATCAGAACTCCGGCGGAATCGATCAGGACATCGCGAAACTGTCCTGCCCGGCCGGGCACATAGAGCTGATGGATCTCATCACTGGCGGCATACACAAGACCGATGAGAAAGGGCACAGAAGCATGGTTGAATGCATAGGCTGCCGCAGTGGCTGCCAGAAGCATTCCGAGTACAGTATATTCGGTCAGATGTGCCCCTTTCCTCACCGGAAAGGCAATCGCTTCCTCGATGGCCTGCTGTTCCTCAGGAGATAGTTCCTCAAAACCATCGACAAAGGTCTCACACAGAAAGGTGCAGATCGTTCCGCTCTGGGCATTGGATTCATCCTGATCGGCGCCTGACATGGCAAAGATCAGAAGCATCCACAGCAGAGTCAGAACGGTCAGAACTGCCCTTCGCAGTATATCATTTTTATTCATCCTCAAAGTCTCTGAACATGACCGCAGTCATGTCTTTCTGGTTAATGGTAATGCGGACATCGAGCATCCGGATGAGGTCGCGGATACTGAACGGCCTGCCGGAAGGGACAGCGCCGGTGCCTGCAAATACCTCGGGGACGGCGTCGAGGAGAGTCTCATTTCCGTTGCAGGTAAGCCGGAGGTTTTTATAGGAATAAGGGATTCCGGCTCTCTCCTGTGTCTGCAGGACTGCTTCCCACTGTGTTGTGCCGATCCGCCAGCTGCCGGTCCAGTCCTCCGCCGAAAAGGTGCCTCCCAGACATCTGACAAGATTGGAAAAAGCGCCTCTGCGCGGATAATTTCCGTAGGGGACGCCGTCAAAATCCTCACATGGGTCCAGGCCGAGCATCCAGTATGTCCCCTTACTGCGGCAATAGACAAACTGATAGGTATATTTGTTTTCCCCTTTTTCCGTGAGATTGTGGCCCCCCACATTGATCAGGGTCAGGACAGGGGCCGGATATCTGGCAGCGAGTTCATCGGATACTGTATAGTGGCCGCTGCCGTAGGTTCTGGCGGCATCCACATAATCATTTTCCATGCGCCTGGCAAGACTTTCCGGCGTATACCTGGAGGGCGACGCCAGATCTGTAAAGGAAATCCTGCCTATCTCGTAGCCATCGCGCAGTTCAGGGCTGCGCCAGTCACCGGGAACCTCCAGGGGCCCCGCGGCTTCCGGATCGGACGCTTTTTTTGCCGCGCCGGTCACCGCATCCGCACCGCCGGTGATCCCGTGGTCGGGTTTGAGATAAACATGGACGAAGGGTGTATCCGCGCGCAGCAGATTCCATGGCTCTGAGCCTTTTTGGGCGGAAAAGCCCAGCAATCCGTCAATATCCGAAAGGAGTTCCCCTGCAGCCTCGATCTGGCGGCTGCTCTCCAGATATAAACGGAAAATATACTGGGCGCCGAAGGCGCCTGAGGGCTCTCCGGTCACCTCAATCTCAAGTTCCGGTCCGTCCTTATGTTCCGTCTTTTTGGCAAGATCCCTGATCTGGTCGAGCCTGTTTTCGATCACAGTGCTGAAATAATTGTCACAGAGGACCTTCCGGCTGCGTCCTGAGGATACTCCGTCCTTCTCCACCGGTACGGACATGGAAAACACGGAAAAAGTACCCTCGTTTTTATCCTCATAGAGATATGCGTTTATTCCGCCTCCTTCTCCCGTCGTCTCTTTTTTTCTCAGGAGTATCCAGGAATCACCGTAGATGTTCTTCACATATTCGTCTATTTCCCGGTCACTGTATTTCAGGGGCGCATACAGATAATAATTCAGAGCGGCGCCTGCAAGTCCCATGAGCACACAAAAAAGAAGCACGACCGGAAAAATCCAATTTTTTCCCTGCCGTGCTTTCTTTGCGGAATTATATCGTTTTTTTCTAATGCGATCCGACGACATTTTCCGTATGCATTCCTTTCTCCATAGAATGGTCAGAAAGCAGCATGAAACAATGTTCTGTTTTACAATACTCCTGCAGTTCTCAGATGAGTCCCATGATAAAGACAAAGATAATGAAGATCGGAAGGATCCATGTAATATAAGGCCGCATCCAGTCATGCACCTTCATACCCTCGCCCTCATTGGCTTCCTTCTTGAAATTCTCCCAGCCCCAGCCGATTCTGCGGGTGCAGAAGAGAACAAAGACCAGTGCGCCGAGAGGCAGCAGGAAGTTACTGACAATATAGTCTTCAAGATCCAGGAAAGTGCTGCCCGGCCCCTTGGGCTCGATGAAGGACAGCAGATTGGGACCAAGCGCACAGGGAAGGGAGAGAATGAAGAGCAGGACGATATTGATCAGTCCTGTCTTTGTCCTGCTCCATCCGAACAGATCCATGCACATGGCCATGATGTTCTCAAAAACGGCAAGTACTGTGGAAAACGCCGCAAAAGTCATGAAAACAAAGAAGAGGCTTCCCCACACCCTGCCCAGAGGCATGTGGTTGAAGATGTTGGGAAGTGTGATGAAGATCAGTCCCGGGCCCGCTGTGGACTCAACGCCGTAGGCAAAGCATGCGGGAATGATGATCAGGCCGGAGCTGATGGCGACCATGGTATCCAGGAGAACGATGTTGACGGATTCTCCCAGCAGAGACTGATCTTTGTTGATGTAGCTGCCGAAAATCGCCATGGAACCGATTCCGACACTGAGTGTGAAGAAAGCCTGGTTCATGGCCGCTACGATCACGGTCCAGATTCCCTGCGCCCTCATCCTGGCAAAATCAGGGACCAGCAGATAACGGATTCCCTTGGCTGCGCCCGGCAGGAACACACTGTTGACAGCAAGGATCAGCATGATCACGATCAGAAGGGTCATCATGACCTTGGTAACTCTCTCAAGGCCGCTCTGCAGTCCGCGCATATTGACGAGGAAGCCGAGAACGACAACAACTGCCATGAAGCCGACCTGCAGGCCGGGGTTCAGAAGTCCGTCCGTAAAAACACTCTCGACGGCTTTGGCATCCATTCCCTCAAACTTTCCTGAGGCCGTCTGGAAAAAATACTGGAGCATCCATCCCGCTACAGTGGTATAGAACATCATCAGTATATAGTTGCCCGCCATACAGAAGTAGCCGTGGACATGCCATTTTGTTCCCCTGGGTTCCACCTCCTGGTACATGTGGATCGGGCTCTTATGCGCCGCTCTGCCCACTGCAAACTCCATACACATGGCAGGGAGTCCCAGAATTGCGAGGAAGAAGAGATAGACCAGCACAAAAGCGCCGCCGCCGTACTGTCCGCACAGATACGGAAATCTCCATACATTACCGATACCGATCGCACAGCCTGCGCTGATCAGAATAAAACCCAAACGGCTGCCCAAAGATTCTCTTTGCATTGTTTTCAAGTCCCCTTTTTATGTATATTTCATACTGTTGAAATATGCCGCCCGCCGGGGCGGCACTTTCCCGGTATTTATATGCAGCGTTTTCGCAGAGGCGAAAACGGTGAAGGAACATGCATTTGCGCCGTCCCGCAGCACAAACCGCATGTTCCTTCCGTCATTTTTCCTGTACGGAACAGACTTCCTGATCAGTTGTTCTGGAAATCACCGCCGCCGGTGGGAAGGTCTGTCTGATCACCGCCCTGTGCAGGCTCCGTCTGACTTCCGTCGACTCCCTGGTCCTGTGTGATCTCACTGCCGGTCATTCCCTCTCCAGCATAGGAGGTATCCGAAGACACACTCGAACTGCCTCTTCCAAGGACATAGATCACGCTGAGGATGGCGATCAGGAAGAGGGTTGCGATCCGCACGGACATTTCCTTTGTCAGTCCGTATCTGCTCAAAAAACCGTCAATTCGGTCAGGCTTGTTCAAACGGCGCCTGCGCTGGCGGCGCATCTCTTCGATGCTGCGCTCCCGGGGGGTGAGTGTCTTTTGCGCGTGCTCTTCAAGCCGGGTATAGGTCGTGTGATCGGCCGGTCCCAGGTTCAGGAACTTTTCAGCGCGGCTTGTTTCCGTCTGCTGATAAGCTGCTTCCCCGGTCTGCCGCTCCGCGGACGCGGCAGCCTGCACACCAGCCCTTTCAGGCTGCTCTGCGGCGCCGGTATTCTCCTGCTGAGCAGCTGCCTGCTGTGCCGCAATGCGCTCAGCCCCGGCCTCCGCAGCAGCCTGTTCTTCCCGGCGGCGGATCGCCGCGGCCCGGTCTTTATTCTGCAGACGGATCACTTCAGGACGATCTGCCTGCACCTTCTGTGCGCGAAGCTCTTCCTCCTGCCGACGTGCTGCCGCAGTCTTCTCATCCAGGCGGATTGTTGCTTCCTCTTCAGGCACTTCCTGTACGTTTTCAGCAGGAACTGCCTCAGCTGCTGCACGGTCTGCCTCAGCCTTCTCAGCAAGGGCTCTCTCTTCACGGAGGCGGGCTGCCTCAGCTGCTGCGCGCTCCGCCTCTGCCTTTTCGGCAAGAGCCCTCTCCTCGAGGCGGCGGGCTTCTTCAGCTGCTGCGCGCTCCGCCTTTGCTTTCTCGGCGAGAGCCCGTTCCTCGCGGCGGCGGGCTTCTTCAGCTGCTGCGCGTTCCGCCTTTGCTTTCTCGGCGAGAGCCCGTTCCTCACGGCGGCGGGCCTGTTCGGCGCGGGCCGCTTCCGCTCTTTCCCCGGCCGTCTTCTCAGCTTCGAAATGCCTCGAAGCCCTCTCCAGCTGCCTTCTCATGCGCTTTTCATCCGCGGCTTCTGCTCTGCGATGATGGAAAGCAGAAATCTTCCTTCTGGCCTTCTCAATCAGGGGAAGGCTGTCCAGATAAGATGCCATGTCGAGCTCGGGATTTGAGATCACGGCAGTCGGCCTGTCATCTTCGTTCCCGGCCTCCCGGGCCGCTTCCGGTTCCTCTCCGCGCGCGATCTTTATGATCGCCTCTACATCCACATCGCCTCCTGCTTCCTTAAAGAAAACAGGATCCATGAAAGTTTCCTCCCGAAGGCTGTTTTCAACATCTTCCTGTGTAGGTATATTGGCTTCGGGAAACCCGGACAGCTTCTTTTTAGCACCCTTCGACGCCGCGGCTGCTTTTTTGGGACGGACACGCACAGGCGCTCCGCACTGATCGCATTTTCTGGCATTATCTGCCATTTCAGCACCACATTTTGCACAAAACATTTTCTATATCCTCACACGGCCAAAGGCCGCCGTAAACAGAATTGCTATTTAACTGCAAAAAGCAGAATAGTAATCATTATAATCATACTGTATGATTTTTGCAATCCTCAGGTGCTCTCACGTTTTGCCGCTGCTGCCCGGGGAAGAAGCTTCTTTACTTCATCCGGTGTGTAGGAATAAGTCCGGCTGCAGAACTGGCAGGCCAGTTCGATGTCTTTTCCGTCTTCGATGATGCTCTCAAGTTCTTCTTTGCCCAGAAGCACAAGTCCGCTTTCAAAACGTTCACGGCTGCAGTTGCAGTAGAAACTGACATCCTCTTTTGATGTTACCTGAAGGTCAAACCCGTCCAGGACGACTTCCAGAAGATGCTCCGGCCTGCTGTCCTCATTGAGGATGCTGGTGACAGAAGAAATCTTCCGGATATTATCCTCCAGTTTTCCGATCACTTCTTCATCCGCAAAAGGCATGAGCTGTACGACAAAGCCGCCCGCCCTGCGCACGGTGTTGTCCTTGTTCATCAGAACGCCCAGTCCCACGGAGGAAGGGATCTGTTCCGACTGTGCGTAATATGCGGTGAGATCCTCTGCAACCTCTCCGGTCACAAGGGGAATTTGTCCGATATAAGGATCCTTGAGGTTCATGTCGCGGATCACAGTGAGTGTTCCTCTGCCGATCGCTCCGCCGACATTGAGATGCCCCTGTTCATTGGGCGGCAGGATCACATTGGGATTTTTGACAAATCCCTTGACATGCCCCTGGTTGTCCGCTGTCACGACCAGTCCCTGCATGGGGCCGTCTCCGTCGATCTGAATAGTCAGAAGGTCGCGGGGACCTTTGAGCATATCCGCCATCATAAGTGCGCCCGACATGGCCCTGCCCAGGGCAGCTGTCGCAATCGGGCTTGTATTGTGTGCCTGTCTCGCCGTCTCTGTCAGATCCCTGGATGTAATGGCAAACGCATTGATCTGTGCGTTTGCCGCGACGGCGCGGATCATATAATCTCTGTATTCTTCCATTTTTTCAACCATGCCGCCCGTCAGAGCGGCAGCACTTGCTCCGTATGCTCCTTCACTGTTTTCACGAAAATGAAAACAGTGAAGAAGCCTTCTGTCTGCGCCGGCATGCGGCACAGATTTCTCCAGTGTGATCTGTTACGAATATTTCTGAATGGTTCCGGTGAGGATCGGGATGATCTGTGACTTTCTGGACAGGATTCCCTGCTGGAGAGAGTGGGTCTCATTTTCCTTGTCCGGGAATGCCTCCAGAGCCCAGTCGGACTTCTCGCCTGAGCGGAATACGATGGATCCGTTATCCAGAATGCTGGTGAAGACCATCAGGCACAGGTCAAGATTCTTCTTGCCGGTGAATTCATTGAGGACCTCCTGAATCTCATCTTCTTTTCCTTCCAGAGCGCTGAAAGTGGAAATGATGACCTGGGAGACCATGGTCTTGCAGCTCTCGATCTCGAAATACTTGATATCCTGGTTGAG
>CAMKEX010000119.1 GCA_946411695.1 uncultured Lachnospiraceae bacterium
ACATCATCTACGGCTGCAACGGATACAATGTGTTCATCACAACGAATCCCAACGGCAAATGGTACTGGAATCAGTCAACTACTGAAAAAGCAACTGCCACCAGTGCATCCATCGATAAATGCGGCGGAGCCAAGCTGAAAAAGAATACCAGATATTATGTCCGTATTGTCACCAGAAGAAAACGGAACGGTGTATTCTGTACCGTGCCCATGCCGGCGAACAATACATATATTGGATCGTTTGTTATTAAGTGATCGTAACGGTTTGCAATAAGCTGAAATTGAAAATGCGGTCAACGTGCGAGACTACCGTTCGTTGACTGAAGCATCATTGTAATTTCATTCTTAAGAGAGAGGACACCCGTAAGACTCAGGCTTATCGGATGTCCTCTTTTTTAAGATTATTTTTAAGGTGAGATCTTAATGCACTTTTCGAGCCCCAAAACTGTTACATCATCCATGGGACCGATCTTCGGGTCGTTGACCTCGATTACCATTTCCCACTCCAGCAGATGCGGGTCTGTCAGCGACTCCATGATGCCCATCACAGCGCTGGCTGCGACATCCGTGCCTTCCAGGCATGCTTCGACTTCCTTTGCTATCATATCCGCGAACTTCGATTCGATCGCCTGCGTAAGCATGTCCATATTTGCCATGCGGTCTTCGTTGGTCGCGAACTGAGGCGCGGCCTCCACGCCGGTCCTTTCGCAGAACTGCTGCCACTGCGCGTCATTTGCGACGGACACGGCTACGTAATCGTCTTTGGTCTTGTATATATCGTTCGGGCAGTGTAGAGGCTGTGGTTTCCATGCCTTGTCAGCACCTTATTGTTGTTGGCATACTCGAGTACGGGATACTCCAGGAGGCCGAACAGGGCGCCCAGCATAGTGACATCCACCTGCTGACCTTTTCCGGTCTTCTGACGGTTGTAGTAAGCAATCATGATTCCCAGCAGCAGGAGGAGTCCTGAGTAGCTGTCACCGATCACCGGACCGATCTTGGTGGGATCCCTGTCCACAAAGCCGTTGACGTCCATGACTCCGCTCATGGCCTGGATGACGTTATCGTATGCCGCGAATTTCGCAAGTTCTCCCCTGGTTCCGAAGCCGGAGATCATCGCGTAGATGATATCCGGTTTTACTCCTTCATCTGCTCATAACCGAGGCCGTATTTCTCCATCTCTCCGGCTTCCGCATTGACGCATATCACATCGTAAAGGGGAATGAGCTTTTTCAGGATCTGTGCGCCTTCCTCTGTTTTGTAGTCCAGCGTGATGCTCTTTTTCCCGCTGTTGAGATAGTTAAAATAAACGCTTCCTTTCTCCAGAACCGGATCCCAGGTCCTTGCCCTGTCCCCTGTGCGGGGCGCTTCGACCTTTACAACTTCCGCGCCATATGCAGAAAGGTACATAGTTGCCAATGAAACCGTAAGTTTCTGTGACAGATCCAGGATCCGTACATTTTCAAGTGCCTTCATACTCTGACCTCCTCCAGCAGATGATTGTGATTTTTTTCTATGCTTTTATATAAAGCAAGAAGCGTGCCAAATGCAGATTAATCAAAAAACATTAAAAATCCTTGTCCGCAGACAGCTTTATGGATGAAAATAAGTGTTTTATTCGAAAATGAATAAATCTGTCTTTGACTTTTTTATTCGAAAGTGAATAGATATTCAAACATGAATAACTGCTGCCGGCATGTTAACGATTGCTGTACCTGCATTTTTTACCTTCAGCCTCCGGACATGTTATCATTTTCAATCCGACTTCCGGCATGTTATACTGGAAATGGATCTACAGATCCGCGCAGCTGCAGACTACCCAGGGAGGGATACAAATTTATGAAAAGAATGATTATCGTAGTAACTGCGATCACAGCTATTGCAGCAATTGCAATCACGACCATCTCCATTCCGGACAGATTTGAATAAAGTGTAATGGATTTGTTCAACGGGACATGAAAAAAAGGATTGCTGAGCGGCGTTTGAATCCGTTCAGCAATCCTTTTTCATTTTTTTATTCTTCATCGCGCAACACCCGTGACTTCAGCCACGGGATACGCGCGCAAGACTCGCGGGCGAGTCTTGAATTTTCATTTACCCTTTTCAGGATTGGGCGTTACAAATGTTTTTCCGCGCGGAATGGCAGAATACCATCAGCAATGTGCCGCTTTATCTCAGATGACTTCCGCCGGGCCGAAATCCAGCTGCTCGTTGAAGTTGCGGGCGTTCTCCATGGTGACGGCTGCGATCGCCTGCAGGGCCTCTCTGGTGAAGAAGGCCTGGTGGGAGGTCAGGATCAGGTTGGGGAACATGGTCAGGCGCGCAACGATGTCGGTGTCGATCATATCGTCGGAGCGGTCCATGTAGACGTTGGCATCCTCGCCCTCATAGACGTCCAGCGCGACAGCGTGGAACTTGTTGGCCTGCAGTCCTCTGATCAGGGCGTCTGCATCGATGAGGGGACCGCGGGAGGTGTTGACCAGCATGACGCCGTCCTTCATCATGTTGATGGCTTTCTCGTCAATCAGGTGATAAGTGCCGCCATCGCCCATGATCAGGGGAGCGTGCACAGAGATGAGGTCAGCCTTGCTGAGGACATCTTCCTTGGAAGCATAGGTGAGGAGTCCTTCCTCCTCAAGGGCTTTGTTGGGGAATGCGTCCCAGCCCATGACCGTCATGCCGTAGCCCTTGCAGATGCGGGCCATGATCTGGCCGATGCGGCCGGTGCCGAGGATGCCGGCAACCTTGTTGTTGAGGTCGACGCCGAGCAGTCCGCTCAGGGCGAAATTGTTGTCCTTGACCTTGATGTAGGACTTGTGGATGCGGCGGTTTGCGGCCTGGATGATGGTCATGGCATGCTCTGCGACCGCATAGGGGGAATAAGCCGGTACACGCAGGACCTTGATGCCGTATTCCTTTGCGGCTTCCGCATCGACGTTATTGAATCCTGCGCAGCGCAGCAGAATGAGACGGACACCGCCCTTTGCGAGGACCTTTACGACTTCGCGGGGCGCTTCGTCGTTGACGAAAATGCAGACAGCGTCGAAGCCTTCCGCAAGATGCGCGGACTCGATGGTCAGTCTGCTGCTGAAATAGGTGATGTCTACATTGTAAGTGCCTTCGCCCTTGTCTTTAGAGAGCTCGCTGAAGAAGAGACGGTCATAATCCTTGGTGCCGTAAAAAGCGACACGGAGAATATCAGAGGATCTGTCCTTGGGCGCGATTTCGCTGAGTACATTCTGGATGATCTCAATGGCTTTATCCTCGTCCGGTCCCTCCGCAGTGATATTGAGGACGGAACCCTTTTTTGCCTGGAGAGCAAGAATCTGCAGAACATTCTTGCCGGAAGCGGTTTTTCCCTCGTATTCAAGGGTTACGTTGCTCTTGATTCCGGTGCAGGCCTGCGCCAGCAGGGCTGCGGGACGGGCGTGAATGCCGAGAGGATTTTTTACAGAATACTGTAATGTTTTCATAGATAATCCTTTCATATAAACAATATAGACATCATAACGGACTGCTGCGTCTGTTTGTGTGTAAATGCTGTATTCAATTATATAGAGTTAGTTTTGCATAATCAATAGCGTGTCTGCATGCATTTATTGATTTTATATATTTTTTATTCCGTATATTTGCTTATGTTAAATAGATAAAAACCCGGCGCAGGCCGTCTGGCCTGTACCGGGTTTGGTGAATTTCTCTTTTGTTATTTTTCGCCGAATTAATTGTCTATAAAATTACTATTCGGGATATTATTTTCTGATGGCGGGATTGAGCAGCAGGTCGCAGTCTACGTTGCCCTTGATTCCGTTGATCTTGCCGCGGGAAGTGAACTGCCACATATCATATTTGGTGGGAGTTGCCATCGTATCGGCATGCGTCCAGGCTGCGGAGCCGGGCTTGTTGGAGCCCCAGTATGCGTACCATGTAGCATACTTTGTCAGCTTGGAAGGAGTGTAGTAATGGTTGAGATAGTGCAGGTTGAAATAGTAACCTGCGCGATAACCCCCGCCGGCGATGGTACTGCAGAAGGCTGCAGTCATGTTTGTGATCTTGTCCCTGCTCTTGACCTTTGTGTAACGCATGGAGTCGTATTCCCAGTCAAAGAATACGGGGAGGTCGATCTTGAAGGGCTTGATGACAGCCATGCAGCGCTTTGCCTCATTGACCGCCTGTTTATTGGTAGCTGCGTAACTGAACCAGTAGATACCGACCTGGAGGCCTGCGGCCTTGGCATTTTTGATATTCTGGTAGAAATATTTGTCGGTGGTGCTGCTGCCGTATCCGGCCCTGATGATCACGGCATTGACGCCGGCTGCTTTTACCTTTTTGAAATCAATGCTTCCCTGGTGCTCGGAAATATCGATCATGTGCGTGTATTTGTAGGAAGCCTTGGATTTGTCCACGGGAGCTGCGACTTTCCCCAGAAGCTTGCCGTTTGCGTCGAACTTGTAGTAGGAGTTGCCGATTTTCTGCACACCGGTGAGAAGAGCGCCCAGATGACCTTTTTTGTTGCAGCTTGCGTAATATTTGCTGCCGCCGACTGTGAACCAGCCTGTGACCATGTGGCCGGCGGAATTGAAATAATACCTTCTGCCGCTGATCTTCTGGAATCCTGTTGCAACGGCACCCCTGGGAGAGGAGGAAAAACTGAAGTAGTAGTAATAGCCGCTGACCTTTACAATACCGGTCAGGATCTCACCCTTGCCCTTTTCGCCCTTTACATAGCTGGCATAGTATTTTTTGCCGCCGACTGTAAAGAAGCCGAGCTTCATATTCCCCTTGGCGTCAAAATAATACAGTCTGCCGTTTTGCGTTACAAATCCGGTTTTATACTTGCCGTTTGAGGATTGAAGCCGCAGGTTGCTGCCGACTTTCTTCCATGTGGCACTTGAAAGGTCAACCGGTGTATGTGCGTCCGTACTCTCGGTAATCAAGGATTCGCTGCTGACGGGAGCCTCAGCCGTTCCCGATTCCACTGCGGACTTCTGTGCTGTCACGTTTCGAACAGCAGCTCCGGCAGGCATACAGAGCATGCCCGCAGCCATCGAGAGAGCGAGGAGGCCTGTGGTCAGCTTTCTGAACTGAATTTTCATACACCCTCCGCTTTTTTCTGAAAATAAACAGTTGTTATTTAGCTTGAACACTAATTAGTCAGTATAAAGGAAAAAAAGAAACGTGTCTATGTCTATCTTAATGAATTAGGTGGGAAAAGTCTAAAAAAAAGAACAAAAAATACAAAAAAAGAATACCGACCCTGAGAATAATCTCATAAGCGGTATTCCTTAGTGCGCCGTCAGGGACTCGAACCCTGGACACCCTGATTAAGAGTCAGGTGCTCTACCAACTGAGCTAACAGCGCAAATCGATGAAATTTTTGTTCGAAACACTTTGTTCTTTCCGAACGCAAGTGTTATTATATGCGATGTTATTTTGAATTGCAAGCACTTTTTAAAAAAATTTTTAAATTCTTGAGAAGCCGCTGTCAGCACCTTTCGAGATGTTGTCTTTCCCTTTGAGGAAGAACCGAAAAAGAGGACATATCTGTGGTATAATAGAGTGCTGCCTGCATAAGAGAGGTTTCCTGCTCCGGATATACTCCGGATGTTTTTGCCGCAGGGGCCGCAGGGCGGCACTGGTATTCTGTGATTGCATTGCGGACGCCGCTCCGGTGAGCGGGACAGTCAGAAGGAATAAATTATTATGAGCATGATTTTCGAGACACACGCGCATTATAACGACGAAGCATTCCTGGAGGACCGGGAGGAAATATTCGCGCAGCTTGAGGAGAAGCGGATTGGCCGGGTCGTCAACATCGCGTCGGACCTGGAGAGTATCGACGAGTGCCTGGACCTTGCAGAGAACCACCCCTTTATGTACTGCGCCCTGGGAATTCATCCTTCGGACAGTGCTCCCCTGACAGACGCACTCCTGGCCGGGATCCGCGATAAACTCAGCAATCCCTGTGTGGTTGCGGTCGGGGAGATCGGGCTGGACTATTACTGGGATACACCTGACAGGGCAATCCAGAAGCACTGGTTTGAAGAGCAGCTGGAGATGGCCCGTGAGGCACAGCTCCCTGTGGTCATTCACTCCCGTGACGCAGCACAGGATACCCTGCAGATCATGCAGGCGCACCGCGCACAGGAGATCGGCGGCGTAGTGCACTGCTTTTCCTATAGTCTGGAACTGGCGCGAGAATATGTGAAAATGGGGTTCTTCATCGGGATCGGCGGCGTCGTTACCTTTAAAAACGCCCGCAAACTCAAAGAAGTCGCAGCGGGCATACCCATCGAGAACATCGTTCTGGAGACGGATTGCCCCTATCTTGCGCCTGTCCCTTACCGCGGCAAGAGAAACAGCTCCCTCTATCTCCCTTATGTTGCGGAGGCGATCGCGCGGCTCAAGGGAATGGACACGGAGAAAGTGATCGAAATAACAGAGAAAAACGCAGAACGTCTCTACAGGCTTGCATGAATGCGGGCCGCGCCGGAGCCATTCGTCCCCGCCCGCTTTTTTCATGGCTGTCGCGGGAACCGCAGGAAAGGCGCGATGAAGATACAGAACCTACAGAAAGGCAGAAAAATGGAAAAACTGACAAATCCGGGCGTTACGCGTGCAGTGCTTGCGCGCTATGGGATCCGTGCCCGCAAAAAATACGGCCAGAATTTTCTGACAGACGGCAGGATCGTCCGCGGAATCGTTGAGGCTGCAGGCATTACCAAAGAGGATTGTGTCCTGGAAATCGGTCCCGGAATCGGCACGATGACGCAGGTATTATCGGAAGCGGCGGGGACAGTCGTCTGTGTGGAGATCGACGAGACCCTCCGTCCGGTCCTCTCGCAGACGCTGGAGGACTGCGACAATGTGGAAATCCTCTGGCAGGATATTCTCAAAACAGATCTGAAAGAGCTTTCGGACCGCTTCAATGACGGCATGCCCCTCAAAGTCGTGGCGAATCTGCCTTACTATGTGACAACACCTATTCTGCTGCGCCTTCTCGAAGACAAGGGCAGGTTTGAGAGCATTACCGTCATGGTGCAGAAGGAGGTCGCGGAAAGGATCTGTGCAGGCCCCGGCAGCAAGGAGTACGGCGCCCTTTCCCTGGCTGTTCAGTACTACTCATCGCCCCGGGTCGTCCTGAAGGTGCCGCCCGCATGTTTCATGCCCAGACCGGCCGTCGAGAGCGCGGTCCTGCACCTGCAGGCCTATGAGGAGCCTCCGGTGGATGCGGACGAGGAATTCATGTTTGCGCTTATCCGGGCATCTTTCAACCAGCGCCGCAAAACCCTCGCCAACGGTCTGTCCCACGGCTTCCGCTGCAGGGACAGGATCCTGACACGGGGGGAGGCGGAAGCTGCGCTGGAAGCGCTGGGACTTCCTCAGGATATACGCGGAGAAAAGCTTTCACTGGAGCAGTTCGCCGCTCTCAGCAGAGAATTGGAAAGAAGTTAAAGTGCAGTCCGGCACAAAAAAAACGGGATGTTTCTGCCTGCCGCTGTTCACGTCCCCGACAGGGCGCCGGCAAGGGCGAAAAAGGAAAAGCAGGCCATGTAAGAACCTTACTTTCTTTGACATCAATATGCCGCTGTGCTAAACTGATTTTACGGAAAGACGATAAGAAAAGTGGTAGAGCGAAGAGGTTTGGGCTTTGGATAAATACGAATTAAAAGTGTGCCTTGATGAAATTGACAGACTGATCGCGGAGAGACGTTTCGCGGAAGCGGCGGATATTGCCGACACGATTGACTGGACCCGTGTAAAAGGAGTCCATGTCATCTGCAAAATAAGCGATCTCTACAAGATCAATAAAAGGTATAAGGACAGCCGCGATCTGATGGAGATCGCATATGAGAGGAATCCCTCCGGCAGGAAGATCATCTATTCTCTGTGCGAACTCGAACTGAAGCTGAACAACTATATCCATGCACTGCAGCTCTATAATGCCTTCATCAATGTGGCCCCGAGGGACTCGGACCGCTTCCTGCTGCAGTACAAACTGTACAAAAAACAGGATGTCAATGTGTATGAACAGATCGCCGTCCTGGAGGAGTTCCTGCAGCATGATTTCCGGGAGCGGTGGGCCTATGAACTTGCCACTCTCTACCTTCGTGCCGGGGAAGAGCAGCGATGCATCCGCCAGTGCGATGAGATCGTGGCATATTTCGGAGACGGCCGTTTTGTAATCCGGGCCCTGGAACTGAAAAAGTCCCTGACTCCGCTCACACCGCAGCAGGAAGAGCGGCTTGAAATCCTCAAGAGCGGAGGGACGATCGCTCCTCCCGAACCCGTGCCGGAAGACAATGCGGGTGAAGAGGACGCCGGCGAAACAGAGGACAGCGGTACAGAGGCCGGTGAGGGGCAGGAAGACACGGATTCGCAGGAAGACCTTGCCGAAGCGGCCTCAGAAGCAGAAACAACTGCCGGAGAGAAGACCGAAGCCGACAGTAATTCACCTGCCGGTGACGCACAGGAAACAGAAGGAACCGAAGACGGCAGTGCGGACACAGCGTCTGCCGAAACACAGAAGATCGTGATCGACGCGCGCATCGCAATGCCGAATGCCGCATCCGGAAAGATCCCCAGGCCGGCGGTTCCGGAAAAGGCTGCGGACAGCTATGCTGAAGATGCCGGGGAGGAGGAAGACGGCCTCGATGCCGCAGAGCCTTCTGCAACACCGGAAGAATACACAGATACTCTTCTGAGTGATGTGAACATGCAGGAGACCATTGCCCGCGGCATGCGTGAGATCAGCGATTACGACAATGTCCTTGCCCAGGAGACCAACGGCCAGCTCGCCATGGTCATGGAGGAAGAGGCTGCGGAAGAGACACAGGTTGAAGGGCAGCTTGATCTGGCACAGATCATGTCGGAGTGGGAGAAGATCCGCAGGGACAGCGAACAGCAGCGCATGGCTGAGGCCCGCAGGCGCGTCCTGGAGAGGTCCGATGCCGCCAAGCGCGAGCTCTACGGCGATGATTACGCAGGAAACGGAGCAGGCGCAGAGCCTTCTTCTGACAGCGCAGGTACCGCTGAGAAGACAGGAACGACCCGTTCCTGGAAAAAGGAAGACGTGGAGAACGGTCTGCGCGGCAGATAAGGTGTCCGGTCTTCTCCGAACGGTCCAGCCCCGGATCGAAATCAGAAAAATCGGAAAGAGAAAATAGAAACAGCACGACAAACTGTTATCATTTTTTACTGCACAATACTGCGGCTTCTGCCGTGAGATTTGCGCGGAATGCAACACGATACTGAGAACACCAGCAATAAGAACAGAAAGGGGAACTTATGGCTGCAAAATCGACGGGCAACAGGGTTTTTGTATCGGAGACAGATGCGTATCTTTTCGGAAACGGAACGCATTATGACATTTACAGGAAGCTTGGCGCTCATCCTTCTGAAGAGGATGGAGAAAAAGGATTTTTCTTTGCTGTCTGGGCACCTAATGCCAAAGCGGTCTCTGTGGTTGGTACATTCAATGACTGGGACGAAGAAAAATATTCCATGAAGAAGCTCAATGACGGCGGTATCTGGACGCTGTTCATCCCCGGAATCGGTGTGGGAGAGCTGTATAAGTACTGCATTACTACCAAGGACGGCAGCAAAGTCTACAAGGCCGATCCCTTTGCAAATTCGGCGGAACTCAGGCCCGGCACCGCATCCAAAACCGCGGATATCACCGGCTTCCGTTGGTCTGATGCGCGCTGGATGAACAAGCGCGGCAAAAAGAACCCCAATCAGCAGCCCCTGGCGATCTACGAGTGCCATATCGGCTCGTGGATGAAGCATCCGGACGGCGGAGACGGGTTCTACAACTACAGAGAATTCGCTGACCGCATCGTAGAGTATCTGAAGGAGCTCCGCTATACCCATATCGAGTTGATCGGCATTTCCGAGCACCCCTTCGACGGCTCCTGGGGATATCAGGTCACGGGTTACTATGCGCCGACATCGCGCTACGGAACACCCAATGACTTTATGTATATGATCAACAAGCTGCACAATGCCGGAATCGGTATTATCCTGGACTGGGTGCCTGCGCACTTCTGCCCGGATGCGCACGGTCTTGCAAGATTCGACGGTGAGTGCATTTTTGAAGATCCGGATCCCCGCCGCGGCGAACATCCCGACTGGGGTACCCGTATTTTCAATCTCGGCAAGCACGAGGTCAGTAATTTCCTGATCGCAAATGTTTTCTACTGGATCAAGGAGTTCCACATCGACGGCATCCGTGTTGACGCAGTCGCCTCCATGCTGTATCTCGACTACGGCAAGAAGGACGGCCAGTGGCTGGCCAACAAGTACGGCGGAAATGAGAACCTCGACGCGATTGAGTTTTTCAAACATCTCAACTCCGTTATTCACGGCGCGCATCCCGGTTTCCTCACCATCGCAGAGGAGTCCACGGCATGGCCCAAGATCACGGCCAAGCCCGAGGATGACGGCCTTGGATTTGACTTCAAGTGGAACATGGGCTGGATGCATGATTTCTGCGAGTACATGAAGC
>CAMKEX010000120.1 GCA_946411695.1 uncultured Lachnospiraceae bacterium
CGCCTGTCGATGGTGCCCGGCACTCCCACGCCGACGCCGATGCACTGGTCCAGAGGAACATTCTGCTCTTCCAGAAGATCCAGTGTGCTCTGCGCCACTTCATCAATAAACATTTCCGCTTTCTTTTCCGAATCGGTTGTGAAAGTGCGCTGTGCGATGATCTGATTCCGGTCATTTACAAGACCGATCTGCGTCTCGGAGCTGCCAATGGTGATACCCACACGAATAGGGCTTGCTTTCTCCCGGATCGTTGTGAGCAGGGCATCGCACTTTCCTTCGATCTGCCAGTCCCCGCTGCCTGCCGCCAGGAAGAAGCTGTCTCCCTTGCGATAGGACACGGACTCTCCTTTGCAGCTGATCACACCTTCGCCGTCCAGGATCAAAATGCTCAGGAAGGAGGCCTCGTTCACCGTTCCCTGCATCCTGTATGTGAGCACTCCGTCCAGATTCAGCTTATCGACCGTGAAGTAATCACAGTCCGCCACATGCGGATACTCGCTGCCGCTTCTTATAATCGGAACACGGCTTGTCACTGCCAGCGCCTTCTCGATATGAAGATCGCGCTTTTTGCCGTCCTTGCCGACTCTTCCGTAATCATAGACCCGGTAAGTGACGTTGGAATTCTGCTGGATCTCGGCGATCAGGATTCCCTTGCCGATCGCATGGAGTGTTCCGGACTCGATAAAGAGAACATCGCCCTTTTTGACGGGCACTGCGTTGAGCACCTCGAGAAGCGAATCTTCCTCGATCCTGCGGGCAAACTCCTCGCGGGAGATCTCCTCCTTAAAACCATAGTACAGGAAGGCTCCCTCCTCGGCGTCGAGAACATACCACATCTCCGTTTTGCCGTACTGACCCTCGTTCTGGAGGGCAAAGCCGTTGCTGGGGTGGACCTGGATCGACAGGTTGTCCTTGGCGTCAATGAATTTTGTCAGAATAGGGAACTCGCGGAATCTTCTGCAGTGCGTGCCGAGCACCTCCATGCCCTCTGCGTCCAGATATTCCTTCAGAGTTTTTCCGGCATAAGGACCATTTACGATCATTGACGGCCCATCCGGATGACAGGAAAGTTCCCAAGCCTCTGCCAGGATCTCTCCCTCAAACTCCACATTGTACTCTTCTGCCAGTCTGCGGCCGCCCCACAAATAATCCTTACAGGTCGGTTTTAATTTCAAAATACTCATCACACTACCCCTTCTCCACAACAGATGATTACCCCGATCACCGGTGTGACATTTGTGTGCCTTTTCCTCTGCTATACTGCAGGCATAGAAAAACAAAAAAACAAAAACATCAGTACTCTGCAGGGCCGGCAATACACAGCCGGACAGCAGATCCGATACAGTTGACGATACAGTTGACACAGTTAAATAATATCACATAAGTGCAGCCAAGTATCATCACAAATTTATTAAGATATTATCACTAAAGTAATAAGCTGGATAAATCGGAGGATAAAAAAATGGAAATGACATTCAGCAGACAGTTTCTCGATGTTGCAGGAATCCTGGATTTTATTGTAGGCATACTTGCTCTGATCCTGAGTATCATCGTTTCAGGAGCCGGAATTGTTATCATAAATGAACCGGAACTTGCCGCAGAGCTGCCTTCTGCTTTCGGATCATACACAGTACTGATCATCGGTATTGTAATCGCAGCAGTATCCCTTTTTGCAATCTTCTCCGGATGTCTTGAAAGAGCAGCAGCAAAAGATCCCGCAAAGATCATGCCCGCATGGGTGCTGTCAATCCTGTCTGTAGTGGTTGGAACCGGCAGCCTCATTTATGATTTTGTGAAGAATGTTTCGATCACCGACCTGACTTCCACACTGATCGGTCTGATCTTCAGTATCATGGTACTGATCGCTGCAAACAATATTAAAAAGCAGGCCGAAAATAATCCGCCCCGCCCTTGAGATGCATATGATCTCTGAAAATTGGAATATGCATCCGAAAATATAAAAAACAAACATCTGAAAACACAAATGGGCATGTGAAAGAACAAATGTGCATCTGAAAGAACAAATACGCATCGAAAGATGCAAAAACATTTGAATAAAAAGATACAGAGCCTCTGCCCGGAGCCGCGTTCCGAAAAGCTTTTTTAACGCAGTCCCGGCAGGGGCTTTTTTTGCATTCCCGGCAGGAGCTTTGCGCAGTCCGGAAAGCGGCTGTTTCACAGCACAGGCCGGGACATTTTTACTGTACCGGCAGGGGCTTTATTGCAATACCGGCAGGGGCTTTTTTCGGATCAAAAGCCTTTCTACACAAAACTTCTTTTCCCTGAAAACCTTTTACCCTTAATAACCTATTGACATAATAGGTAAATAGAGATATGATTTTCTCGTTCCAAAGTCTATTTATATTCGAAAATGAGTTTGCAGCCATAGTCAGTGAACCGCCATGTTGACGAGGACCTCCCCCGGCGAAGGTGAAAGAGCAGGTGTATATCGTGAATTGGGATTTCATTCATCAATATCTTCCTCTATATCAGAAGGCGGCAGTGCTGACCCTGCAGATCGGCGTGCTGGGGATCCTGGCTTCGATCGCGATCGGGATCATATGCACGATGATCCAGTATTTCAAGGTACCGATCGCCCGGCATGTGGTCTCCGTCTATGTCGAGATCAGCCGCAATACGCCGCTCCTCATCCAGCTCTTTTTTATCTACTACGGACTGCCCAAGATCGGGATCCGGACAAATCCCTATGCCTGCGGCGTTGCCGGACTGGCTTTCCTGGGAGGCAGCTACATGACAGAGGCCTTCCGCAGCGGGATCGAAGCTGTGGACAGGGTGCAGACAGAAAGCGCGGCGAGCCTGGGCCTGAGCGGCCTGCAGATCCTGCGCTACGTCATCTTCCCGCAGGCGCTGACGATCAGCTTTCCGGCCTTCATGGCCAATGTGATCTTCCTGCTCAAGGAGACAAGCGTATTCTCGGCGATCAGCCTGATGGATCTGATGTTCACGGCCAAGGATCTGATCGGACTCTACTATCAAACAACGGAGAGCCTGTTCCTGCTGGTCGTCTTCTATCTCCTGATCCTGCTCCCGGTTTCCGTACTGGGAAGCTTCATTGAAAGGAGGATGCGCTATGCCGGATTTGGGTCTTAATGTCCTGTTCAAGGGCAAAAACCTGGCCCGCCTCCTGGGAGGCCTGGGCGTCGCGCTCAAGATCAGTCTTCTCTCTGTGGTGATCAGTATTGTCCTGGGCATCCTTGTGGGCCTGTTGATGACCTGGAAAAATCCCATCAGCCGGGCACTGATGCGATGTTATCTGGAGATCGTCCGAATCATGCCCCAGATGGTCCTGCTCTTTCTGGTCTATTTCGGAACAACCAGAATTTTCGGCTGGAATCTGTCCGGGGAGGCTTCTGCCGTGATCGTCTTCTCTTTCTGGGGGGCGGCCGAAATGGGCGACCTGGTGCGCGGCGCCCTGATCAGTATTCCGCAGCACCAATACGAGAGCGCGGCAGCCCTGGGACTTTCAGGGGGACAGACCTACCGCTATATTGTCCTGCCCCAGACGGTGCGCCGGCTGATCCCGCTGTCGATGAATCTGATCACACGCATGATCAAAACAACCAGCCTGGTGCTGATGATCGGTGTGGTGGAGGTCCTCAAGGTCTCCCAGCAGATCATCGAGGCCAACCGGATGAGCAGCCCAAACGCCGCTTTCGGCGTATATCTGACAGTCTTTGCCCTGTACTTTTTTGCCTGCTGGCCCATCAGCCTGCTGGCCGGATTTTTGGAAAAACGATGGAGGTGAACCAGTGGCGGAAAAAGAAATGACTGAAGTAAAAAAAGGTGCTCCCCTCCTGGTCGTTGACCATCTGACCAAGCGCTTTGCCGATCTGACTGTCCTGGACGGGATCAGCCTGACCGTACACGAGGGAGAGGTGATCGTCATCGTCGGACCAAGCGGCTGCGGCAAAAGCACCTTCCTGCGATGTCTGAATGCCCTGGAGGACATCCAGGGCGGAGAGATCCTGCTGCACGGCGAACGGATCTCCCAGAACAATAAAAACCTGACGGAACTCAGACAGAAGGTCGGAATGGTCTTCCAAAGCTATGAACTGTTCCCGCATTTAAATGTCCTGGACAACATCCTCCTGGCGCCGACCAGGGTCCAGAAGCGCAAGCGGGAGGAAGTAAAGGAAGAGGCCCTGGCGCTCCTGGCCCGTATAGGCCTGGAGAGCAAGGCGGAAAGCTTCCCTCGCCAGCTCTCCGGCGGTCAGAAACAGAGAGTCGCGATCATCCGTGCCCTCTGCATGCACCCGGAGGTCATGCTCTTTGACGAAGTGACCGCCGCCCTGGATCCCGAGATGGTCCGCGAGGTACTGGACGTGATCCTGGAGCTGGCAAACCAGGGAAAGACCATGCTGATCGTGACCCACGAGATGCAGTTTGCCCGAGCCATAGCGGACCGGGTGATCTTTCTCAACGAAGGAGACATCTGCGAGGAAGGCCCGCCGGAGGAGTTTTTTGACCATCCCAAAACCGAGCGGGCAAGGCAGTTCCTGCAGACATTTACATTCTCACGGAAGAAATCCTGACCTATCATCCGCGGTTACCGGAGCCGCCTTGATTTTACGGCAATTCCCACTGCAGGGGTGATTACCCCCGACACCCAGACACCCTGACGTCCTTTCAGTCAGACCATATATTCAGTCCATAATATATTCAGTCCTATATTCAAATATAACAATTTCAAATGCAGTAAATTATTTGGGAGGAACTATGAAAAAGAACAGAAAATTATTCGCGATCCTGCTGACATTTGCACTTGTGCTGTCCCTGGCAGCCTGCGGCTCCTCGGGCGGTTCCGCCGCGCCGACCGGCAGCAATGATGCCGCCGCGGCAGGAAAAACCGGGGGACCGGCGGCGGATGCCGCCGAAGCACCTGCAGAAAAAGCTTCTGAGGACAGCGGTGCTGTTTACCGCACACTGGAAGAGATCCAGGCCAGCGGCACCATCAATATCGGCGTCTTCTCTGACAAGAATCCCTTCGGATATGTCGATGAGAACGGTGAATACCAGGGCTACGATGTATACTTTGCCAACCGGATCGGCGAAGATATGGGTGTGGAGATCAACTTTGTCTCGACAGAGGCCGCAAACCGTGTGGAATATCTGGAGACCGGCAAGGTAGACATTATCCTGGCCAACTTCACAGTGACAGAGGAGCGCGCGGAGAAGGTGGATTTCGCTCTTCCCTACATGAATGTCGCGCTTGGCGTTGTATCTCCCGACAGCAGGGTCATCACCGATCTGTCTGAGATCGGTGAGGGTGATCAGGTGATCGTCATCTCCGGAACCACAGCAGAAACCTATCTGGCAGAAAACAATCCCGAGATCACACTGCAGAAGTATGATACCTATGCCAACGCAAAGAACGCTCTGGAGAACGGGAATGCCGTCGCCTGGGCCAATGACAACACCGAGGTCATCGCATTTGCTCTCCAGAATCCCGGCTACACTGTCGGTATCCCCTCTCTCGGAAGCCAGGATACCATCGCACCGGCCGTCACCAAGGGCAACGAATCCCTTCTGAACTGGATCAATGAAGAGATCACCTCTCTGGCCGATGAAAACTTCTTCCACAAAGACTACGAGGAGACCCTGGTCGATACCTACGGTGCAGACTATGAGGACAGCCTCGTCGTCGAGGGCGGCGTAACCGCGCAGTGATATGACAATCACGCCAATAGATTCATAATCTGAAACAGATAATGAAATGATA
Source organism: uncultured Lachnospiraceae bacterium (assembly GCA_946411695.1). Taxonomy (GTDB): domain Bacteria; phylum Bacillota; class Clostridia; order Lachnospirales; family Lachnospiraceae; genus CAG-791. The sequence continues at coordinate 5,741 of CAMKEX010000120.1, forward strand.
TAAGGGACAGTTCTCCATCTCCTGCTCAAAGCGCAGGCATCCGAGAACTGTCCCTTTCTGCATCTGGACTATCCTTAGTTTCTTTGCTATCCTTGAAAAAGATTTGAAGCGAAAAAGATTTGAAGCCCTGAAACACTTGAAATCTCTGAAAATAGAATCAATATTTCCCAAAAGATATAAGAGAGGTTAAAAAATGAGTTATCTGATCAAAGACACAACTGAAGACGAGCGCCGCAGAATCGTCGAGGAGTCTCTGGGCAACCTGGAGGGAGCCTGCGACGGATGTGCCGCCAGAGTCGCTGAAATGTACGACGCCTATATCCGCGGAGAAATGGAACTGCGGGAAATCAATATGGCCTTCAGCACCCGCTATGTAAAGGGAGACATGGACCGGGACCAGGGCAGTACCAGATCCTGCGTCATGTGAAGCACTGCCATCATTCTGCAATCGGGCTGAGCCCGCAAAGATCCGTCTCCTCCAGGACTGCAAAATCCGACAGCCGGATCACCTGCCTGTAGAATTCTGTTTCCGCTTCTTCGTGTGCAGGAAAACTTCTCATAAAGTAGGAAATCTCCATCCGGTTCTGCTTCCTGTCAATGCTCATCACCCTGGGATAGCAGTATGCGTTGTAATCCTGCTGAATAAAAGGAAGCGCGGTAATCTTCTCCACATTGCTGCAAGTGATGGTCAAAGGATAAGTTTTTCCATAGTCAAAAGAGATCCTCGGGAAGGTGTATGTGCCGGTTGGACCCACCCCATGTATGCCGTCAACCATGAGAATCTTTCGATCCAGGATATACATGTCCCCCAGGCCGGATCTTGCATGAAAAGCCCCCACGTGCCAGACCCGTCCACCGTCCAAGGAATAGGCCCGGGTCCCTTCTATTTTCTGCATCCCTCCGGAAGGGTCAATGACGGCAAATAAAAAATCTCCGTCCTCATAGAGCGTAATACTCTCTCGCGCAATATCGAAACATTCGTCACCTGACAGAACGCTGATCGAAAGGTCTTCTGTATTTCCATCGAAGATCTTCTGCAGAACATCTCTGCAGCGCTCTTCATTGTACGAGACTCCGTCCTCCGGCACCAGCTTTACACTCTCTACATTCTCCGCAAAGATTATCCTGCTGAAAACACATATGATCATAAGGAGCATGGCAAGCATCACGGAAAAATGCACCGCTTGCAGCCGTATGATGCCGCAACTATCTGACGATCTTGCGGGGTTCCTTTTTTTCGTGCATCCTTGTGTTTTCATGGCTGGTCTCCTTCCAACAATCATGTAAGTGAATCCGGAACAATCATATCTTTACTCCGTACTCATCATAATTGTCGAAGGGTTAATTATGAATGCGGCTCCCTTAATTAAATCAAATTCAATCTTAATAATGCTGTAGCAGGAATGTCTTTTTTGACACGCATCCGTAACTGCCCGGATAACGTGTTGTCATCTCTCACTGCACATCGACACGGGTAATCTCAAAAATATCCCCGCCGCACTGCTCAGCCTTCAAGGCAAACGGAAATCTGTCATATTCAAGACACATGATCAGATCCTTCACGGGAAACACATCTTTCCATTTGATATCAAAAAACTTTGCGACGGATGGTTCGTTGACAAGAGTAAGGATTTCAGGCCCCATTTCGAACGGTTCCCCGACAAGGATGCTCCTGATATAGCGGGCACAGAGTTCATCTTCCGGAGCCGGGGCGATCCCAGAATTGCCCATACAGACCAGCGATACCCGCTCGGGATTTCTGTTTTTGATATACGAGGCAATCGCGGAAGCGTTGACCAGGCTGCCCGTGAGGATTTCCTTAACCCCGGCAGCGCAGGTATGCACCAGTCCCTGTGTTCCGGCACTGGTAGTATGGATCACAATCTTATTCTGAAAATCGGCATATTCGGTCTGCGACGGAGAATTGCCATAGTCAAAACCGGGCAGGATCACGCCTCCCCTCTCGCCGGCCATAAGGTATTCCGGGTGTTCCCGTTTCAGTTCCCACGCCGTTTCTTCTCTTCCAACGGCATATATTTTCTGCACACCTCTGGAGAACAAATAGCATTCCAGGGAAAAAGCCCGGAAGACATCAATCACGACTGCAAGGCCTTTTGCCTGGTCTGCCCCATCCAGAAGATGAAGTATTTTGATATTCATAATCTTTGCCAATGCCCTTCATTTAATTACAGGAATCTTCCATTATATCGATTGCATCGTCCAGTGCATCAAGAGCTTCATCCAACGTTCCGATCTCAATATTGTCATCCTCCATGTCGAGTGTCATCTTGCTGAGACGGGTTTTGGCTGACTCGACGATGCCGATGATCTCCCGAAGCTCTTTTTGATAATCGGCAGAAGCCTTCTCGATGGAATCGCCCGAATTCTTCCTGCGAATTGCAATCACTTTTCCTGACATAGGTTTTCTCCTCCTGCAAAACTCCAACAAATATTTTTACTGCTGTTCTCATCACATTTGTCAAAAAACGCCTTGATTTCTTCCGTCATCCGGCTCCTCATGCTGTCATTCGCACAATACAGATACTGACGGATATTCATTCATCATAAATGATATCATCATAAAACATCATTTCTTCTATACTGTAGGGGCGCTTCTCCCAATCTTTTTTCAGCTTTTTATAGGTCTTCTCATCGACCTCAATAATGCGTGTCTCCATGACCGTCTTCCTGATTCCAAGGAAGCCTCGCTTCTCGACGGGCACTTTCACTTTGACCTTGTGTTTCATCCTACTGTCTCCGGGTTCTAATGACTGCGTTATATTGAAATCCACAATACTAATATATCATCAACCTGTCCCGATTTCCTCAAAAAGCACTCTAAAGATAATCGTTTCTGTATTGCCGTGTTTTTACACGCTTTTTACAAAGCACGCCTTATTGCTTTTACAAGGCTGTGCTATCATACCGCCAATCCTGATAGTCCGGGACTCAGCTATGGGTCTCTGCACAGTAGGGAATTAAGTTAGTAAGGAATTAAGTTAGTAAGGAATTAAGTTAATAAGGAATTATGTTAAGGAACTAAACATAAGGAGACATTTTATGACCCTCTACGGTTTTTTTTCATTACTTGGCGGTGTGGGACTGTTTCTCTATGGTATGAGCATGATGTCCTCCGGTCTCAAGCAGGCCGCCGGCAATAAACTCCGCTCCATACTGGAGCGGGCAACCGCAAACCGCTTTGTCGCCATTGTGGTCGGCGTTCTCGTCACTCTTCTGGTCCAGAGCTCTTCCGCTACGGATATGATGGTGATCAGCTTCGTCAATTCCGGACTGATGACGCTGGCCCAGGCCATCGGCGTAATCATGGGTGCCAATATCGGTACCACTGTCACTGCACAGATCACGGCTTTTAATCTGGGTGCTTATGCGCCCTTTATCCTGTTTATAGGCGCAGTCCTCTATATTTTTGTAAAAAACAACACGACAAAGCACACAGGTTCCATTATCCTCGGATTCGGAATGCTCTTCTTCGGTATTTCCGTTATCAAATCAGCCATAGCGCCGCTATCCCAGAGCGCTCCCTTTATTACATTTCTGTCGACACTGGAAAATCCGGCAATCGCAGTCTTATTCGGTGTAGCGTTCACCGCGCTGCTGCAGAGCTCCTCTTCCTCCGTTGTCATTTTCCAGACCTTTGCAATTCAGGGGCTTATTAGCTATGATATGACTGTATTTCTGGTGATTGGCGCCGCGATCGGTTCCGTCACCCCCAACCTGCTTGCCTCTCTGACCACCAACAGGAACGGCAAGCGGACTGCAGTGCTGAACCTTCTGTTCAACCTGGTCCGTGCCGCCCTGATGCTGATCCTGATCACTGTGTTCCCGCTCACGGAACTGATCCAGAGCCTCACACCAGGAGACATCGGCCATCAGGTGGCAAACACACACACGATTTTCGCCTTCCTGGCTGTCCTTCTGGAAATTCCTTTCGCCAATCAGATCGTCGCGCTTTCCAAAAAAGTGGTCCCTGTCCTTCCGGAAGAAAGCCGTTCCATCGAGGACAGAAAGCTCCGCTATCTGGTACAAACTGCGGACCTGCCTTCTTCGGTGGCAATACAGCAGGCCAAGCTGGAACTTGTCAGAATGGGCCAGCTTGCCCGGAACTGCCTGGAGAAGGCTTCGGAGTGCTTCTTTTCTCTGGATGACCACCTGGCAGAAAATGTTTTTGAGGCGGAGGACACCATCGACATTCTGACCGACAAGATCCAGGAATGTCTGATTTCCTTCCGTTCCAGAGACTACGCTCCCCAGGAAGTCAGCAAGCTCTCCCAGCTTATGCTGGTGGCATCGGATATGGAACGAATATCGGACTACGCGGAGAACATCGCGGAGTACGAAGGTGAGTTCAAGGCAAGAAAAGCCGCCCTGTCCGATACAGCGCGGGAGGAACTGAAGGCGCTTACAGAGGCTTCTCTGAAGTCCATTGACTACTCACTCCGGATCTTTGAGCAGGAAGATTTTCGTTCACTGCTGAAGGCAGATATTCTGGAACAGAAGGTGGATGACCTGCAGACAGAATTTATAACACTGAAACCTTAATTATTACGTAATAAATCAACATTTAAAGTGCTGAGTAATTTCGTTGTTTTTTTCTGTATTGCAGAAACTTTGATACCCTGACCATCACCAGTG
>CAMKEX010000121.1 GCA_946411695.1 uncultured Lachnospiraceae bacterium
GCGCCAACGATGCGCAGATCAAGGTCTATCTCTATCTGCTGCGCATGATGGGCACGCACCGCGCTGCCAGTGTGTCCGATATGGCTGACCAGTTCAATCACACGGAAAAGGACGTAGTGCGCTCTCTCCGCTATTGGGAGAGGAAAGGCCTTCTGAATCTGGATTTTGACAAGGGGGACCAGCTCGTCTCCATCCGCCTGTGCCGCCCCGTCAGACCGGGCTCAGCGCCGGGCTTTGCCGCTGACAGCGTCAATGTCATCAGGACTGAGACAAACCGGGTTCTGGCCTTTTCCAAGCCTGCGGAGAACCTGCGGACGGAATATTCGGCGGAGCACGCCTTCCTCCGCCCTGCGGCCGGAGGAAGCTGCCCTGTGCAGACCTCTGTTTCCGCGGAAGCGCCGTCCGGTTCTGCCGGTTCTGTCTCGGAGACCGATGCCCTCGAGAGCTTCCAGAGCAGTCCCGACCGCGCGCGGCTCCTCTTTGTCATTGAGCAGTATATCGGCAAACCGCTCTCCCTGAATGAGATCAGGATCATCTACAGCATCTCCGAAGGGCTTCATTTTTCCGACGACCTGATCGACTATCTCCTGCAGTACTGCATAGACAGGGGCAAGAAGGATTTTCGTTATATCAAAAAAGTGGCGGAAAACTGGGCCGATGCAGGGATCATGACACCCGCACAGGCGGAAGCAGCTGCCGCACAGGGCTCCCGCTCCGACAATAAAGACAAAAAGGAAACCTGCGGGGACAAGAGCCCCGATGCGCAGGCCGGCACACAGCAGCCTGCCCCCGCATCCCGCCGGGAGCGGAAAAAGACCGGCAGGTCAGCGGGCCGTTCCTTCACTTCAAACAGCTTCAACCAGTTCGAGCAGAACGATTACGATTTTGACGCTCTCGAAGAGGAGCTTCTGCAGGGCTGAAGCCCTCTGCCCGGCACCCGGCTGTGACAGCCGCCGCTGTCAGAGGACCGGATCCTTTACCAGTCAATAAATACTCCTTCAATGCGCAGGACCTGACAGAGGAGCCTGCCCTCAGGTATCTTCACGTGTCTTTAAAAAAAGAGCAATATGACCAAATCATGATCGAATATGCAGGGATCCGGGACAGGCACCGGCACGAACTCGATCAGCGCCGCATGCGCGCCTATGCTAGGATCCCCGAACTGCAGGAACTGGAACAGCAGACGCCCTCCCTTGCCATGGATCTTCTGCGGAAACGCCTTCTGGCTGCCCCTATGCAGGAGAGCGGTTCTGACGCCGGTCATCTCTCCTTTCGGGAGACTGCCGCGCAGATCACGCGCAGACGCACACAGCTTCTGACGCAGAACGGCTTTCCCCCCGATTATCTGGAAATGACCTGGGACTGCCCCGACTGTCACGATACAGGCTATATAGGTCATGAAAAATGCCACTGCCTGCGCAGAAGAGAAACGGCCGTTCTGTATGACCAGTCCAACCTGGAGATGCTGGCGGCGGACGCTGACTTCCGGAACCTCTCGGAATCCTACTACACCGGGGAGGACCTGGAGCGCTTCCGCCAGGCGCGGAAGACCTGCGAGCGCTTTGCGGACGAATTTGACCGGGTATTCCGCAATCTGTACCTGTACGGTACCGTGGGCACCGGCAAGACCATGCTCTCCGTCTGTGCCGCCCGCGCACTAATCGAAAAGGGAAAATCTGTCCTCTACTTCAGCGCGGCCTCTTTATTTGACAGACTCGCCGACTGCACGTTCGGCAGCGGAACGAGAGATGCCCTGCGCGATTTTACAGGCGACCTCTACGGCTGCGATCTCCTGATCATCGACGACCTGGGGACGGAATTCACCAACGCCTTTGTCGCCTCTCAGCTCTTCTCCTGCATCAGCGAGCGCGAGCTCAACCGGCATCCCACCATTATATCCACCAATCTGTCTCTCAAGGAGATGCAGGCCCGCTATTCCGACCGGGTCTTTTCCCGCATCACCAGCAGCTATGAGATCTGCAAACTGACAGGCAGGGATATACGGCTGCAGCGCAGACGCCGCGGGCGCCGCACATGACGGATCCGGCCGCAGGCCTGTGCCGGTCGGGACAGCCTGTTTCTCTCCAAAAACAATGTTGAAAACAATGTTAAAATAAAATATTCTTGTAATAGACAAATGATTCTGTTAGAGTATGCGGGAAGAAATGTACAAATGACCTGCAAAGATGCATCAATCAACGCTTTACCCCGGTATTTCAGAAAGGACAGCAAACCCGATGGAACCTATCCAAAAAAATGAAAAGCGCATACTGGACAATGCCCCTTTCGGCCAGCTCGGTCTCATCACCGTCTCCGGCTGTGAAGCAATGGGGAAGGAAATTGATTTTTACCTTCAGGAATGGCGCGCCGAGCGTCAGCACGAGCACGAAGACAGCCCCGCATTTGCCGGATATCTCCGCCCCACCTACATCATCAATTCCAAAGAGCCCCGCTTCGGAACAGGCGAAGGCAAGGGTGTCCTGTCGGAGTCTGTGCGCGGCATGGATCTCTACATCCTTGTTGATGTGGTGAACTACCATGAAACTTACCGCATGTTCGGCTTTGATAATCACATGTCCCCTGACGATCACTTCGCAAACCTCAAGCGTGTGATCGCAGCTGTCGGCGGAAAAGCCCGCAGGATCACTGTCATCATGCCCTATCTGTACGAGAGCCTCCAGTCCAAGAGATCTGACCGCGAGTCTCTTGACTGCGCCATTGCTCTGCAGGAGCTCGTCCGCATGGGTGTGGACAATATCATCACCTTTGATGCCCACGATCCCCGCGTGCAGAACGCGATCCCGCTCAACGGCTTTGATACCGTCCAGCCGGCTTATCAGTTCATCAAGGGTCTTCTCAGCACAGTGGATGACCTGCAGATCGACAGCGATCATATGCTGATCATCAGCCCTGACGAGGGCGGCATGAAGCGCGCCGTATATTTTGCCAATGTCCTGGGTCTGGATATGGGTATGTTCTACAAGCGCAGGGATTACACACGTCTTGTCAACGGCGACAACCCCATCGTTGCCTTTGAGTTCCTGGGCTCCAGCGTGGAAGGAAAAGACATGGTCGTCATCGACGACATGGTCTCTTCCGGCGACAGCGCCCTTGAAGTCGCGCAGGCCCTCAAGAAGCGCGGCGCAAAACGTGTCTTCTTCTTTGCCACTTTCGGACTGTTCACCGAAGGTCTGGACAAATTTGACAAGGCTTTTGCAGAAGGCATCTTCGACAGGATCTATACGACCAACCTGATCTATCAGCCCGAGGAGCTGCTTGACAAGCCCTGGCACTACAGCTGCGATATGAGCAAGTTCATTGCCTATATCATCGATACCCTGAACCATGACAGCTCGATCAGCGACCTGCTCATCCCTTCGGATCGCATCTGGAATATCGTTGCCGAATACAATGGGAAAACCGATTCCCAGGAAGCGGATTCCCAAAACTGATTTCCGGAACTGATTTCGGGTTTCCTTTTACCGCATATAAAAACCCCCTGTGAGGCGTCCTCACAGGGGGCTTTTTTCATTGATCAAAGAGAAATCTCGATCTTTCTGCCGGAACGTTCATACTGCCGGTAGGTCACGCCGGCGGCATCAAACATGCGCTTACTGGCGATCGTGCTGTCCGCCTCCGCATACTTGTCGCTGTCATAGACGACATTGCGGATGCCTGACTGGATGATCGCCTTGGCACACTCATTGCAGGGAAACAGTGTGACATAGATCGTCGCGCCCTCCAGGCTTCCTCCCCGAAAGTTGAGGATGGCATTGAGTTCGCTGTGTGTCACATAGGGGTATTTGGTCATCAGAGGCTTTCCGTCCCGCTCCCAGGGGAAATCGTCGTCCGAGCATCCGGTCGGGAGTCCGTTATAGCCCATGGACAGGATCTTGTGCTCGTCGCTGACAATACAGGAACCGACCTGTGTGCTCGGATCCTTGGACCGCATCCCCGCGAGCTGCGCCACTGCCATAAAATATTCATCCCATGAAATATATCCGCTTCTTTTTCCAGCCATCGTTTCCCCCCTTTCTGTCCCTGTCGGAACGATGATCTTCAGACAGTCAGACCCCGGACGCTGCTGCCGGGCTGAGCCGGTCTGTCGTCTTCTCCTGCGGTCAGGTCATCTGTTTATTTTGTACCGAAAATCCTGTCTCCGGCATCGCCGAGGCCGGGAACAATATAGCCGTGTTCATTGAGGTGATCATCGAGAGCACCTATGTAGAGGTCCACATCGGGATGTGCCTCTGTAAATGCCTTCACACCTTCAGGAGCGGCAATAATGCAGAGGAAGCAGAGCTTTTTGCAGCCGTGCTCCTTGAGCAGATCCACTGCCGCAATGGCAGAACCGCCGGTCGCGAACATGGGATCCACCACGAAAATATGTCTCTCCCCCGAGTCAGCGGGAAGCTTGCAGTAATACTCCACAGGCTTGAGTGTCTCGGGATCGCGGTAAAGACCGATATGTCCTACTTTTGCTGCCGGAATCATGGCGAGCATTCCTTCCACCATGCCCAGTCCTGCACGGAGGATCGGAACAACAGCGAGCTTTTTGCCCTTGAGCTCCTGTGTCATGGTTTTGCAGATCGGCGTCTCGATCTCGACATCCTCAAGCTCCAGTTCTCTTGTTGCCTCATAGCACAGAAGCATGGCGATCTCCGAAATGATATCACGGAATTCTCTGGTTCCGGTTTCCTTTTTTCTGATGATGCCGATCTTGTGCGCGATTAAAGGATGATCCATTACGACTACTTTTCCCATTTTTTCCTCCTGAACTCTTGATCTTCATTAATTGATCCGGACTGCCTGCCCCCGTCTCCGCTCTATACCTCAGGAACCGGCTTCGGGCCGGACTGCGGGAGCCGGTATTCCGGCTTTTTCCTGTCATTTATTTGAATACAGACATCTGCGCCCTCACAGATGGACGACTCTCTGACCGGCAGCTTTGAGCAGACGGTTCATCACCGCTCTGCCGACTCCGGTGCTGTCAAACGACTCCGCATAGATTTCGCCGGCGCCCTCGTCATCAAACTCTCTCAGGATCCGGAACAGCTCTCTGGCCACGGTTTCCTCTTCCTCCCTGGAGCCGGCGCTCTTGACCAGGTCCGCCTCGTAGTAATCCTTTGTCTCCTCTGTGCAGATCACGCCGGTGCGGATGCCCGCCGCCCGGTGGCAGCGGTTTTTCTCATTGATATAGGCGATGACCTTCTCAGGTTCTCCGTCCACGATGGTCAGATTGCCCTTGGGGGCATAGTGACGATACTTCATCCCGGGTGCCTTGGGCGCAGTGTCATCATTCAGGTCCGGCACCAGACTGCCCGCGTCTATATTTCCAAGGACCTCCTGCAGCTTCTCCCAGGTCACAAATCCCGGACGAAGGATCACGGGCACGGTGTCCGTGAGGTCTATGATCGTGGATTCGAGACCCAGTCCGACCTGCCCCCCGTCAATGATCATATCCACACGTCCGTCCAGATCCTCCCTGCAATACTGTGCCAGGGTCGGACTGGGGCGTCCGGAGCGGTTGGCGCTGGGCGCGGCGATAAAGCCGCCTCCGGCAGAGATCATGGCCCGGGCGATCCTGTTCGAAGGAAAGCGGACCGCCACTGTATCCAGGCCCCCCGTCGTCTCCGCGGGGAGTTCCGGGCGTTTGGGCAGGATGATCGTCAGCGGCCCCGGCCAGAAGGCCTCCGCCAGACGCCGCGCCTCGGGGGTCACCCGTGCGGCAACCCTCTCCAGATCTTCGATCCTGCAGATATGGACGATCAGGGGATTGTCGGACGGTCTTCCCTTGGCCGCATAGATCTTCCTGGAGGACTCGGGATTAAACGCGTCTCCGCCGAGCCCGTAAACTGTCTCCGTAGGAAAGGCAACCAGTCCGCCTCCCCGCAGAATCTCTCCTGCACGCCGGATTTGTGTCTCGTCGATTTCCTCTTCTGTCATTTTTGCATATATAGTATTCATCTTCTTACTGCTTCACGTAGTCTTCAATCACGTCCCACACGTCGTTGGTCTCAAGTCCCAGGCGCCAGACGGCGAGACCGGCAAGGTCATATCCCTTCATCAGATCCAGCTTGGTGCTGATGGATTTTTTATCCTCCAGCCAGATCTGATAAAGCTTTGATCCCGACTGTTTTTCAGCATAATTCTGCCCCGCAGTGCTGTTCCACTCCGTCTTCATCTTGTGGTCTTTGACAAAGTTCCTGGCCTCAACCATGTCCAGTGTACTGCCGGAGACCTCTCCGTTCTCAGTCGTCCACCCGATCGTATAGAAGGGGATGCCGTTGATCAGGCGTTCGGCGGGAACGTCCTGCAGGGCCTCCTGTATGCCGTATTCCACATATCCGATGGATGCGATACTTCCTGCTTCGGCGCTGCTGACGATATGTTCGTCATAACCCATGATCACCACATAGTCCGCAAAAGCCGCCTGCTCCTTCAGATCGTAGTGGTCGTTGTAATTATAGGGGACATAGTTGTTGATGGAAATGAACAGTCCCGCCCGGCGGCAGGCAATGGATATTTCTCTGACAAACTCAATGAAATCGTAGATATCCGCCGCTTCCACCAGGCCCTCGATATCCACATTGATGCCGTCCAGATTATAGGAGCCCGCCTCCTCGACAAGTTTTTTGATCACTTTCTGTCTGCCCTCAAGGGTATTGAGGAACTTGGTATAGACAAACAGGTCATCGTTCTGGAAGTTGTCGAGAACGCCCCATACCTGCATGCCTTCATCATGGGCTTTCTTCACATAGGTGCGGGAGGCCTTCACGTTAATGTCGCCGTCCTCGCTCTCCATGGTAAACCAGGTCGGGGCGAGCACGTTGATCCCCTTTGTTCCCACCAGCATGCCGTCGATTTCCTTGTTGCTGTCCGCAAAATAGTTCAGGTTCCAGGCCATGCAGACTTTCTCTCCCAGGCTTCTGTACTGGGGCACATACTCGGGGACGTCTGTCACCGGCTCCATCTCCTGTTCCCTGGTCTCGGACAGATACTTGTTTTCCACATAACCGTAGAAACCGTCCGCTGTCTCGATCCTGGTCCAGTCATCCAGCGGATCCAGGATCAGGACATCCGTACCTTCTTCCACAGCGGCGATGATCGGCGCCTTGACGCCGCCCAGGGTGCGCATGTTGGTGCTTCCCTTGACAGTCGCCATCTTCTCCGTTCCCCAGGCGTTGCGCAGAACGACGCGGTTGGGGCCCTCATAGGCCGCGTAATAGAAATTTGTGAACTTCCGCACGTAGGCCAGGGCAACATAGACCGTCTCCCCGTCCTTTACGACCGGCGCGTAATCCTCCTCTGTCCTGCCGTTCACATCGCTCTCCCAGCTTTTCTCGCCGGCTCTGGCGGCGAACATCTCCTCCGGAAGACAGTAGATCAGCGTGTCGTCCTGGGTTCCGTAATAGAACCTGTTGTTGAGCAGGCTCCGTACAGTCTCAAGATCCAGATATATTTCGCCGTCAAAACGGCGCGCATGCATATCCGAGACCAGGTTCTCATAGATAATCGGAAAATCATCCCCGTCCTGCACCCCGTAGTACTCATCGAGATCTGCCCTCTCATCCGTGTACATATAGTGGTCATAATACAGTTTGAAAAAAACACCTCCCATGACAATGAGCAGGATGAGTGTGATCAGATAGGGAACCGCTTTTTTCATTTGAGGCCTCATTTCGGGTGAGAAGATTGATGACTTTCCGGGCAGAGTATTCCCGCATGCGGATCATTCGGGATCCGTCGAAGGGCATACGGAATCAGGACTCCTATAAATCAACATTATATCACAAGGAAAGAACATAGAAAAGACAGGCCTGACGCGGTCCTCACAGCCTGCGGCCGGACGGCGGACGGACCCTCAGCAGACAGTTGAGCCTGTCCGCCGTGCGTCTCCCGCACAGGGCAAAGCGCGCCGGTCCGTAATACCGATCAGGCCGGACGGCGGAGCAGGCTCTCCCGGAGAAATGTGCTATGTGATCTGATTGATACAGGATATTTCAAAGACAGCCGGTCCTTTTAGCGGGAGGATTCAGTGACAAATCCGCCCCCTGCGCAGTTCTTTGCAGCGGGGCAGCGAAGTCTGTGCGGTATTATTCCTCTCTTGCGGGACCGTCAGGCAGAACAGATTGTATCGGGGCTCAAGATCCAAGGAGTATGTTGTCGTGGAATTTTATCCCTATTTCCTTTCCCCGGTCCTGCAGGTCTGTATCGAAACACTTTATAAAACCATTCTGAATTATTTATTCTGACAAAACAAATGCTTTGTACATGATAAGTTCACCATCTTTTATGAACAGTCGGATTAATATATACGGTGTATTAACGCTGGTTTAGGTCACCGAAGGTACAGATACCTTAAAGGCAAAAGTACATATTTCAGATTGATTCATTTTTTATTCAGTTATAAAAAAGGAACCTGTAAACATTAAAATCCTGCTGTTTGCTCCTGACACTGCCCTCCTTTCTGATACGTTCATGTGCTCCTTGCAGGACAACGATATTTTAAAATATGAATCTATTCTGTACAATAGGATCGGCCTCCGAAAATACTAAACCTGCTATTCTTGTGATTTTCGCACAAAGTGTTTGAGTTTTTTAGCCCGGCGGGGTCTTGACGCCTCAGCCCGCCAAGTTTACCATGAAATCAAAGGCGGTTATCACCGGATCCCGGAAATGATCCGGGCGTAAAGTCCGCCGCCCCAGGACAACGGAAAAATCGGCCACAGAGAGGTTCCGGCACGACATGAGAATAGAAAAAGTCAATGATAATCAAATCCGCTGCTTCCTCTCCAGGGAGGAAATGGAGAGCCGCCAGCTTCATTTGAAGGAGCTAGCCTACGGGACGGAAAAAGCAAAGCGTCTCTTCCACGACCTCATGCAGGAAGCTTATCAGCGCTTCGGTTTTGAGGCGGAAAACCTTCCCGTTATGGTGGAGGCGGTTCCCATGCACGATGACAGCCTGGTGCTGATCGTCACCAAGGTCGAGAATCCCGAGGAGCTCGACACCAGGTTTTCAAACTTCGCGCCTTCTGTCAAAAGCGGCCCTTCGGACGGTGCAGGCCAGTCAACATCCGCACTGGGACAGCTCCTGGATGCGATCAGGAAGGAAATCGGCGAGAACACTGACGGCAGCTCTAAAGCGGCCGCCGCCGGGAAAAAGAAAGAGACCGGGAAAAAATCTTCCGGACCGGCCGGTGCCGGCAGCATTCTGCCCTCCGGCTCCCAGCTCTACACCTTCACCGCACTGGGGGCTGCCGCCGACGCCGCCTGCCTTGCGGCGCCTGTTTTTACCGGCAGGAGCGCCCTCTACCGCGATCCCGCGGATTCAAAATATTACCTGTTTCTGACGCCGGCGGAGGATACGGATTCCGCCCGGTATACGAGGGCTCTGTCCACATTTTCCGAATTCGGCAGTTCCGAGATGATCACTCCTGCCCGCGAGCAGTACCTGCGGGAACACTGCGAAGTCCTCTGTGAAAAGGATGCGGTACAGAATCTCTCCATGCTCGGATCCTGAGGTCCTCTTAGCGCATGACCCGGCCGGATCCTCCCGAAAAACAGGCAGTCCCTCAGGGGACAGACATCAGATTCCTCCCGGAAAACAGGCAGTCCCTCAAGGGACAGACATCAGATTTTTCGATCGCCCTGCAGGCAGATTCCTGCGGGGCGTTTTTTATGCCATGGCCGGTTTCCGCTTCCGTCTTCGGAAAAAGCGCATGGACGGCCCGGTTTCCCATGCGGACTGCATCCGGCAAAAACTCTTAATTAATGGAAGCTTTTTTATTCATATCTTCCAAAAGTTAGTTATTGTTAACCAAGTTTTTCGTACATTTTAAATGAATATTTTTGTGTACAATCTGGCAAATCACATTGCAATTTTTATAGTGCAATGTTAACATAAATATGCTGGATCCATTCACGGAGCATGTATTCTGCGCACGTGTGTGTCTTTAGGCTGTATATAAATACGGTTCTTCAGATTATCACGGCCGGTCATCCGACAGATGACGGTGCGCGGGATCTGAGGGGGATTCGTAAGCCAGACCATGTTTTGGGCGGCAGAGGACCTTCTGTGTTTCAGAAGGTTTCTCAGGTGGTACCAGCAAATCCGGAACATGCGTTTGCTGCTTATTCACAGTCACATGAACAATGCGGTAACCGCTTCACAATTACAGGAGGACAATGTAATGGCAAGAAAGTTTCTCACCATGGATGGTAACGAAGCTGCTGCACACGCCGCGTATGCGTATACAGAAGTAGCTACCATCTACCCTATCACTCCTTCATCTGTCATGCCCGAGCATGTCGATGAGTGGGCAACTGCCGGAAGAAAGAACATTTTCGGCCAGAAGG
>CAMKEX010000122.1 GCA_946411695.1 uncultured Lachnospiraceae bacterium
TGCCGGATAAAAGATGGAAGAGTTCCAATTCCTCGTGCCAGTGCCAGGGGACCGGGCGTTCCACGACATCGTAATCATAGGCTGCGGCAGGGAGAAGCCGGGTGGAGTGGATGTTTTTTTCTCTTCCGTTTACATTGACTGTTTCATCATATCGAAGAAGCGGCATGTCGATTCCTTTCCGATTCCCTGAGAGATTGTAATTTCCGAAGAAAAAATATTCCGGATTATGGATGTTTTGTCCTATTTTTTGGGAGATTTTAGAGGGAAAAGCAAACAATTATGATGATAATATATCATAAATCAAAGAAATGTAAACACAGGCGGAAGAAAGACGTTTAGAAAAAAGATTTACTGAGGAGGATGTGATGGAGAGAGACGACGCAACTATCAGGACCGGAAAATGGTGGCACGACAAGATCATCTATGAGATCTACCCCAAGAGCTTTATGGATACCAATGGAGACGGGATCGGAGATCTGGGAGGAATCATCGAAAAGCTGGATTACCTGCAGGATCTGGGGGTGGATATTTTGTGGATATGCCCCTGTTATCAGTCGCCGTTTATCGACCAGGGGTATGATATCAGCGACTATTACAAGATCGATCCGGTCTTCGGGACAAATGCGCAGATGGAGGAACTCCTGCGGAAGGCGCGGGAGCGGGGCATGGATGTGATCCTGGATCTGGTCGTAAATCATTGCAGTTCGGAACATTTCTGGTTCAGGGAGGCCTGCCGCGATCCCGAGGGAAAGTACGGGAAATATTTCTATATCGTGGATGCCGGGGAGGACGAGCTGCCCACGAACTGGCGCTCCTATTTCGGGGGCTCTGTCTGGTCGCCGCTTCCGGGCAATCCCGGAAAAAAGTACCTCCATGTCTTTCATGAAAAACAGCCGGACCTCAACTGGGAAAACGCGGAATTGCGCAGGGATATCTTTTCCATGATGAAGTGGTGGCTTGACAAAGGCGTGCGGGGCTTTCGGATCGATGCGATCATGAATATAAAAAAGCCTCTTCCTCTGCGGAACTTTTATCCGGACCGGGAGGACGACATGGTCGATATGGAGACCGTGATCGGACAGACCCGCGGGATCGAACATTTTCTTTCAGAGATGAAGAGAGAGGTCCTGGATCCCTATGATGCCTTTACTGTGGCGGAGGTGTGCGGGGAGAGGGAAGAGGATCTGCCTTTGCTTATGGGCAGAGAAGGATTCTTTTCTTCCATGTTTGATTTCCGGGAGATGACTCTGGGGATGAGTGACAAAGGATGGTACGACAGGAAACCTGTCACGCTCAGACAGTACAGGGACTCGTGTTTCGCTGCTCAGAAAGCCTTCAACTCCTGGGGGTTCCAGACCAATGTGCTCGAAAATCATGACAGCCCGCGATGCGGGGACCGGTTCCTGCAGGAAACAATGCATGAGATCGTCAGGAAGAACGCTCTGACAAAAGATGAAAAACAGGCTCTTGCGGAAAAAGGAAAAAAGATGCTGGCGGTGCTGTATTTCTTCCTGCACGGGATCCCCTGCATTTATCAGGGGCAGGAGATCGGCATGGAAAATATACCGCTTGAGCGCCTTGAAGATATCGATGACGTATCCGCTCTCGGAGAATTCGGCTGTGCGGTCCGCGCCGGTCTGACCAGAGAAGAGGCTCTGTCGGTCGTTCAGCAGTTCAGCCGGGACAATTCCCGCACGCCTATGCAGTGGAACGATCTGGAGGGATGCGGTTTTTCAAGCGCAGAACCCTGGATGCGGATCAATCCGAATTATGTCCTGATTAATGAAAAACAGCAGGAAAGAGACAGCGGATCAGTACTTTCCTTTTATAAAAAGATGATTTCGCTGCGCAAAGATCCCGCTTACCGGAACACTTTTGTGTATGGATCCTTTACCCCGGTCTGTGAAAACGAAAATGATCTGATGGCCTACCGCAGGACGGGAGAGAGGGATATCCTCATTCTCGCAAATATCGGCGGACAGACTGTAAAGATGCCCATAGATCCTTCCTTCTGCCGTGTGCTCCTGAACAATGCAGACACACTGGATATAGAAGGGGAAGGCAGGATCTGCCTGGAGCCTTTTCAGGCAGTCGTACTGGCTGTATAGATTTGAAAGGTTTACAGTTGAAAGGTTTACAGGTTCAAAGCCCGTCAGAAGGTAAAAATTAAACTTGAAAGGAGAGCGACATTGAATAAGAAAATACCGCTGTACAGACAGGTTTATGAAGACCTTCGAAAAGACATCATAGACGGGATCTATCAGCCGGGAGAGTATCTGCCGCCGATCCGGGAAGAAGCAAAGCGCCTCGGCGTCGCCAGGAATACGATCGAAAATGCCTATCTGATGCTGGCGGAGGAAGGCTATATCCAGGCAAAGCGCGGGCAGGGCAGCCGTATATCGGATGCCTGGCGCTCCCTCTGTTTCGGGGATGACATTTCCGGGGAAAAGACAGAAGATGACCTGTCATATCTGAGGAATGCCGGACAGCACGCGGGACAGACGGAAGGAAGCGGCGGCAAGGAGGAAGCGGAGGAAGCGCTGCATCAGTCCGTGGAGGACAGAAGCGGAATAAAACGGCATGGCGATACGGAGGGAGCCGTCCGCATTGATTTCAGGGGGAAACCGCCCATATCGCCTATGTTCCCGCGGGGGATCGGGAGCATGCTGGAGACCAGGCTTCTGCAGGACTGTAAAGACGGCGGGGATATTCCGGCAGGTGAGAGGGTCTGTTCCCTGATTCGAAGGTATCTGAAAATATATCGCGGCGTAACCTGTTCAGAAGAACAGATCTTCCTGTTCAGAAGTCACAAACAGGCAGTCCGGATGGTCCGGCAGGTTCAGCCCCGTATTGTGTATACCATTCCCCATCATGCCGGACAGGGGAGTAATCATTTAAGTCCGGAGGAGATTGAGTGGCTTTACAGGCGGATGGAACAGGACGATCTTTATATTCTGGAAGACGACGCCGACGGTGAGGTGGTTTATGACAGAAAGCCTTTTTCCACGCTCTTTGGAGGCCGGGCAGGGGGAAGGATTATTCTGACAGGGACCCTTGACCGCTTTTTCGCCCCCGCTCTTCATCTTCATTATGTTGTGTTTCCGCAGGAGCTCATGGAGATAAAAACATCTGTGCTCAGCAGGCTCTGCAGAGACGGCTGCTTTTCACTTCTGGAGCTGGATATGCTCGATCTGATCCTTTCATGGGAAAGACTGCCGAACCATTTCCGCAGATACTATTACCGGAACTTTTTGAAGAGGAATCATGTGATCCGCTGCATGGAAGAAGCCTTCGGAAGCTGCGCCGTACTGCACAGGACGGAGTCGGGGACGGAAATCATCGCCGCTGTATCGTGCACGGAAGAAGCTTCTGTGATCATGAACAGGGTGGCTGAAGCAGGCCTGGGTCTTGATGTCCGTTCAGGATGTGGAAGGGACAGCGGGCAGCTGTACGTCCGCATTTGTTATGAGAATATTTCCATGGAGGACATTGAGGAAGGTATCCGGATCCTTTCCGGAATTCCCGGTTTCCGCCGGTCAGAGATATGATTCGGGCAGAGAACATAACAGGATATGCAATACATTTTGACCAAATAACATTAAGAAGCTGTCGTTATCCCCATTTTTTAGGGCATACTTGTCCCTTTTTTAGCGACTTTGTATAGGATACAATCTAAACAGTGTTATTTAATATGCATTTTGCATAAAAAGGAGGATATTATGAGAAAGAGACTATTAGCAGTTGTGTTGGCTGCTGCAATGGCAGTCTGCCTCATGGCCTGCGGCGGTTCTTCTTCCGGTTCTGCGGCAAGCACCGGGGAAGGATCGGGCGCTGCAAGCGGAGAGGGCATCCGTCTTTTGAACGGCAAGCCCGAAATTGATACGCAGCTTAAAAACCTGGCTGCAAAGTATAAGGAAGAGACAGGAAAAGTTGTCAACGTTGAGACCATCGGCGGTGACACCAACGCTTCCGACGAACTCAAGAAGATGTATCAGGCAGACAACATGCCCGATATTTTCGTCATTGAGGCAAACCAGGCGGCGAACTGGGACGGCCTTCTCGCTGATCTGACCGGTGAGGCATGGACGGAAGATACCGATTATGAGCTGGTCGACGAGAAAATGGGCACGATCGGTTTCCCTTATACGGTTGAGGCAACCGCGCTGGCTTACAATGCGGAGATTCTGGAGAAGGCAGGTGTGGACCCCGCTTCTCTGACAAGCCCCGCAGCATGGCAGAAGGCAGTTGAGACTCTTGACAGCAAAAAAGACGAACTCGGTCTGACCGCCGTGTTCGGCTGGTGCGCGGAGCCTGCGAATCTGGGCTGGTCCTCCGGCACGCACGTTTTTGCGCAGTATCTGGATGCAGGCCTTGCACAGGATGACACCACCTACATCGATCTGCTCAATGACGGCGGCAAGATCGACGAGGCAAGGATGAAAGATTTCGCTGCATTTGTCGGTATGATGAACAAGTATTCCGATCCCGCTCTTCTGATCGACGGCACCTATGATAACCAGGTGGCCGGTTTTGCCGCAGGCAAGTATGCGTTTGTCACGCAGGGCAACTGGATCAACGGCGGTGTCACGGGCAGCCCCGATTACACCGGCTGGGCAATGGGCTTTGCGCCTTACGCATTCGAGGATGGCATTGATACCATCATTGCGGGCCCTCCGAGCTTCTGGACGGTTTACAGCGATGGCGATGTTGATGCGGCCAAGGAGTTCCTGCAGTGGGTTTCCGATGACAGCGCTCAGGATATCCTGGTCAACGAGGCAGGACTGATCAGTCCTTTCAAAGACTGCAGCTTTGTCGCAGCGGATCCTTTTGCCGAGAGCATTAAGGGCTACATGGATGCCGGCAAGACTTCCGGATGGCACACCATGCTCAAGAAGGACGGCCTTCAGAACAAGACCTGCCAGGTATTTGCGGATTATGCCAAGGGTGCGCTGGATGAGGACGCTTTCGTGAAGACCATGGGTCAGGTTATTTCCAGCTATTATAATAATTAAGCAATTATTTACGGAGAAACGGTAGAGCCCCGGTATTTGCGGCAGTAAGGCAGACTGTCCTGCTTTAAGAAACAGTTACTACCCTTAATAATTACTGTATTGGTTTTTTCAAAGAGGGCAGAATTTTCAGAATCCTGCCCTTTTTGTTGGATTCCTGTAACTATTCAGCAAAGTCAGTTTTGATCTGCCGCATTGAGTAAGTGAATAACCGTACACTAGGAGGAGTATCCATGAAAGAAGATTCCGGCAGCAAAAAACTGCCCGCTCTGATTTGCCTGATCGGCGGCGCAATTCTGCTGATCTGGGCGCTTGCCCTTGATTTTTCGGGCAGTAAAGTGGGCTACAGAGGAGCGCTCCTTGTCATTGGCCTGATTGGTATCATTATGGGATTGTACATTTTCCCGACTCTCAAATATCACAGGACACTGGTTTATGTCGTTTTCCTGTTCCCGCTTTTATTCGCTTTTGTTGTTACAGTCATCATTCCTTTGTTTCTGGGTCTTTTCTACTCCTTTACGAACTGGAACGGTATCCGTTATACAGAATTCGTGGGAGTGGCAAACTACGCGAGGATGTTCCGCCAGCCAAGCTTCATCTGGTCTATCCTGATCACCGCGCTGTTTGTTGTTTTCAATATGATCCTGGTCAATCTGGTCGCGTTCCTGCTGGCGCTTCTGTGCACATCCAAGCTCAAGGGCATGGGATTCTTCAGGGCGTCCTATTTCCTTCCCAACCTGATCGGCGGTATCGTTCTGGGTTATATCTGGCAGTTCGTCTTCAGTAATGTCGCCACAAAGATTTTCTCCGGCATGAAATACTCCATGCTTTCCAGCACGGGAACGGCTTTTATGGCCATTATCATTGTCTATGTGTGGCAGTATGCCGGTTACATCATGCTGATCTATATCACCGGCCTCAACACGGTGCCGGCAGAAGTCCTGGAGGCATCCAATATCGACGGTGCCAACGCGATTCAGACACTGTTCCAGATCAAGATCCCCATGATCGCGCCTACGATCACCATCTGCACATTCCTGACACTGACGTCCGCCTTCAAGCAGTTCGACGTCAACCTGTCCCTGACAAACGGCACCGGTTCTGTGGCGGACTTCCTGGGCCAGTACCTGACAAACGGTACGCAGATGCTCGCCCTGAACATCTACAATACGGCAGTGGTGGAAAATGAATATGCATTCGGCCAGGCCAAGGCCTTCCTGTTCTTTATCATCCTGGCATGTGTATCGATCCTGCAGGTGCGTATTTCCAACAAGAAGGAGGTAGAGCTTTAATGAACAGAAAAGAACCTACTTCCCGGGTCATCCTCAAATTCGTGATCGCGGTCATCATCGCGATTTATGTCCTGTTTCCTTTTGCGCTGGTTGTCATCAACTCCTGCAAACAGACGGCGGACATCACGTCAAATCCCATCGGCCTGAACGGTATGAGCATCGGTCAGCTGATGAAGAACATGAACGATGTTGTCAACAACCCCAACTTCCTGTTCTGGCACGCATTTGGATTTTCGGTGCTGATCACGGTGCTGTCTCTGATCCTGCTGGCCCTGTTCGGCGCCATGACGGCATGGGTCATCTGCCGTAACAAGACCAAGTGGGCGACCCTGATCTATTTCACTTTCATTGTTTCCATGATCATTCCTTTCCAGGTGGTCATGCTGCCCCTGATCTCCACATTCCGCGATGTGGGTAAGTTTGTGGGTATTCCCATGCTGCAGTCCGTTCCCGGCATCGTGTTTGCCTATCTGGGATTCGGCGGCGCTATGACTGTGTTCATCCTGACCGGCTTCATCAAGGGTATTCCTTATGATCTGGAGGAGGCCGCCTCCATTGACGGCTGCCGCCCTGAACAGGTCTTTTTCAAAGTCATATTTCCTCTGCTGACACCGGTTATCACGACTGTCACCATTCTGAACGGTATGTGGATCTGGAATGACTATCTGCTCCCTTCCATGATGCTGGGGCAGAACGGTGTGGTTAAGACACTGCCTGTCGCGGTGCAGGCTTTCGTCGGTTCCTATGTCAAGCAGTGGAATCTGATTCTGACAGCTGCCCTGCTGGCGATCATCCCCATGATCGTTCTGTTCCTGTTTGCACAGAAACAGATCATGAACGGTATGATCGAGGGCGCAGTCAAGGGCTGATACAGGCCCCGGAGTATTGACATTATTTTCATCAGGTCCCCCGGATCTGAAAAGAGGCTGTACCCAGGCCAGGTGCAGCCTCTCTTGTGTATAAGGAAATAAGAGTATTATGAAGAATATGTTGGACCTGGACGGACCTCTGGTGCGGGCGCTCAGTGATCTGAACACACTGGTGATCCTGAATATCCTGACGGCTCTTTTCTGCATCCCGGTGATCACAGCCGGCGCCTCTGTCGCGGCAATGCATTATGTGATCATGGAGATGTTTGAAAACCGGGGAGATGGCGCAGCCAGGGAGTTCTGGAAGCGTTTTAAGGAGAATCTCGGGAACGCGACTCCGGTGTGGCTGATCCTCCTGGCGGCGGCAATATTCATTTATGTGGACTGCAGGATCATCATGGGCGGGCAGATGGGCCTGCCGCGGGCCATGCTGGTTCCGCTCTACATCGGCGCGTTTATAGAGGCTTCCATCGCCGTGTATGCTTTTCCCCTGACGGCCAGATTTGTCTATTCCACAGGCGCGACATTCAAAAATTCCGCGATCCTGGCAGTCGCCAATTTCCCCAGGACTGTGCTCATGGTCCTTTATCACGTGATCATGCCGTATCTGCTCTTTAATGTATCGCGGCTGCTGCCTCTCTTTTTCCTGGTGGGGATTTCTCTTCCCGCATATTTCAGCGCGCTGCTGTATATGCCGGTCATACGAAAAATGATCGGTGAACCGGAACCGGACGAAGATATGCCTGAAGACGGACCGGACGGAGAGGAATTCCTGTAGTAAGAGACGGTTTTACAGATTATAATGAAAAGGAAATCTGCCGGGAAACCTGTCCCGGTAAAACAGGAGGATATCATGCGAACAAGCGGAATATTGCTGCCCGTCTTTAGTCTGCCCGGTAAGTACGGAATCGGCTCCTTTTCAAAAGAGGCGTACGCGTTTGTGGATTTTTTAAAGGAAGCAGGCCAGGCTTACTGGCAGATTCTGCCGCTGGGCCCCACAGGATATGGAGATTCTCCCTATCAGGCCTTTTCCACATTTGCGGGGAACCCCTATCTGATCGATCTTGAGAATCTGATCGGACAGGGGCTGCTCACCCGGGAGGAGTGTGAGGCTGTCGATTTCGACAGTGACGGGGGAGTAGATTACGGAAAGCTGTACAATGGGCGGTGGGGCCTGCTCAGGAAAGCGTTCTCCAGAAGCGGTCACAGGGATACGTCTGCCTTTGAGGCTTTTGAGAAGGAGAATGCCTTCTGGCTTCAGGATTACGCGGTCTTTATGGCGGTAAAGGACGCTCATGGAGGCGCGGACGCGGAAAGCTGGGAACCTGATATCAGGGATTACAGACCGGAGGCCGTACAGGCCTGGTCCGAAAAGCTGGCAGAGGATATAGATTTCTATAAATACCTGCAGTATGAATTTATGCGGCAGTGGAAAAAACTGCGGGAGTATGCGGCGGCGCAGGGGATCCGGATCATCGGTGATATCCCGATCTATGTCTCCGCGGACAGTTCGGATTTCTGGGCCAACAGAGAACTTTTCCAGCTCGATGAGCGCGGCCGCATCCGAATGATCGCGGGCGTGCCTCCGGACGGCTTTTCGGCGATCGGACAGGTATGGGGAAACCCGCTTTATAACTGGAACCGGCACAAAGAAACAGGCTATGACTGGTGGATCCGTCGGATCAAAAAGTGCAGGGAACTCTACGATGTCATAAGGATCGACCACTTCCGGGGATTTGACGAGTATTTCTCCATTCCCGCGCAGGCTGAAACAGCGGTGGAAGGACACTGGGAGAAAGGTCCCGGCATCAGCCTGTTCGAAGAGATCAGGAAGCAACTGGGAGAAGTCCCCATCATCGCGGAGGACCTCGGCTATGTGACAGATACGGTGCGTCAGCTCGTGCGCGACACAGGCTTTCCGAGCATGAAGGTCCTGGAGTTCGCGTTCGACTCAAGAGACTCCACCGGGGCCATGGAGTACCTGCCCTATCGCTATCAGCCCAACTGTGTGGTATACACAGGGACACATGACAATGAGACACTCAGGGGATGGATCGACAGCATTCTGCCCGCTGAGAGAGCGCAGGTCTGCGAGTACCTGGATGTCAGGACCGATGATCCGCAGGAAATCGTGGAAAAGCTGATCATCGCGGCATTTTCCTCCGTTGCAGATTACTGCATCATTCCCATGCAGGATTATCTGGGACTGGATAACAGCGCCAGAATCAATAAACCGTCCACCGACAGCAACAACTGGAAATGGAGGGTGAAGGGGGAGGATCTGTCACCGGAGCTGGCCGCCAGGATCCGCAGGCTGACGGAATTGTACGGACGCTGAGGGACGGTCCTTTTATTTCCGTCCCCGTGTTTTTTCTCCCTTTGGTCCTCGCAGTGCGGCAGACAATTGTCCGGGCACATCCGGTCAGGCGTCTGATCATAGAGACGCCTGACCCCATTTGCAGCACATTTCCGGGATGTAAAATAAGATGACTGGGAGGATACGCGCTCGTGCAGGCGATTGACCGGAAATATGCATGCAAAAAAAGAAGGAAATTCAGCTAAAAAAAGAAAAAATTTATGTTGACAAAACAGAGAGCGACAAATATAATAGTTTATGCGCTTGCGAGAGAAACCTCCTCGCAGCCATAAAATAACATAACATAGTAAGCATTTAGATCGTACAATTATAGTTCAGACATACTTGGAGAAATACTCAAGAGGCTGAAGAGGCGCCCCTGCTAAGGGTGTAGGTCGGGAAACCGGCGCGCGGGTTCAAATCCCGCTTTCTCCGTTCAAAGAAATGAAATGAACCGATCAATAACTATCCGACGGATTCGTTTCATTTTTTTGTTCCCTAAAATCATATGCTGACCCGGATCTGAAAAAACTTTTTAAAGAAATTTAAAAAAGTTGTTGACAGAGCCGAAAAGCTGTGATATCTTATAGAAGTTGTCGCGCTTGAGAAAAAGCAAGACAACACGAACGAAGACCTGCCCTGCAGGCTTCGAAAAACATTTCCAATCTTATATGAGAACAAG
>CAMKEX010000123.1 GCA_946411695.1 uncultured Lachnospiraceae bacterium
CCCTTTGGAGCAAGGAACTACCCAATGGCGAAGTCATGGATCTTCAATCGAAGGGCGCCCCTTTTGTATTATCCTGGAAAGACTTCTATTTCACCAGCGATACAATTATTGTTGAAATGCGTTCCCTGAAGAATCAGAGGATAATCGATCAGGCACGTGAGCAAGTCGAAGACTTTGAAGAAGTATACGAGCACCTTCTGCGCAGATCTTATAGCATAGGCAGTATGATCATTTTTCCGGTGCATGTGAACAGCATGAATCAGCGAAGAGGGATGAACACATTGATCTCAGACCGCTGGGATCTTACGCTTGAATGTATCCGCAGGCATTATGCAGGAGAGGAGAGTCCGCTTACCAAAGTAATCGAACAAGATAAAGCTTTTTACGATCTGTTTGTAGACTTTCAGGGATATATTGACTTTTTCTTTCTGCAGGACTGCGTCTCAGAGGATTATTCTTCCGTGAATATATGGATGGGAGATACATCATTCAAAAAGAGTGGTCTTCCCGAGACGGTGGAAGACTATTTCAAATTTCTCCTTAAGGAACATATTTTCCTGGATAAGAGAAACAGAAGAATCCAGGAGTATTGCATAAAGAATAATATACTTTAATGGATGCTTATTCATACTGGATACGTAGGCATTTTTTTATGAAAATGGATTGGAGTGTATAAGCAAGTATTTTTTAATAAGATTAAACAAGAGATTGGGGAATATTATAGGAGGCTGGAGTAAGGTATGGGAAGAGGAAATGGAACCATGCAGGACGAATTTTTCTTTCGGAACAACAGAATGTCAGTCGTACTGGAAGCCAGTCTGCCAAAGTATGACTCACTTGAAGATTTCGAAAAAGATTTTCCGGAAGAGTTCCTGAAGGATGATTCCAGGGTGGGGGATTATTTGCGCAATCTGCTTTACAAATACGATAAAGATCCATCAGCCATATCAAAAAAGGCACGCCTTTCGATTTCTTATGTTGGTCTGATTACAAACTGGAAGAAAAACAATCCTTCCAGGGATGCTTTGATCGCAATCTGTCTTGCGATTGGGACGACTTTTGAGGAGGCACAGTATCTGCTTAAATACGCGGGGCATTCGCCTCTGTATGTCCGGAGAAGGAGAGATGTGGTCATCTGGTTCGGCTTTATGAAGGGACAGGACGTAGACACAGTCAACGATAACCTGTATGCCAGAGGTATGAAAACCCTGACCAAGAAAGATTGAATCTACTACCGGGAGTAGCAGACCGCGGCGAGTCATTCCTTTAGAATCAAGGCATAAGAAACAGCCAACACAGATTCGAAGGGAGACTGAACATGAAAAAAGATTTTACAAAGAAAGATCTGCATACAGGCGATATTATTGAGAACAGGGCCGGCGAAAGAGGTGTTGTCATCCTCGAAACGGGCTGTATCGTCTATCAGGCCGACGGGCTGGATATCTTAGAAGAGGTTTTTACAGAGGACTTGTTCGTAGATGGCACTGACAGATCAGGAGATATTTTTAAAGTATACCATGATACGCACGGGTGTCTCGGATTCAACAAACTGTTTGGCTTAGAGCCGGTATTTGTCAGAAGAAACGATATACGTACCAGGAAACGCGCAGCCGAGCTTTCTGAAAAACATGACCCGAATAAGGGAAAGGTGACCACAATTGTATTAGAGCCGTGTTACAGAGAATATCAAGAGATCTTGGTTGATCCCTCTGTCAGAAAAGCTATCGGGGATATTGATCTTACGATGAGTGAAGCCCCAAGCATGACAGCTGCAGGCCAGATTAAAATCGACAGGACATTTGTTTCGATCCCTGCCGCAGAAAACCTGTTCCTGCTCTACAATCAATACCAGGAAGAGAGATGTTTACAGATTATAGAAAAACGCAGGGATTCGGGACATCCGCGGGATGAAAGCCCTGTTTTTGCAATCCCGGAAGAGAATATCGCGGTCCACAGCCGCTGTCTGATTGTCCGCAAGGACGATTCCGGGAAGATTGTCAATCTGGAAAAAGATGACCTTGAAAAAGCAAAAAAATATATAGTGAGAATGAAAGAAAGACACAATAAATAAAAAACTACCGCCTGCAATGAAATCAGAAGAGATGGTCTCCCCAGAGGAGATTAAATATAAACTCATTCATTCCGCTTGACATGAATGTGATTATTTCCATAGAAAAGCTCACAGATTGTATTTATATGCAAGTATTTTTTCCACTGAAAAAGCTCACAGAGTCAGTCCCTGTGAGCTTTTTGAGTACTTAAGAATTGGCCTCTTCAAAGGTCCTGCGTTTAAATTTGCCCAGATATTGCAAATTTGGAATAAGCTTGTTCCGTGCAATAGACAGGCTTGCCCTTATACTACCCTCATTATTAAGGATATCCCGATAGGGTTCAAAAATCTCAGAATACCCAGGCATGTCAGCGGTGATAAGTCCTAGAACAGCTGCTTTAATAGTGCCTATTTTTTTCGTCCCGGCCTCATTGAAGGAAACCTGAAGATTACGGGCCTTTTTCCAGCATCTGTCCGGCTTTAGGAAAGCATCGTTCCGTTTAAGCGGAAAGCGTTGTTCCGGTCATAGGAAAGCGCCTTTATAATGAATTCCTGCATCCAAAAGATGCAAATTTATTATAAAGGAGGTCTTCATATGACCAAGTATCGGGAAATCCTGAGGCTCACTGCCTTGGGGCTGTCTCTGCGGGACATTGAAAAGAGCATACATGTCTCGCAGAAGACTATCATTAAAGTCCGAAAACGGGCTGAGGAACTTTCGCTATTCTGGCCACTGGACAAATCACTTACAGACGGTGAGTTGGACAGGCTGATGTTTCCAAAGGAAACCACTCAGAGCCAGAAGCGGATGCCGGACTTCGAGTATATTCGTAAGGAATTGCTTCGAAACGGCGTTAACAAAAAGCTACTCTGGACGGAATATCTTGAGGAATGCCGCCTTGCGGGCGATGATCCTCTTATGTATTCCCAGTTCTGCTATCATATTCAGCAGAATGAAAAGAAACGGCGGGCAACAATGCATATCCCCCGGAAACCGGGACAGCAGATCGAGGTTGACTGGGCGGGGGATCCTGCGAGTATCATTGATCCTCATACCGGCGAAGTGACTAATGCGTGGATCTTTATCGGAGTCATGACATACAGCCAGTATACGTTTGCCGAAGCATTCATAAACGAAAAACAGCGTGCGTGGAATACAGCCCATGTACACATGTATGAGTTTTTCGGAGGCGTGACCCCTATTCTGGTCTGTGACAATGCTCCCACAGCGACAGTCCGGAAGCAGAGCGACAAATACGATCCCACGCTTATCCGTGCATATGAGGAGCTTGCAGAGCACTACAACACGGCAGTCATACCGGCAAGAGTCAGGGCTCCGAAGGATAAGCCTAATGCCAAAGGAAACTGCGGGCATGTATCGACATGGATCACGGCATCCCTGCGGGATGAGCAGTTCTTTTCACTTGCAGAGCTGAACCGGGAGATCCGCCATAAACTCAAAGAATACAACGAAGCACGCTTTGAAAAAAAAGAGGGCAGCCGGCTCAGCATCTTTCTCGAGGAAGAAAAGCCATTACTGGCACCGCTGCCCGCTACCCGCTATGAACTGGCAGAGCATCGGACTGCTACTGTCCAGTTCAACTATCACATTGCAGTAGATAAGATGTACTACTCCGTGCCTTATCAGTATATCAAAGATAAGGTCGATGTGCGACTGACGGACACAACTATTGAAATTTTCAAGGATTTCCGCAGGATCGCATCCCACAAACGACTCTATGGACGCCCTGGGCAGTATTCTACGGTCACGCAGCATATGCCCCAGAGCCACCAGAAGTATCTTGAATGGAACGGGGACCGCTTCCGCAAGTGGGCGGAATCGATCGGTACAGCAACCTATAGGGTCGTAGACGGCATACTTACCTCCAGCCGGGTGGAACAGCAGACTTACAGGGCGTGTATGGGACTCCTGAAGCTCGCGGACAGGCACAGTCCGGAAAAGCTTGAAAGAGCCTGTACAAAAGCTCTGCAGTACTCGCATTCCCCCAGTTATAAGAGTATCAAGAACATACTTGCCGCCGGCAAAAGTTTCGCGGGAGATCATGAACAGGCAAGACCTGGACAGGATAATTCCAGGAAATACGGGATCACGCGCGGTGCACGACATTATGGAGGTAATAGATCATGACAAACCAGAGTACCATCGACAAGCTTATTTCTATGCGTTTAACACCTATGGCCGATGCCTTCCGTATCCAGATGCAGGACCCGGATATGAAAGGAGTTCCGTTCGAAGACCGTTTCGGAATGCTGGTCGATATCCTATACACTGCGAGAAAAAACAACCGGTTAAAAAAGCTTATCCATGAAGCGGAATTCGAACAGCCGGACGCTTCTGTTGCCGCTATTGATTACGGCCACAACAGAAAGCTGAACAGAAGCCTTATTGAACGCCTTGCCACTGGTGAATATATCACGGAGTATCGTAATATCTTTATTACTGGCGCAGCGGGAAGCGGGAAGACTTATCTAAGCTGTGCGTTTGGAATGGAGGCCTGCAAGCGCTTTTTCTCAACCACATATGTACGCATGCCGGACATGCTGCTCCATCTCCAGACCGCAAGGGACGAGCATACGTTTACAGAAGAAATAAAAAAATATACAAAACCGACTTTGCTGATAATTGATGACTGGCTCCTCGTGCCTCTGTCTGCAGATGAATGTAAAAACCTGTTTGAAGTCATCCATAAACGGCGCAAGAAGTCTTCTACAATTTTCTGCTCCCAGTTCAGGGATGAGGGCTGGTACGAAAGGCTGGGAGGCGATGATAATCCTCTTGCTGATGCGATCATGGACCGCATTTCTTTTGACTCCTACAAGATCAACATCTCCAGTACAGATCCGGACAGAGACATCTCCATGCGCGCGGTGTATGGTCTGGATCCCACAGAGGCTGTTTAGGCCAGAAGCCTTCTGCCGGAAAAGAAACCACCCTGGGCAGCACCGTGCAACAGCCTTGCATATGGCTATATGCAGATATGGATCCAGCAGGATTAACTCCGCTTAAAAGGCTCACTTTAGCAACAAGTATACACTGGACGCCGAACGCACTGGCTTATCGGCGAAACGGGGCGGGCGCCGCTCAGGCGGCGCCCGAATCCACTCATTTTTATATTTTTTTATTTCGCTTGCCAGCTGCAGTGCCGGAAGCCTTTAATCAACTGGCATGGTAGATCAGAGGAACGTTCAGCTTGCGCTGGACAATTCTCTGGCTTCGCATTATTTGCGCTCACGCGCAAGGGCATTGTGTAAAGGAGTATGCTGCTTTCCGTGCGCCGGACAGATGCTTTCCATAATACCGGACAGGCGCCTTCGGCGCACCGGAATATTCAGAAACCTCAATCTGAGTATCTGTATTCTTCTGGATGACTCCATCACCATATGTTACATGATGGATTGTAATACCGGGCTTATAAATAGAGATGACATATTCCTTTGCTTCATTCAGATAATTTAAATTTTCCTGAGCAATCTGCCATTTACCAAATAGCTCCAGTGCCGTTTTCCTTTGTTCTGGAGTTCCGATTGGTGGATCTATTTCATCCCCTAAACCATAGGTATGAGTACAATAGATTATATCAAAGGCCAGGATATGTTTTTCAAGATCAGGATGCATGTCTTCATGTGCAGCAAGCCCTCGGGTATAGCGGGTTTGATTGAATTCCATGAAGGAGGAATCTTGTTTTATTGACTCGACTAATTGATCGCACATCCTGTAAAAGACATTCAGTTTTGTATCTTTTCCGCTGCCCCAGTCATCCCCAAACTCAACCAGGGAGGCAAATTCACGCCCATGGCTGAATTTATACAGGTAGTTGTGATCCGGATCATATAGAAACATATAGGCAGAGACGGAATGGATAGTATCTGTATAGAGATGGCTGTTATAGTAGTATTTGTCCCGCAGAGCATGGCTTTTGCTGATAAAATCCCATATTTTATCCTGCTTTACCTTAACATCTCCGCCATCTTCTGCGAAAAGAGATTGAAACATCTCCCGTACGGTTTCCGGTTCTCTTTCAGCGAACTTTACAAGACCATAGAAAGGCTGTGTGTGTCCGCCGTCAATCAGAACACTGGTCACTTTCCTTGCCTCATTGAGCTTTTGGACAAAATCCTCTGTACCGGCTGCAAGAGCCTCGTCCATTGCCGGCTTGAATTTTTTCGCTGCAATCCACTTGAAATATTCTGCATGTGTGGAATCGTTTAGCTCATCAAATCTCTTCATGTATTCGGAAAATATTATCTGTAATGCGTCTTTATCCAATTGGCTTTCCTCCTGATGGTCTGATTTCATAATATCTACATAGATTCATGCGATGCGGAGCAGAATTCCTGGCATTGAATCATAAATAAAAATCTTATGTATATTATAATCTATTAATACAAATATGATTAACTGATTTAAGATTATTTGATATCATATTAGAAAAGATTGTGGAAGAGTTCGCAGACATGTAGATTACACATGAGGAACGGGAAATCTGATGGACAAACGCTTTCTTATGACAAAAGTGAGAATGGAGAAGAGATGATGCAGGATATGAATGATAGCGCCAGCCGCGTGCAGATGCAGGACACAATGAGACAGAATCGTCGGGAGTTCTGTGAAAAATATATTCCTATACTTCAGATGATTGAAGAAGATCCTGATCTAAAAGCTGCTTGCAGAGATCACTCTGTTTATCAACCAGATTCTAAGCACGGTAGCCTGATCGATTTCCTTTATCAATATTTTATGGAAGAAGCCTACCGGAAAGATATCGTTGTTCGTAACTATAGTGATCTGGTTGAAGCCGCAGGGATGAACGATAAAGTGACTGAGCCGACAGAAGAAGATCTGAAAGCCTTATCTTCGGAAGAACTTCTAGGCTGTATTGCATGGCATTTCAGACGGGATCATTTTGATAATGGATCACTGATATCTCGTAGCATTGCCGAAGGCCATATGCTTCGGATGATGAAGATATATGCTGACAAAGAAGAGAAAGGCTGTTGAAGAAATAAGTATATACCTAATGCAAAATCTGGTCTTCTCGTCAATGGGTGCGGGTGGCACAATAGATCAGGTACTTTTATAGGAGGCTGGAGTAAGGTATGGGAATGGGATACAGTTACAAAGACCAAATGCGGTGAACCCAGTATGGCTGAAGATATTATTTTGTGGGATTGAAACGTAGTATAATAATGATCATAGTTTTTTTATATAAAAAGTGAACTGAAACCGGTTAGAAAGGAGCCCTTAGTGGAACAAAAAATAGATATAGATCGCCTGCGCGAGGATATTTTGGATTATTACGGAACAGCCATGTTCAATGACTTCGCTATGGCGGCAATGAACGTTCAATTCATCGAGATGGCTTCGGACCAGGATCTGATTGCCATCGCCCAGAAAGAGGGCGTGGATCTGACGAAATATATCATGTAAACGCAATTGTACCCTAATTGTTTTCTCGGGAGAATTCGATGGATCAGAGACCTCTTATCAGATATCCAAATACGATTCCGGGCATTTTTGTGCGCAGGCTCAATCGCTTTACGGCGGAAGCCATGATCGATGGTCAATTGGAGAAGGTTCATGTGAAAAATACCGGGAGGCTGAAGGAACTACTGCTTCCCGAGGCAAAGGTTATGCTGCAGAGAAGCGATAACCCGGGCAGAAAGACAGCCTATGACCTGATCTCTGTTTATAAACCGGGACTTGAATGGGTCAACATCGACAGTTTGGTTCCCAACGCCCTGGTAGAGCAGTATCTGGAAACCCGGGGTTATGACCAGGTAAAACCTGAGTATACTTACGGAAAATCCAGATTTGATTTTTATATGGAAAAAGATGGAGAAAAGTACCTGACCGAAGTGAAGGGCTGCACCCTCGCAGCAGATCTGAACGGGAGGAAGATAGGACTCTTTCCGGATGCGCCGACAGAGAGGGGCGTGAAGCACCTCAACGAACTTGCCGAGGCGGCCAAGGCAGGATACCACTGCTCAATATCCTTCGTGATCCAGATGAACGGAATCCGACAGGTCCTGCCCAATGATGAAACACATCCCGAATTCGGGAGAGCTTTGAAGAGGGCAGTCGATGCCGGCGTGAAGATCGTTTACTATCAGTGCCGGGTAGAGGCGGATTCTATTGAGATTATTTCATCAGCAGAAAAAGGACAGAAGTAGTCACCTTGGAACTTTTTTACTGGAAGGATAAGTCATCATGAATCATAGAGCGTTTGACCGTCTGTTTATTATTGTTTTCACGGCTTTTATTGCATGCCTTCTGGCAGGGTGTACCGGGAAAACATTCAGCAAGGCCAATGATCCGGCGGCAGAAGCAGACTATATTACAGAGGTATTTCCACTCGAACGTGAAGGGATCGATCTGCATTTGGAATGCATGAAGCAGGAAGGGGAAAATCCGGACAAGAGCATCCTTTTGATCCACGGTGTGACGTATTCGTCACATGAATTTGACATCAATTATCAGGATTACAGTCTTGCCCGAAAGCTTGCGCGTGAGGGGTACAGTGTCTGGAGGCTGGATATTGCCGGATTCGGACTGTCCGAAGAGGTTGAGGATGGTTTTTTACCCGATTCAGACTATGCCGCACAGGATATTGCTGCCGCAGTTGACTTCATCTCTTCAGAAACCGGCCAGGAAAAAATAGATCTGCTGGGCTGGAGCTGGGGAACGGTCACTGTAAGCCGCTTTGTCGCGGACCACTCCGAGCACGTGAACAAACTCGTATTGTATGCTCCGATCTTATGCGGTATTGGACAATATGAGGTCGAAGAGCCCTTCCATCACAACACCTGGGATCAGGCCGCAGAAGACTTTCAGCGCGCGGATGACGGATCATTTGATGATTCCATCACAGACCCGGTCGTCAGAGAGATGTGGTGCTCAAGCTGCTGGCATTATGATGGAGAACATAGTCCAAACGGAGGACGAAGGGATGCCTGCGTGTCAGCAGAGAAGAAGCTGATCGACCTCACAAAGATCAAAGTACCTACACTGATCATATGCGGAAGTGAAGACCCTTACCTGAATTATGATTTAGTCAATCATGCTTTGAAAGATCTTCCCAAGGATTCAGCGCTGGAAGTTATCGAAGGCGGATCGCATGTCGTTTTTGTGGAAAAGCCTTACTACCATGACTTCCAGGACAGACTGATCCGATATTTGGAGAACTGAATAATCAAATAATCATCTGTAAAAATGGGGGTATTATTATGCAGTACATTATCAGGGCCTATGATGGCGAAAACATGCTCAATAAGCGCATGGAAGTCAGACCTCGTCACCTGGAGAACATAGCGAAAGTCGACGGAAAAGTGATCTGCGCCGGAGGCCTTCTGGATGAGGAAGGGAAGATGAAAGGCTCCGTCCTGATTATGGAATTCGACGACCGCGCCGGACTGGACCGATACCTGGCATCCGAACCCTATCTCACCGAGCATGTCTGGGAGAAAGTCAAAGTGGATTCCATGAATGTTGTGATCCTGAACGGCTAGGGACGGTCCTTTTGTTTCTTTCCCCCTGTACATATCACTCCGTTTGGCGCGGAACAGCGCATCGTCCATCCGGAAGGGCTGTGCTGATGAATGATTAAGCGGGCTATCCGGGCATCTGCCGTGACGCAGCTCTCTTACACTGAAGAGGAACATGATCGAAGAACTATTCAGCTATGTTAAAAAGAAATACGGAGTAGAGCCGGATTATCCCTTTTCCACAGCACCGGACTCCCCGGTCCTTCGCCATGAAGACAACCGCAAGTGGTTTGCTATTATCATGGACGCGCCCGGGCAAAAGCTGGGTCTGGAGGATACAGACCGTGTCGATGTCATCAACGTGAAAATGGGCGATCCCATGCTTGCAGATATACTCATTCAGCAGCCAGGTTTTTTTCGCGGCTATCACATCAGCCGGGGAAACTGGATCTCCATTCTCCTGGACGGCACGGTTGCCCTTGAGGAGATCTGCAGGTGGATCGACGAAAGCTATGCGGTCACTGCATCCAAAGAGAAGGAACAGAAGATCCGTCCGCCCAAAGAATGGATCATACCTGCAAATCCCAAATATTA
>CAMKEX010000124.1 GCA_946411695.1 uncultured Lachnospiraceae bacterium
AGAGATACGCCGGTGGCTTCCCCGAGCTCTGCCTGGGTCAGGCCGAGTTCGGATCTGGCATGTTTCACTTTTTCGGGAAATGTCGCCATAATCTGCACGCTCCTTTCGACAGAGGGATTTGCGGGTGAACTAACAGGAATTTCCGGATGGAACTTTGTTTCATTCATATTACCTGCGCAGCCGGTCTTTGTCAATAAAATGCGGCTCGTGAATTGGAGTATAGCCTGCGGCGGATCATGCGGACTACGCGGTTTCATCGGGGAAAATCTGCTCGAGGAGCGGATTTCCGGAGAGCGCGGTTATAGTGTCGAGGTCGATGTTCTCGTCTCCGACCAGAATCCTGCGCTTTAGAGTGTCGACTTTGCGGACGATGCCGGCGGCGGTCCGGTACTGTCCGCGCCCGCTTCCGAAGGATTCCGATTCGGGATCTTCACAGGGCGAAAAGTATGTGACCTCAATGCGCAGCCGGTTTTTCTGTGCCGTCCGGGTGTCGGGAGCGAGTCTGTGTATGACAGCGAGACGGCGGTCGAGTTCCTCTTTCTCCTCCTCGGTCAGGATTTTCCGCTCTTTGTACAGGACCTCTTTTGCGGCGATGCGGCCTCCAAATCCGGCGAGCGCGTCAAAGGGGGCAAAGAGCTTGGCGCGGCGCAGGGTGCTCATGGGAGGGTGTTTGATGTAGAAGGCATCGTAGGTGGAAAGTACGCCCGGCTTACCATGGCGGGGTCTGCCCCGGCGGAAGATTTCGGCATAGCGGAAGTTTGCAGGCATGGAAAGTTCTCCTATGCCTGCGTATTTTATGCCTGCGTATTTTATGCCTGCGTAGTTTACGGGGTATCTGCCCGCAGGCTGCAAAACTGAAGACTGCGATGCGGCGGACATGGCATTTTGCTCCTTTTCTTCCTTTGTTCTTTGAATATTGTTGTCCGGGGGGCCGGTGGCGGCTCTGGTGTGCTGCCGCAGCGGCAGGCGGCTGTTCAAGCCCTGTGGCCTCCGATCTGTGTGTTCCGCTCCCTGGTCGTCGCGCCTTCGAGAAGATTAAAGCCCTTTAGCACGGCGTTGGAACCGAAGCGTTTGCGTATTTCCAGCATTGCGCCCTGAATCCGGCGCTCTCTTTCCAGCGCTTCATAGTCGGTGAAGAGATCCAGCTGGTAGACGCCGGCGTCCTCTTTGATCCTGATGGCGCTGACGCCGAGCCGCCTGTACAGCAGGCGGTGGTCTGTCTTTTGGTCAAACTGTTCCAGCAGGCCCTTGCGGATGGCAGATACGCTGGAGGAGGGGACGGGCAGGCGGAAGGTCCCGCTGCTGTGTCTGGGGTGAAGTCTTCCGTAAAAATCGACTGCCAGGGGGCCGTCATATTCCGGGCAGTGTTCCAGGCTCTTCCAGTCATAGCTGACCCACCAGGTCACGCCCCTGCAGACCGCATTTTTTTTGTACATATCCGCGCAGAGAAGCTCGATCATCTCCGTAAAGGCGATCCTCGCCTCTTCGTAGGAATATGTTCTGGGCAGGACCTGGCCGTTGGAGATGCTGTGGTCATTGGTATGATAGCTTTTGATATCCCGCATGGTCACCGGCTCGATGCCCCACGCGTGGTCGATCAGGATCTCGCCGTCTATGCCGAAGGTCTTGTAGAAGAGGACTTCGTCCCATTGAGATCTGGCCGCTATATCGCCCATGGTGTACAGATGGAGGGAATGCAGACGGCGCATTTTGCCCGGACCTATCTGCCAGAAGTCGGTGAGCGGCCGGTGATCCCACAGCAGGAAACAGTAGGAGTCTTCATTCAGCTCCGCGATGCGCACGCCGTCTGCGTCCGGCGGCGCTTTTTTGGCGACAATATCCATGGCGACCTTGGCCAGGTAGAGGTTTGTGCCGATCCCGACGGTCGCGGTGATGCCGGTTGTCCTGAGGACATCCCGGATGATGGTCATGGCCATCACGTGGGCCGGGTGGACGAAGCTTCCGCTTTTCCGGGACTGGAGGGCGGCTGCGTAACTGTAGAAATGCAGATAGGGGGTGCAGTCGATAAATACTTCGTCAATGGAGTAGACATGGATGTCCTCTGCCGCGACATATTTCAGATACACCGAATAGATCCGGGCGGAGACACGTTCGTACTCTGCCATCCGGGGAACGGCAATTTCGTAGCAGACCTTCGTGCGGTGCTGTTTCTCGTACCGGCGGATGGCCTGTTTTGCCTCAAAGAGCCTGGGGCGGCTTGGAACTCCGATGGCTTTCAGGGCGGGACTGACTGCGAGGCAGATCGTCTGGTCGGAGCGGGACGGGTCTGCGACCAGGAGATTTGCCCTGAGCGGGTCGTATCCGCGATGGACGCACTCGACAGATGCGTAAAAGGATTTCATGTCTATGGCAATGTAGATATTTTCTCCCGTGACGCCGGGCTCGCTTTGTTCATTCATGGTTTATTGCCTATTGCTGACGCACAGACTGCAATTCCTGAGATGGATACGAATTAAGAGGAACTTTAGAATGGAACTTTATGCATTTTATGATACAATCGAAAATGCGAACTGTCAACCTAAAAGTTCCAAAAAGTTCCATAAATGTCGGGAGCGTATTCCGAAACTCTGCAGTGCGGATGTGAATATTTCAAAAGATATTTCAAAAGATTTTAAAAGAATCCTCTTTTCTGCAAGAATGTTTTGTTTTCACAGCCGAAAGGTGGTACACTGAGTTTTGTGCGCTTGTGCGCGCAGTGCGATTTGTCTATATGGGTTTTCGGAGGGGCGGCAGTCAGGATGGCAGCCCCTGTATTTAATAAGAAGACGGAGAAAAAACGAAAGTTTCGGGCAGGTCGCGGAGTTTGTTGCAAAAGTTGTCTGCAGGACAGGGATACCGGCCGGGAGAGGAGACCGGTGTCCGGAACAAAGGGAGAGCTTATGAGTACGAAAGAAAAAAAGGTGCGGCCGAATGCGGCTGCGCTTCTGCCGATCGCATTGTTTCTGATTTTATATCTCGGAAACGGAATCTTTTTCGAATATGTCGCGAAGGAAGAAGGTCAGATGGGATTTTATGTGGTATCTGTCGTTCTGGCCTTCTCTATTTCGCTGATTGCTGCTTTTTTACAGAACCGGAAACAGTCCTTTGACGAGAAAATCCATATTTGTGCCCGCGGAATAGGCGATGATAATATAGTGATCATGCTGTTTATCTTCATCATGGCGGGCGCATTCAGCGGAATCGCCGGAGAGGCGGGAGGAGCATCCAGTACGGCAAACCTTCTGCTGAGTATCATACCGGGACGATTCGCGGTGCCCGGACTGTTCGTGATCGCCTGCCTGATCTCGATGGCAATGGGAACCAGTGTCGGAACGATCAGTGTGCTGGCGCCGATTGCCTGCGCGGTGTCGAAGAACGGAAATCTTCTTCTGCCTCTGTGTGTGGGCGTTGTCGTAGGCGGCGCCATGTTCGGCGACAACCTCTCCTTTATTTCCGATACGACGATTGCGGCTACCAAGACACAGGGTGTGGAGATGAAAGACAAGTTCCGCACCAATATCCGTGTGGCGCTGCCCGCAGCGGCGATCACCTTTGTGATCCTGATCGTCTACGCCATCCTGAGCCGCGGCGCGCAGATCGGGGAATTCGACTTCAATATCTGGCAGGCGCTGCCGTATTTCATTGTCCTGGTCATGTCTGTCCTGGGAATCAATGTCTTTATTGTTCTGATAACCGGCACGCTTCTGTTTATCCTTGTGGGCATGCTCACCGGATCTCTGACCTACGCGACTGCTCTGTCCTCTATGGGGGCGGGAATTTCGGGCATGTTTGAGACGATGATCGTCACCATCCTGGTGGCATCCATCGCCGCGCTGATGAAGGAGAACGGCGGATTTGCCGCAATCCTTGCCATGATCCGCAAGAGCG
Organism: uncultured Lachnospiraceae bacterium; assembly: GCA_946411695.1. Classification (GTDB taxonomy): domain Bacteria; phylum Bacillota; class Clostridia; order Lachnospirales; family Lachnospiraceae; genus CAG-791. The sequence continues at coordinate 3,889 of CAMKEX010000124.1, forward strand.
CGGACAGCAGGCGGGGAGGTATGTTCGGGATCGCTTTCCTGACTGCCTTCATGGACCTTGCCACTGCCAACAATACGGTCGCCATCGTCATTGCGGCTCCTATTGCGCGGGACATCAGCCGCGAGTACAAGGTCGATCCCAAAATGACCGCATCGCTCCTGGATACCTGTTCCTGCATCATGCAGGGGATTATTCCCTACGGAGCCCAGCTTCTGGTGGCAGCCAATATCGCGGGTGTCGCCAGCGTCTCGCTGATTCCGTTTCTGATGTACCCCTTTATACTGGCAGTTTTTGTGGTGATTTCAATTCTGATGAGTTGAGGTTATTGATCATTTAAATAGAGACCGGGTATCCGCAGGACTGATACAGCCCCGAATATTCTGCACAGGCATTTCGTGCAGATATTCGGGGCTGTTTTATTGGGAGTATTTAGAAAATACTTGCATATAAAGGAAAAATGTATAATAATTCAAATGAGTATATGCGTGCAAACGATCTTTGCCGTGACGCGACGCGGCTATGCACGCCAAAGATACAACGACATTTGTGCTCGATGGAGATAAGCACGCCGGATGGACAGCTGAGATGTAAACAATAGCGGATAAGCACGCTGTAGAGAACAGATGTTATTCGAGTGCGGCTGTTGGCAGATACGCAGAACCATAGGAGAGAGGGGCCTGCATGGAACCGGGGCCGGATGAAGTTGCTCCTGTTTTCAGATGCGGATACTATTGTTATTCGGAAAGGCGGTAATCATTGGGGAAAAAACCGACCATACAGACAATCGCAGATCTTGCGGGCGTGTCGAGAGGCACTGTTGACCGCGTTCTGAACAACCGCTCCTATGTAAAAGCGGAGGTGAGGGAGCGTGTGCTTCAGATTGCCCGTGAGGTAGGATATGAATCTCCCAGAGATATGCATCTGAGGGAACAGGATACGGGACTCAGGCCGCTGCGCCTGGGCGTTCTGCTTCCGAACTGGGGCTACGGCCACCAGTTTCTCGACGAGGTCCAGCTGGGAATCAATGAGGCGCAGGCAGAACTGGAAGATGCCCGGGTGGAAATAGTGATCAGACAGTGCAGGACCGAGCTTCCGGAAGAGGCAGTCCGGCTCCTGAGAGAATTGGCGGATCTGGATGTCGACGGCCTTTCGGTTTGTGTATTTCAGGATCAGACGGTCGAAAAGGAACTCCTGGCGCTGAAGGAGAGAGGGATCCCCTGTGTCACTTTCAACACAGATCTGCCCGATTCGGGAAGGCTTCTTTTTGTTGGAGAGGACATCAGAAAATCCGGCCGGCTCGCGGCGCAGATGATGAGCAAGAGCATTCGCCCCGGAGAACAGATCCTCATCGCCCTGGGCAACAGAAAATTCGAGGGCCACAGGCTGCGCATGCTGGGTTTTCGTGAACGAATGAAGGAACTGGACTTTCCCGAGGAAGATATTTTTATCGAAGAGACATTCAACGATTACAGTACAACGCTGCATGTGATCAGTGAGGCGATCCGCCGGCACCCGAATCTGCGGGGTATTTACATGGCGAATCTGAGCGTAATCGCCTGTACGGAAGTAGTCCGTGCCTATAACCTGACCGGAAAGATCCATGTAATCTGCCACGATATCAACGACGGGATCCGGCACCTTATGCGGACCGGTATGATCGATTATACGATTCCGCAGGATTTCGTGCGGCAGGGAAGAGAGCCGCTGATCTGGCTGACCAACTATCTGAGGAAAAAGAACCTGCCTGACGCCGGATTATTCGCAGGACTGCAGATCCTTTGTTCCGAAAACATCTGAATTTTAACCGCATAATGTCGGGGGGCACCCCGAAAACAGGAACAGACGAAATCCGCCTGTTCCTGTTTTTTTGTCCGCGGACATCGGCACACGCACTGCGGTGTGTGCAAGTGCAAAAATATGATGCAATTATTAAAATAGCACACATTTACCGTGCGTGCGAAACTAACAGGGGTTAACACAAAAATGAGTGTGCATAATGCACGAAAAGAGGCACTTTGCGTGCTGTTGTATTATAACGTTTACAGAAAAACGAATATTTGTATATTGGATGTTATGCAATACAGACAAAAAATATGTTAGAATTTTGGTGGAAATTACATTTTGATTTTTCCTCCGTGATGGTGTATTATATGTGCATAGCACAGAAATGTGCAACACACACATACCAAGCACAAGGGTTATACGGAGGGTTACGTGTTATGAAGAGATCTGCATGTATTGATGCACTTTATGGTGAGATTCCTTTCCTGGACAGATTCCAGGCTGCAAAGGATGACGGTTTTGACGCAGTAGAGTTCTGGGGCTGGCCCGAGAAGGATCTGAACGCAGTCAAGGAAGCAGCCGAGAAGGCAGGCATTCCGATCTGCGGTTTCAACGGCGATGCGGATCTTTCCCTGATCGATCCCGATCAGACAGAAGCTTATATGGAATATCTGGAGAAGTCCTGCGAGACAGCCAAGTTCCTGAACGCTCCCTGCGTGACCATCCACTCCAACGGACTGGGCGACGGCGGCATCGTCATCAACCACTATGACAACCTGTCCAATACAGTCAAGACCTGCACCATGTTCCGCAACCTTGAGAAGTGCGCGGCTCTGGCTGAGAAGACCGGAATCCAGATGAACCTGGAAGGCCTGAACATCACGACCGATCACGTCGGCAACTTCCTCAGATATACACAGGACGCTGCTGAGATGATCCGCCTGATCGGCTCTCCCAAGCTCAAAGTTCTCTATGATGCATATCACATGCAGATCAACGAAGGCTGCATCTGCGACACCATCAAGAACTACGGCGATACATTCGGCCATGTGCACATTGCAGATGCTCCCGGACGTCATGAGCCCGGCACCGGTGAGATCTATTATCCCAGGGTATACAAGGCCCTCGAAGAAGTCGGCTACGACGCATATGTCGGATATGAGCTGTTCCCGGCAACCACAACCGCTGAGGCCGTCAAGGCAATCATGACACTGGTCTGATCGGTGCGGCACAGACAGCCTGTTATTAAGTCGGATAAACTGAATCAGATGCGATATCCTGTTCGGATATAGAAATAATCCCTGGTCGGAAATACAAACAGGAGAAGTCGTATACATGGAAGTGAGAGTAGACGAAAAAGCCAGGGCTGCCATTGAGGCAATCCTGAAGCGGGGCAACGACGCAGTGATCCGGAGAAAAGGCAGCACCGTTGTTGTTCTGGAGGAAAAAAGAAAAATCGTATATGATCCCTCATCCAATCGGGGATGAGGCAGGGCAATGGGAGCCGATGCACAGACTTGGAGATGTCTTTGCACGGTTCTTTTTTTATCCCCTGTGCGGGATCGATCTACAGAAAACATCCTGCGTAAATGCAGTACGGAAATCTATCCGTGCAGACAGGTACGCAGTTGTTTTAAGAGGGGTAACTGTTAACAGTTGTGTTATTTTTCAAGATAGGAGGATGTAACATGAAAAAAAGGTTATTTGCAGCTCTGCTCGCAGGTGCCGTAGCGATCTCCCTGATGGCATGCGGCGGCTCCGGCAGCTCCAGCAGCAGCGCACCCGCTGCAGATGCAGGCGCAGCAGGCACCGGTGAGGCAGCTCCGGCAGCAGCAGCCGAGGCAGGCGACGGTTCCTACACCATCGACGTCATCTGCAAGACTCTGTCTTCCGAGTACTGGTCCTACATCAAGGCCGGCGCAGAGGCGTATGCCAAAGAGCACCCCGAAGTGACCGTAGAGGTCAAGGGACCGCCTTCAGAGACTTCCTACGACGAGCAGATGAACATGATCCAGACCGACCTGGGTTCCGGCGGCTATGATGGATACATCATTGCTCCTCTGCAGGCAGACACAGTCAAGACACTGATCGCTGACACAGACGCTCCTGTTATGGCACTCGACAGCGCTATCCCTTCCGACAAGGTTATCTCCTTCATCGGAACCGGTAACGAAGAAGCCGCAAAGGCAGGCGCTGCAGCAGCAGTCGAGGCAGCTAAGGCAGCCGGCTGGGAAGAGATCAAGTGCATCGAGATCGCAGGCGTTCAGGGTGACGGCACCAACACCGCCCGTATGAACGGCTACATCGCCGGTATCGAAGAGAACGGCGGCGACTTCCTTGAGGACGAAGTCCACTATGCAAACGCAGTTGCTGACCTTGCAACCAATGAGATGGAAGGCATCATGTCCTCTCATCCCGAAGGAATTGCCATCATCTGCGCAAACAACGACGACATGGCTCTGGCAGCTGCAAACGCAGCAGCTAAGGCTGGTCTCGAGACCTACAAGAACACAATCTTCCTCGGCTTCGACGGACAGATCCCCGCTGCACAGGCAATCCTGGACGGCAAGATGACCATGTCCACCGCTCAGAACCCCTACAACATGGCTTACATGGCAGTTGAGACCATGGTCAAGTATCTGAACGGCGAGCAGGTTGATCCCGTAGTTGATTCCGGCTACACCATCATCACAAAGGACAATGCACAGGAGCACATCGACACTCTGAGCAGCTATGGCAAATAATTGATCTGAATCCGTTCCCCACAACATGTGATATGCGGCATGACAGATCATAACAGCAGCACGAAAAAATGTTTGAAGGAACAGTCAGATTCATAGCAAGAAAATGTGTTGACAGGCAAGTCCTGAAGAAACATCCTGTGTGAGCAGGAAACAAATGGGCTCTTCATCGGACTTAACCCGGTGGAGAGCCCGTTTTATATCTAAATAAGCATAAAGCGGGATTGATTACAGGATAGAAAGGAATACTTCCGAATGAGCGAATATGTTGTGGAATTGAAAAATTGCACAAAGATATTTCCGGGTGTCAAGGCGCTTGACAAGATGCAGCTCGCGGTAAAGCCCGGCGAGATCCTGGGCCTGATCGGCGAGAACGGCGCAGGCAAATCGACCCTGATCAAGGTCCTCACGGGCGTCCATAAGCCTGACGAGGGCGAGATCTACGTCGAAGGAAAGCAGATGACCTTCCATAACCCCAACGAATCGGCGGCGGCAGGCATCGCGTGCGTATACCAGGAGCTGAACATCGAGAAACTCCTGAGCATCACCGACAATATCTTTATCAATAAGTGGAAAAAGGGCCCCATGGGTCTTCTGGATTACGCCTCCATGCACAAAAAGGCAAAAGAGGTCATGGCCTCCCTGGGCCAGGACGTCGACCCCACAAAGCCTGCGGGCAGCTTCGGCATGGGCGTGCAGCAGATGATCGAGATCGCCAAGGCGGTCCTGATCGATGCCAAGATGATCATCATGGACGAGCCGACCTCCTCCCTTGGCGAGAAGGAAGTCGAGCAGCTGATGAAGACCTGCCGCGAGCTCAAGAGCCGCGGGATCGGCATCGTCTTCGTCTCCCACAAACTGGAAGAGCTCTTCGAGCTGTGCGACCGCGTGGAGGTCATCCGCGACGGCCAGTACATCGACACAAGGGATATCAAGGACTGGACAAATGACTCACTGATCGCGGCCATGGTCGGCCGCTCACTGGACAACCTCTTCCCCAAGGAATTCGGCGTCAAGGGCGAAGTCGCCCTGAAGGCAGAGCACCTGGAGGAGGGCGGCGTCCTGCACGACGTGAGTTTCGAAGCATACCGCGGACAGGTGCTGGGCTTCGCAGGCCTGGTCGGCGCGGGCCGTACAGAGACCATGCGCGCGATCTTCGGCGCGGACCCCCTGGACGGCGGCAAGATCTATATCGACGGAAAAGAAGTGACGATCAAGAACCCGGGCCAGGCCATCAAGGCCGGCATCGCCTTCCTGACCGAGGACAGAAAGGGACAGGGCCTGGTCCTTGCGGAGTCCATCCGCAACAACCTGATCCTGGCCAACCTCAAGGGATTCTGCGACGGAATGTTCCTGAACCAGAAGCGGATCCTGGAGAAGGGTACTGAGAACATCGAGTCCCTGCGCATCAAGACCCCTTCGATCGACGAGATCGTCGGACAGCTGTCGGGCGGCAACCAGCAGAAGGTCGTCATCGGCAAATGGGTCAACACAGACGCGGAGATCTTCATCTTTGACGAGCCGACCCGTGGTATCGACGTCGGCGCCAAGATCGAGGTGTACAACGTTATGAACCGCCTTGTCAAGGAAGGCAAGTGCGTCATCATGGTATCTTCCGAAATGCCCGAGATCCTGGGCATGTCCGACCGCGTAGTCGTTATGCGCGAGGGCGTGGTGAAGGCAGTCGTGGACCGCGACAGCAAGCACTTCAACCAGGAGAGCCT
>CAMKEX010000125.1 GCA_946411695.1 uncultured Lachnospiraceae bacterium
ATTGAACAGCTGGATTTTGTATATATCTGCGGAGACGCGTATGTGGACCACCCGAGTTTCGGGTCGTCTATTATTTCGCGTGTCCTGCAGTCCAGAGGGTATACGGTGGGAATGATCTGCCAGCCCGACTGGCGCGATCCGGCAAGCGTGGCGGTCCTGGGGCAGCCCCGCCTGGGCTTTCTGGTCTCTTCCGGCAACATGGATTCCATGGTCAATCACTATACGGTCAACAAAAAGCACCGCAGTCATGATGCGTTCAGTCCCGGCGGAGTAATGGGAAAAAGGCCCGACAACGCCGTGGTTGTCTACGGCAATCTGATCCGCAGAATATTTAAAAAGACACCTGTCATCCTGGGCGGACTGGAGGCAAGCCTGCGGCGCATGTCCCACTATGACTACTGGTCGGACCGTGTGCGCCGCTCCATCCTTCTGGAAGCGGGCGCCGATCTGATCTCCTACGGAATGGGCGAGCGCAGCATCGTGGAGATCGCGGATGCTCTGGCCAGCGGCATGGATGTGCGCGACATCACCTATATTGACGGCACTGTGTACAAGACAAGGAATGAGGAGGACATCTTCGACGCCATCCGTCTGCCGGACCACGAACTTGTGTGCCGGCCCGACGAAAAAGGAAAGCGCGCCTATGCACAGAGTTTTGCCCTGCAGTACGCCAATACCGATCCTTTTCAGGCAAAGCGGCTCTATGAGACCTATGGCGGGAAGACATTTGTCGTGCAGAATCCCCCGTCCAAACCCCTCTCTGTAAGGGAAATGGACGATGTCTATGCCCTCCCCTACATGCGCACCTGGCATCCCATGTATGATGCGGCCGGCGGCGTACCCGCCCTGGGGGAGATCCGTTTCAGTCTCACCTCCAACCGCGGCTGCTACGGGGACTGCAATTTCTGTGCGCTTACCTTCCACGAAGGCCGCATTGTCCAGGTCCGCAGCCACGAGTCCATTCTGCAGGAGGCCCGGCAGATGCTGCAGGAGCCTGATTTCAAGGGCAACATCTACGATGTCGGCGGCCCGACTGCGGAGTTCCGCGCGCCGGCCTGCAAAAAGCAGCTGACCCACGGTGCCTGCAGGCACCGCCGCTGCCTTTACCCCAAACCCTGTCCCAACCTTGAGATCGACCACAGGGACTATCTCTCGCTGCTCAAAAAGCTTCGCACCCTGCCCGGAGTGAAAAAGGTCTTCATCCGCTCGGGCTTTCGTTTTGACTACCTGCTGGCGGACCGCGACCGGACTTTCCTGCGGGAACTCTGCCGGTATCACATCAGCGGTCAGCTGCGCGTTGCCCCCGAGCATGTCTCCGACAATGTTCTGTCGAAGATGGGCAAGCCGGGGAACGCCGTATACCGCGAGTTCGTCCGCACTTTTGAGGAGATGAACAAAAAGACCGGCAAAGAGCAGTATATCGTGCCCTACCTCATGTCCTCTCACCCCGGCAGCACGCTCAGGGACGCCGTCACCCTGGCGGAGTATATCCGCGAACTGGGCTATATGCCGGAGCAGGTGCAGGATTTTTATCCGACTCCGGGGACTGTTTCCACCTGCATGTACTATACGGGGCTTGATCCCCTGACATGGAAAGAGGCGGCGCAGACAGACGGCAGGGCCGCATCCGGTCCTGTACAGATGGAGAAGGTCTACGTTCCCTGGGACCCCCACGAAAAAGCCATGCAGAGAGCACTGATCCAGTACCGCGACCCGGCCAATTACGACCTGGTGAAGGAGGCGCTCCTTCGCACCGGCCGCGCAGATCTGATCGGATTCGGGGACAAGTGTCTCATCCCGCCCAGGCAGATGAAGAGAGGAGAGCTTACCGACAGACATACGGACCATAAAAACAGGAAGAACGATCATAATAACAGAAATAACGGTCACGGACGTACAGCTAAAACGTCTGACTATCATCATGGGAAAGACGGGAAAAGGCACACCGGTGCCCCGGCAAAAAAACGTCAGACAAAACGGTAACAGCATGGTACATGTTATGTTGAATGTTTTGGAAAGGAAAAAATATGAGCAATATCCATGAGAGCGTTTTTCTGGCACCCGGCAGCGTAGTGTTGAGAGATGTGACGATCGGAGCGCAGAGCGGTGTCTGGTTCAATACAGTCATACGCGGTGATGAAGCCCCGATCCGGATCGGAGAAGGATCAAATATCCAGGACAACACAGTGGTCCACGGCGCACCCGGGTTTCCGGTCGAAATCGGAGACGGTGTGACCGTCGGTCATTCCGCGATCATACACGGCTGCAAAGTAGGAAATAACACACTCATCGGCATGGGCACTATCATCATGAACGGAGCGGTGATCGGCAGCAGCTGCATAATCGGCGCAGGTTCCCTTGTGACAGGGGGAACTGTCATCCCTGACGGAAGCGTCGTCGTGGGCAGGCCTGCCAAAGTCATCTCCTCTGTATCGGAAAAACATCTGGAGATGATCCGTCACAACGCGGAGGAATATGTATCGCTGATGATGCAGTACAGGGACGGAGATTTCAAAAACGAATCCCTGCGTTGACGGATCCTGAAGAGGCAGCCGGCATCTGACATACATTTTGATCGGAACAGAAAGGAAACAGGAATGGAAACAGCGCTTCTGAACAATGAACTGAATTTCAGCTATCCCGAGGGATTTCACGTGATGGACCAGGCAGAACTGAGTGCATATAATTTTTACGCGGCGGTGCCCGGCTGGTGCATCAATGATCCGGACAGACATATAATGATATCGGTCGCCTGGAAACAGGCTCCCGGACTTTTTGCGAAAATGCTGAAGGTCAAAGATGTCGCAAAGAGTATGGAAGCGCAGATGGGCAAGGCGATGAAAGCCTATGAGTATGGGCTGGAGGAATTTGTTTCCCGGACCCCGGGAGGTAAAGAGGCTGAGGGATTCTGCTATCAGTACAAAGTGCAGGAAACCGCGATGAGCGGCATGAGCCTGAGCGTCAAGAACAAGAATACCTTTTACTATTTCCATATGTATTACAGGAGCGCCCTGAAGGACCAGAGTCTGCCTGTTTTGGAAGAGATTCTGAATTCGGTTGCCTGGACACGGTAGGGAGCAGGATAGAGAAGATACAGTCTTCCGGATTCTGCAGGGAGCAGGATAGAAAAGGTACAGTCTTCCGGATCCTGCAGGGAGCAGGATAGAAAAGATTCGGGATTCGGACACGGCAGAGACCGGATTAGAGAAGGTACAGTCCATGAAACAGTTCAAAGAATATCTATTTCCCATTGCAGCGGCTCTGCTGGTGACTTTGCTTATCGGTCTGGGGGTGCTCAGACGCCTGGACCGGTGGGCACAGGACTGGCTCTTCCAGCACCCCGGGATTCCTTCCGGTGATATTGTTGTCATCGGAATCGATGAGGAGGCACTGGAGCTCCTGGGTCCCTACAATACCTGGGACCGGAATATCGTGGCTTCCGCCCTGGAGGCACTTGCGGCAGATCCGGAAAAAAAGCCCGCCGTCACTGCCGTCGACATTCTCTATGCAGGCAGCAGCTCGCAGCAGGCAGATGACCGGCTCGCGGCAGCGGCAGAAAATCTGGGCAATGTAATCACAGCCTCCATGGCCGGGTTCGGAGAGAAGATCACCTGGGAGAACGGACACGCGGCAGAGGTGCAGACATCGGCTGTACTTTCCTATGAGGAACCTTACGAGCGTCTGCGCAGCTGCACGGCTCAGGGGCATATCAATGCCATGACGGATGTCGACGGCGTGATGCGGCACGGACTTTTGTATGTGGAGCCCGACGGAAGCGAAGAGAGCAGGGTATATTCCATGGCCTTCGAGGCCGCCCGCAGCTATCTGGAGCAGAAGGGACAGGAACTGACGCCCCCGCATACCAGCGGCATGGGCCATTTTTACATTCCCTACACGGCTGGTCCGGGAGGCTACTACGACGGTGTTTCGATCGCCGCGCTGATCAGCGGACAGGTACCTGCCGATTACTGGGCGGGCAGGATCGTGATCATCGGCCCCTTTGCCCCTGCCCTGCAGGATGCCTATCTCACGCCCATTGACAAGGGAACCCAGATGTACGGCGCGGAGATTCAGGCCAATGTGATCCAGAGCTTTCTGGAAGGCAGGAAAAAGACAGAGATGTCTGATTTTCCCCAGCTGGTTTTCCTGTTCCTTTTCTGCACGGTATCCATGATCCTGTTCCTGCGCCTGAAGGTTGCGCGCGGCGGGGCCTTCTGTATCGGCCTGATCCTGTGCAGCGCGCTGTTGACCTTTATCCTGTACGCAGCCGGCTTTGTGACGCATCCTTTCTGGCTGCCCTTTGCTCTGCTGACACTCTATGTTCTGGCGCTGGCAGCCCATTATATCAACGCCGTGAAGGAAAGGCATGCCCTGGCCCTGGAAAAAGAGAGGATCGAAGCAGAACTGTCACTTGCAACACGTATACAGCTGAGCGCGCTTCCCAAAGACTTTCCGCCCTTTCCGGACAGGAAGGAATTTGATCTCTTCGCATCCATGAAGCCCGCCAAGGAAGTCGGCGGCGACTTTTACGACTTTTTCCTGATCGACGACGACCACCTGGGCCTGGTCATTGCGGATGTCTCCGGAAAAGGTGTTCCGGCAGCGCTGTTTATGATGGTCTCCATGGCTCTGGTCCGGCATGCGGCAATGAGTCCGGAAAATGAAAAGAGCCCCGCAAAAATACTGAAAGCCGTCAATGACCAGGTCTGCTATCGAAATCCCGAGGAGATGTTTGTGACGGTCTGGCTGGGTGTCCTGGAGATCTCCACCGGAAAACTGACGGCTGCCAATGCCGGTCACGAATATCCCGCGCTGAAACCGGCGGGAGCAGGCTTTGAACTGGTCAAAGACAGGCACGGTCTGGTGATCGGTGCCATGGAGATGACTCGGTACAGAGAATACGAACTGCAGCTGGAACCGGGGGCCAAGCTCTTTGTGTACACGGACGGCGTGGCGGAAGCCACGAATCCCAGGGACGAGCTCTTCGGAACAGAGCGCATGATCCAGGCGCTGCAGAGCGCGGAGGAAGGTACGCCCGAGGAGATTCTGGAGGCAGTCCAGAGCGCTGTGGCAGAATTTGTCGGAACTGCACCCCAGTTTGACGACCTGACTATGCTCTGCCTGAGTTATAAATGCTGCAGCCGGTCAGACGGATCCGGAGGACAGACGGACTCGGATTACAGACAGGCCCGGCTGGCAGACGGACCCGGATGACGGGCGTCCGGACATGAGAAAGAAGCCGCTGTGCGCAGGTTTTGGTTCTGCGCAGGGCGGCTTCTTTTTCTATGAATACATATCAATACATATTTCTCATGACTGCGCACCGGCGCGGAGGCATTGCCTACAGGATCAGAACATAAGATTCATAGGGCCGGAGGATACCGTTTTCCTCCCGGGGTGAACAGTCCCCAATTCCGGGACCGCTGTGGATCAGGACCTCCGCATTGCGGAAGACTTCATCCGGAACATAGATACGGTTATGTTCAGAGAAGTTGCACACAACGAGCAGACGCCGGGCATCAAGATCTCTGGTGTAGACAAACAGGTCGGGGTCATCCGGCAGCAGGAGCTGATAGTGTCCGTATACGATCACCTCAAAATGATGACGCATTGCAATGAGCTTTTTGTAGTGGCAGAAGACAGAATCTGCACGCCGGAGCTGTTCACGGGCATTGATCTTTGTGTAGTTGGGATTGACGGGCATCCAGGGCTTCCCGCTGCTGAAACCGGCATTTTCCGTGTCGTCCCACTGCATGGGAGTGCGGGCATTGTCCCGGCTTTTGGCGGCGATTTTCGGGAAGAGGGAAGCGGGATCTTCGCCTCTTTTCTGTGTCAGTTCCCGGAAGGCGTTGACGGACTCAATATCCTGAAATTCCTCAACGCTGCGGAAAGGGTAATTGGTCATGCCCAGCTCCTCACCCTGATAGATGTAAGGAGTACCCTGCATGAGGTGGAGACAGGTCGCAATACACTTGGCAGATGCCTCGCGGTATGCGTCATCGGGATTGCCCAGGCGGTTCACGATGCGGGGCTGGTCGTGATTGCAGAAGTACAGGCTGTTCCAGGCGGCGCCGTCGAGGCCGGTCTGCCACTTGGACAGATTTTTCTTGAGGGGGACCAGGGGGAGTTTGCGGGTGGACCACTTGTATCCGTCACCGCCGTCCAGGTTCATGTGTTCAAACTGGAAGACCATGTTGAGCTCCGTCCCGTCCTCATTGGCGTATTGCCGGGCTTCCTCCACTGTGACATTGGGCGTTTCGCCCACGGTCAGCAGATCATAGCGGGAGAGAACCTCCCGGTTCATCTCCTGGAGATAGTCATGGATCCTGGGGCCGTTAAATACAAAGCCGGCATCACCGTAGAGACCGTTCCTCGCAGGTGCATCCGGAAGTCCGTCCGGCTTGGAGACCAGGCTGATCACATCCATGCGGAAGCCGTCGATCCCCTTTTCGCACCACCGCGTCATCATGTCAAAAACCTCCCGCCGCACGCGGGGATTCTCCCAGTTGAGATCCGGCTGTTTGCGGGAGAACAGATGCAGGTAGTACATGTCCGTTTTTTCGTCGTATTCCCAGGCGGAACCTGAGAAAAAAGATCCCCAGTCATTGGGAGGATTTCCGTTTTTTCCCTCGCGCCAGAAATAGAAATCCCGTTTGTCATTGCCGCGGGAGCTGCGGCTCTCGACGAACCAGGCGTGCTCATCCGAGGTGTGGTTGACTACGAGGTCCATCACAATTCGGATGCCCCGGTCATGGGCCGCCTCCAGCATGCGGTCAAAATCCTCCATGGTGCCGAATTCATCCATGATGGCCTCATAGTCGCTGATGTCATATCCATTATCGTCATTGGGGGAACGATACACAGGAGAAAGCCAGATGACATCGATTCCCAGTTCTTTCAGATAATCGAGCTTCTGAGTGATTCCATTCAGGTCGCCGATTCCGTCTCCGTTGCTGTCCATGAAGCTGCGGGGATAGATTTGATAGACGACGCTTTCTTTCCACCAGGTTTTATTCATGGGTGTTCCTTTCTGACTGACATTGAGCGTGATGCTTTTTCCGGTTTTCAGGCAGTATGGGTCCAGGGGCATCTGCAGGTCATGACTTTTTCCTGCGGCCTGCAGTTTTTCCGGTCTTTCTGCGCTTGCCGGATCCTGCTGTTTTATTTTTTCCTCCGGGGCCGGCTTGCCGGGCAGCTTTTCCCGGTCCTGCCGTTTTTCCGAACATAAAGGCACGGGCAAAGCTGATGCCGATCCTGTAGGGAAGAGGGCGGAGTGCACGATCAGCCTCGACAAGCTTCTCGCGAATGGGGATGTTCTGGGGGCAGTGCTGTTCACATTTGCCGCAGCGGATACACTGGTCGGCAAATGCGGGTTCCCTGGTCAGGCCGACGGTCTGGGCAAACTGGAAACGGCCCTGACTTTTGGATTCCGTGAACATGGCATTGTAGCAGCGGAAGATGCCGGGAATGTCGACGCCCCTGGGACAGGGCATACAGTAACGGCAGCCTGTGCAGCCGACTTTTTCCTTTTCCCGGATCTGCCTTTTCACTTCTTCAAGGACTTCGAAGTCCTTTTCCGTCAGGTGTCCGGGCGCGGCTTCAGAGGCTGTCCTGCAGTTCTCCTCCACCATCTCCAGAGAGTTCATGCCGGAGAGAACAACGGTCACTTCCGGCTGGTTGTAGAGCCAGCGGAAGGCCCATTCGGCGGGCGACCATCCGCGGCCGCTGTCCTGCATGGCCTTCTTTGCACCGGCAGGGAGCATGTTCACGAGCTTTCCGCCCCGGAGAGGCTCCATGATGACGACGGGAATCCCTTTTGCGGCGGCGGCCTTCAGACCGTCCACGCCGGCCTGTGAAACCTCGTCCAGATAGTTGTATTGAATCTGGCAGAAATCCCAGTCGTAATCATTCAGGATCTTCTGGAAATTGTCGGTGTTCCCGTGATAGGAGAAGCCGATGTTCCTGATGGCTCCGGCCTCTTTTTTCTCCCTGATCCAGTCCAGAATGCCCACATCCTTGAGCTTTTCCCACATTGCAAGATCGGTCAGATGGTGCATCAGGTAGTAGTCAACATAGCCGGTTCGGAGGCGGGAGAGCTCCTCATTGAAATATTTGTCCAGGCTGCCCCTGTTTTTGACCATATACTGGGGGAGCTTGGTCGCAATGTTGACTTTTTCACGGATGTGGTTGCGCTCGAAGATTTCTCCGATTGCCGCTTCGCTTCCGGGATAAATATAGGCGGAGTCGAAGTAGTTGACCCCGGCGCGGTAAGCGGCCATAATCTCTCTCTCCGCCTTTTCGACGTCGATATTGCTGCCTTTTTTTGTGAAACGCATGCAGCCGAAGCCCAGCATCGACAGCTCGTTTCCATTACGATCTTTTCTGTAGAGCATCGTCTTACCTCCTGTCTGCCGTACGTTTCATCTGATTATTTTTTTGTCGTGTGCCGGTGTTCCGAAGTGGTGATGTCGATGTCGGGGGCATCCTTTTTGGACAGATCCAGAGAGCCGTCACTGCGCAGCGGCCATACGGTGCCTCCGATCCAGGTCTTTCCTTTCAGCATGGCGCCGTTTTTGGTGGAAAAATAGTAGAATTTTCCGTCGATCATCTGCCAGCCGGTCTGCCGTACGCCCAGTCTGTTCAAAAAATATTTTTTGCCGTTGACATTGAGCCATCCCTCGTGCCTGTAGCCGTTTACCGTGAAGTAGTAAATGGTCTTTCCGATGGTTTTCCATCCGCCGGAGAGATATTTTCCCGAAGCTGTCCTGTAGCGCCAGCCTTTGGAATCTTTGACCCAGCTGCTTTTGGCGGGGGTCCTGTCCTGTGCAGTGCCCGTCACAAGCTTTGTGCCGGAAAACAGCATGCGCTTGTCCAGGAAAAGAGACTGCGCATCGTTGAATACGAGCTGCTGAGTCCGGACTTTGCCGTTGGAAAGGTTTTTCACCTTTATGCTTTTCTTCTTGATATGTCTCTGCGCGCTTACACTGATCGTATTGTACTGGACAGTGTAAGTGATCGTTCCGTTGTAGCGGCATCCGAGGATATTATACTGTTTGGCCAGGCGTCTCAGGGTGGAGGATATCTCGGTGGATCCGGCAAATCTCCTGAAATCCGAATCGGATGTGTTTTTGTAGGAATAAAAGCAGTAGCACGGATTGACTGCCTTTACGAATGATGCCAGGTTTGAGGTCCACATGCCGTGATGGTTGAGTTTCAGGATATCTGCGGAAAGATTTGTCCCCGAAGCCAGAAGATCCCGCTCAGTGGAAAACTCAATATCTCCGCAGGTAAGGAAACTTCTCTTACCCAGGGTGAATTTGGTGACCAGGGAGCTGTTGTTCTGGAATCCGACCCCGTCCTTGTCATAGGGGTCGAAGCATCCCCAGCCCCGGTTGTTCTGATCCCACAGGACTTTTGCGTGGACAGAGCCGACCGAGAAGGTTTTGCCTCTGCGAAGGTTTGTGACCGGGATCTTCTTTTTGCGGGCTGCGGAAACGATCCCGTTGTAGCGGTCGACGTATTGTTTACAGCTCTGATAAAGCTTGCGGCGGCTCTGCTTATACCGGGAACTGATATATTTCCTGGCGGGATCGGGATTCGCCAGATATACCCGCTTTACATGAAACCAGGAATCCCTGATGATGGAGGCGGCGTAATCGCAGTGATCTTCATGAAAATGCGAAATATAGAGGCTCAGATTTCTGACCCCTCTTTTCTTGAGATAACTGGTCACGGAATTCTGCGGGTCTTTTGACCCGGTATCCATCAGAAGAAACTGTCCGCCGGACTCCAGGAGCACGGATTCTCCGTATACCGAGCGGGCGCTTCCGAGATCAATGCAGGTGATCTTCATATAAGGAGCTGACGCAGCTTCAGCTGTGACTGTGAGAGGACCGCTGCCGCGGCCTGAAGGAAAAGAGTCTGCCCCAGCGATCATCACCAAGATCAGTAAAAAACTGAGGAGACTTCTCATGATGCCTGACTTTGCCTGCTTTTGAACTGTAAATCGTCCCTGTCTCATAAGTTTCCTTTCTCTTTGATAATAGAGCATTCTTTTTTGCCAATCTTAACATATTTTGCAATTGGTGAATAGTTCAGACCGGTATGACCCGGAGACCTTTTGCCTGTTTT
>CAMKEX010000126.1 GCA_946411695.1 uncultured Lachnospiraceae bacterium
GCATAATTTTAGGGGCTGTTGCCTGGCTGAACTTTTCAGCTAATGCAACAGCCCCATTCTTTATGTCAGCACAGGATGCGGCTCATTCCGCAGATATTGACTGCCGGGATTGGGCGTCACTTCCTCATTGAGAAGGATCAGCGTCTCTGACGCATGGGAACAAATTCCAGCTGTTTGCCGACATACTTGGTGGCAGGACGCATGATCTTGCCGTCGTAGAGCTTGTTCTCCAGGTTGTGGGCGACCCAGCCCGCCACGCGCGCGGTGGCAAAGAGGGGAGTGAAGAGCTCTTCCGGAATGCCCAGCATGCTGTAGGCAAGTCCTGAGTAGAGGTCGACGTTGGAGGTGAGAATTTTGCCGGTGCGCTCGCGCATGGTTTCCTTGACCGTGTCCTCGAACAGCTTGTAGAAGGTGAACTTGTACATGCAGCCCTGTTCCTCGGCCAGGTTTCTGCACAGTTTGCGCAGGATCTCGGCGCGGGGATCGCTGAGCGTGTAGACCGCGTGGCCGAAACCATAGATCAGGCCGCTGTGGTCAAAATAATCCTTGTCCAGGATGCGGTTGATGATATCGCGAAGGGTATCCTTGTTTGCAGTGTAGTCTGTATCCGCGATGATCTGGCGCATCATTTTTGCGACAGAGATGTTGGCGCCGCCGTGCTTGGGGCCCTTGAGGGAGCCGATGGAGGCGCTGAGCGCGGAGTAGAGATCTGTGCCTGTGGAACCGACCACGACATTGGTGAAGGTGGAGTTGTTACCGCCGCCGTGATCCGCGTGGATCAGCAGGATCGCGTCGAGAAGATTTGCCTCGTGATCGGTGAACTTTCCGTCCGGGCGCAGCATATAGAGGATGTTCTCCGCGATCGAGTACTCGCGGCGCGGATAGTGGATGATCAGAGAATTGCGGTCGAAGGAATGAACCTTTGTGTAGTAGGCGTAGCACCCCAGGGCGGGAAACTTGGCGATCAGGTTGATTCCCTTGAGCAGGTTCTGATAGACATCCGTCTCGTCCGGCGATTCGTCGTAGTTGTAGAGAGAGAGCACGGCAGACTGAAGCTTGTTCATCAGATTTCTGGCGGGTTTGAGCAGAAGTTCGTTGGCAAGAAAACTCTCCGGCAGTTCATAGCGCATGGACAGACAGGTCTTGAAATTCTCAAATTCCTCCCTGTCGGGCAGATAACCGAACAGCAGAAGGAAGCAGGTTTCCTCGAACCCGTAGTTTTTCTGCCTGTTTTTGATCAGATCCTTGATGGAATAGCCGCGGAAGAGCAGATCGCCCTCGCAGGGGATGACATTTCCCTTCTCGTCATTGGTATAACCTACAACGTCGGAAATGCGGGTCAGACCGATCCGCACGCCGGTTCCGTCATCGTTGCGGAGACCTTTTTTTACATTGTATTCTGTGAACAGGTTATTGGGAATGTCTGTGAACATGGACGAACGTCCATAGTAGCGTGCCAATATACTGTCATCGTTGAAGTGAGCAGGTTTGAAATCAGCCATGGTACCTCCATTTCGATGAAAATTTTGGTATGATTGTATACATTTATGCATTTGTTGGATTTTTATTATAACATGTCAGGCGAAAAAGTCCATGCATTTTCCTTAAAAAATGAGGATATAGTCAGATTGTGTCCCGAAAACCGGTCCGATGTGGTAAAATACATTGCACATATTGATGCATTGCAGATGCAGACAGCGATATATGCCAATACTGTCAAAGTCATTGCCCGGAGGTTTTATCTATGACCTGCAAGGAGTTTTCCAGTATGATCCCCGCCTTTATGGAGGACACGCTGGACAATGACTCCCTCCGCATTTTTCTCAACCACCTGGACAGCTGCAGGAGCTGCAGAGAGGAACTGGAGATCCAGTATCTGGTGGACAAGGTCTTTAACCAGATGGATGCCGGAGAGGAAGTCAACCTTTCAAAAGATCTTCCCGAATATATTGAAAAAGAAAAGAAGCTTCTCAATACCAGAAAGAGGCTGTCCATCACAGCCGCTGTCTTCGAGAGTGCCGCAATAGCCGCGGCAATCGTGACTGTCATTCTGTATTTAATATGATGAAAGAGAGTATACCCGGAATGAGCGACGAGAAAAAGAAACTGCTGCTGGTTGACGGACATAGTATTCTGAACCGGGCTTTTTACGGCATGCCGGACCTGACCAACGCAAAGGGGCTTCATACCGGCGCGGTCTACGGATTTATGAATATCCTGTTCAGTCAGCTGGATGAACTGAAGCCGGACTATCTGACGGTGGCATTTGATGTGCACGCGCCCACCTTCCGCCACGAAAAATATGCCGACTACAAGGGCACGCGCAAGTCCATGCCCGAGGAGCTCCGCGAACAGGTCCCTCTGATGAAAAAAATGCTCTCGGCCATGGGCATAGAGATCCGCGAGCAGGCGGGGCTTGAGGCCGATGATATTCTCGGTACTCTGGCAAAAAAAGCAGAGGCGCAGGGCATGGAGGTCGTCCTTTTGTCAGGTGACCGGGACCTGCTGCAGATCGCCTCGGACAATATCACGATCCGCATCCCCCGCACCAGACAGGGGCAGACTGTAATCGATGATTTCCGCACCGAACAGGTCATTGAGACCTACGGAGTGACACCTGCCCAGTTCATCCATGTCAAGGCCCTGATGGGAGATTCCTCGGACAATATCCCCGGCGTTCCCAAGGTGGGAGAGAAGACCGCGATCTCCCTGATCAAAGAGTACGGTTCTGTCGACGGCGTGTATGCCCGCCTCGATGAGATCAAAAAGCCCGCTCTCCACAGAAATCTGGCGGATAACGAGGACAAGGCCTATATGAGCCTCTTCCTGGTGACCATCAAGACGGACTGTGATGTCGAACTGGACACCGAAAAAGCCGGGGCGGACGGGTATTTTACCCGCGAGGCCTTTGAACTGTGCACGGAGCTCGGATTCAAGAACTTCCTCAGCCGCTTTGAACGCGGCGTCATTGAAGAAAAGGAGGAGCCCTTTTCCGTCCGCATGATCGATGATCTGCAGGCGCTGAAAAAGATGGAAGAAAAACTCCTCTCAGGGATAGGGTCGTCAGCCGATCCTGCCCCTTACGTGATCGGGATCTGGCCCGTCCTGGACCGCGCCGGTTACGGGATGAAAGAGCAGAGCCTTCTTCTGGGCGCAGGCCTTTCCTGTATCAGGGACACCGATTCCGATTCCCCCGGATCCATGGACTGTTTTATCCGCACAGGGGAGGCTCTCTCCGCCGATGACCTGACCGCCTTCCTGAGGACCATCAGGATCAGTGTGCGCGATGCCTGTGAAGGAAGCGGTGAAAATGCCGTCCTGGCCCTGTTCGATCACAAGGACCATATGCCCCTTTGGGGGATTGATCCCGACACAGAATTTGACGGCAGGGTACGTCTGGAAGGCATCATGGACCTGCTCGTCTGCGCCTACCTCGTCAATCCGCTCAAGAATGACTATGAGATCGAGGACGTGGCCAGCGAATACCTGGGCCTTTCCCTGCAGACCAGAAAATCCCTTTTTAATAAGAAAACATGGGCCGAAGCGATCGGGGAAGATCCGGATGCAGTATCCGCCTATGCCTGCCGCGCTGCCCAGGCCCTGCGCCAGGCCGCGCTGCCAGTACGTGAAAAGCTCACGGAACAGGGCATGTGGGCCCTTTACACCGGCATCGAGCGCCCGCTGACCTTCATACTGGCCGATATGGAGCGCCTGGGGATCCGCATCCAGCCCAGGGCCCTGCGGGAATACAGCGAGAGCCTCAGCGTCAGGATCGACGAGCTGGAACAGAAGATCTATCAGGAGACCGGGGAGAACTTCAACATTGCCTCTCCCAAACAGCTGGGTGAAATCCTCTTTGAGAAAATGGGCCTTCCCGGCGGCAAAAAGACAAAGACCGGCTACTCAACAGCAGCCGGCGTCCTGGAAAAACTTGCTCCCGACTATCCTGTTGTCAACGATATTCTCGAATACCGCGGACTCACCAAGCTCCGCTCGACCTATGCCGACGGCCTCATGGCCTATGTGGCGGACGACCAGAGGATCCACACCACCTTAAACCAGACCATCACGGCGACCGGCCGGATCAGCTCTACTGATCCCAACCTGCAGAACATTCCCATGAAGACAGATCTGGGCAGGCAGATCCGCAAGGCCTTTGTCCCCAGTGACGGCTTCACTTTTACAGACGCGGACTACTCCCAGATCGAACTCCGCATCCTGGCCCACATGTCCGGGGACCCCGGACTCATCGAGGCCTATCAGGAGAACGAAGACATCCACCGCATCACTGCGTCCAAAGTCTTCCATACCCCCTTTGAGGAGGTCACCCCTCTTCAGAGGCGCAACGCCAAGGCTGTCAACTTCGGCATCGTCTACGGCATCAGCTCCTTCGGCCTCTCCCAGGGACTCTCGATCTCCCGCGCCGAGGCGGCCGATTATATCAAGGCCTATTTCAAGACCTACCCGGGCATCAAGACCTTCCTGGACGACCTTGTTGCCTCAGCGAAGACCAATGGCTACGCCATGACCATGTACGGACGCAGACGCCCGGTCCCGGAACTCACCTCCAGCAACTTCATGCAGCGCTCCTTCGGCGAGCGAGTCGCCATGAATTCGCCCATCCAGGGCTCTGCAGCCGACATCATGAAGATTGCCATGATCCGCGTGTGGGAACGCATTTTGCGCGAACGCCTCCGCTCAAAACTCATTCTCCAGATCCATGACGAGCTCCTCATCGAGACCGCTCCCGGCGAAGAAGACCGGGTGCGCTCCATCCTTAAAGAGGAGATGCAGAGAGCAGCCGACCTCTCCGTTCCCCTCGAGACAGACGTCCACAACGGTACCGACTGGTACCTGGCAAAATGAGTCACCGGGGACGGTTCTGACTGACTCATTTTGGAACTCCGGGGACGTCATTTTGGAACTCCGGGGACATTATTTTGGGACTCCGCGGACGGCTGCGTCTGTCCCTGCTAACACAACCAGGAAAGCGAGGAAAAAGAATTGAAACTCATAGGTGTAACAGGCGGCGTCGGAGCTGGAAAGTCCGAGATCCTGAATTATATGAAATCGAATTACAACTGCTGCATACTCCTTGCAGATGAAGCGGCCCGCACCCTGGAGGCACCCGGCGGCGCCATTTACCAGCCCCTGATCCGCCTTCTGGAAGAGTACCCTGCAGCAGATCCCGAAAAAGGAGAGGCCCCTGGATCCATCACACTCGAAGACGGCAGGATCAACAATCCCGAGATGGCACGCAGGATTTTCTCCGAACCTGCCCTGTTAAAAAAAGTCAATAACCTCGTGCATCCTGCGGTAAAACAGTATATACTGTCTACGTTCGCCATAGAAAAAGAACTCGGCAAGCTCGACTTTTTCGTCGTGGAAGCCGCCCTTTTGATCGAGTGCGGATACGGCAGAGATGTCGATGCCATGTGGTATATCTACTGCGACGAAAATGAGCGCCGCAGACGCCTCAAGGCTTCCCGCGGCTACAGCGATGAGAAGATCGACAATATCCTTCGCAGCCAGCTCTCCGAGCAGACTTTCCGCGAGAACGCCGACGTCGTGATCGACAACAGCGGGACCATAGAAAATGCCTGCGCCCAGGTGGACCGGGCACTCCTCGCCTATGGCATCACAAAAAAAGAACAGTAACAGAAAGAGAAATCAGTATTTATGCGATTTGAAAGTATTGCCAGCGGCAGCAGCGGCAATTGTATCTATGTGGGATCTGCCAACACCCATCTTCTCATGGATGTGGGTATCAGCAGAAAGAGGACCGCAGATGCCCTCAGGGAAATCGAACTGGATATAAGAGACATCGACGGGATCTTCCTGACCCACGAACACACGGACCATATCACAGGTCTTCCCGTCATCGCCAAACATTCCGATATGCCCATCTATGCGACAAAAGGAACCATCGACGCGATCAGAAAGATGCCCAAATATCAGGACATCGATCCCGCCAGATTCATTTCTGTCCGCGCTGACGAGCCGGTCACTGTAGGTGACCTCACCATAGATCCCATGCACATCTCCCACGATGCTGCCGATCCCGTCGGCTACCGCATCTATGAGGGCGCCAAAAAAGCCTGCATCTGCACGGATCTCGGCTGCTACACCGATTATACCCGGGAATGCCTCAAAGACTCGGATGTCCTGCTGCTGGAATCCAATCACGATATCAATATGCTTCAGGTCGGCAGCTACCCCTACCGGCTCAAACAGCGCATCCTGGGCGAGCGGGGCCACCTCTCCAACGCCAGCAGCGGCCAGCTTCTGAGCAAGGTCCTCAACAACCACCTCAAAGGCATCTTCCTGGGCCACCTCAGCCAGGAAAACAACCTTCCGGAACTCGCTTTCGAGACCGTGCGCGTGGAGATCATGTTTTCCGATTCGGACTACCGGCCCGAAGAACTGCCCATCAGTGTAGCGAAGCGCAGCGCCCCTTCCGCACTGATCGAGTTCTGAAATCGAATCATCAACACAGTTTTTTACAAAAGGATTAAGAAAATGAAAAGAGCTATCATCACTGTTGTAGGAAAAGATACCATCGGCATCATCGCAGGCGTCTGCACATACCTTGCGGAGAACAAGATCAATATCCTTGACATCTCCCAGACCATCGTGGAAGGCTATTTCAACATGATGATGATCATCGATGTCACAGAACCCGAGAAACCCTTCGGCGTCATCGCGGATGAGCTTGCCAGAATCGGTGAGGAAAAGATCGGTGTCCAGATTCGCTGCCAGAAGGAAGAGATCTTTGACCTGATGCACAGGATCTGACCATAGTGAAGAACAAAAACATATGACAAAGTTTTTGTTCTTACCTGCATGTGCTGCCGCGGCGGCACTGACCGCATGATCCCTCACTGTTTTCGCCGGCGCGAAAACTCTTCTGAATGCCGGTGCCTCAAAGCACTCCGGCATGATCGTTCAGCAAGTTTTTCGGAGGAGCATAATGATCAATTTTTCTGAAGTAGCCGAAACCAATGCCATGATCGACCGCGAGAATCTCGACGTCCGCACGATTACCATGGGCATCAGCCTTCTGGACTGTGTGGATTCGGATCTCGGCCGCCTTCGCACAAAAATATATGACAAGATCACAACAAGTGCCTGCAACCTGGTCAGGACCGGCGAGGAGATCACCAGAGAGTATGGGATTCCGATTGTAAATAAGCGCATCTCCATTACACCTGCCGCCATCGCCGGCGGCGGTGCCTGCCACTGCAGTGATGATTTTGTCCTGCTGGCCAAAACCCTTGACCGCGCGGCCAAAGAGGTCGGCGTCAATTTTCTGGGCGGCTATTCCGCCCTTGTCTCCAAGGGAATGACCCCTGCAGACCGCATGCTGATCGAGTCCATCCCGGATGCCCTGGCGCAGACAGACGTCGTGTGCTCCAGCGTCAACGTGGGCTCCACCAAGACCGGTATCGATATGGACGCCGTGCGCCTCATGGGCAGCGTCATCAAGAGGACTGCCGAGCGCACTGCCGACCGCGATTCCTTCGGCTGCGCCAAGCTTGTCGTTTTCTGCAACGCTCCCGATGACAATCCCTTCATGGCAGGTGCCTTCCACGGCGTCACCGAGGCCGACCGCATCCTCAACATCGGTGTCAGCGGCCCCGGCGTCGTAAAGCGCGCCCTTGAAAAAGTCCATGGAGAAGATTTCGAAGTCCTCTGCGAGACTGTAAAAAAGACCGCTTTCAAGGTCACCCGTGTCGGACAGCTCGTCGCCCGCGAGGCATCCCGCAGGCTCGGCGTTCCCTTCGGTATCATCGACCTGTCCCTGGCTCCCACGCCGGCAGTCGGCGACAGTGTCGCGGATATCCTCTGCGAGATGGGCCTTGAGTGCGCGGGCGCACCCGGAACCACGGCTGCCCTGGCCCTGCTCAACGACCAGGTCAAAAAGGGCGGCGTCATGGCCTCCTCCTATGTCGGCGGCCTCTCCGGAGCTTTCATTCCTGTCAGTGAGGACAGAGGCATGATCCACGCCGCACAGGTAGGTGCCCTGACTCTCGAGAAACTCGAAGCCATGACCTGCGTCTGCTCCGTCGGCCTCGATATGATCGCCATCCCCGGCGATACAAAAGAGACCACGATCGCCGGCATTATCGCCGACGAAATGGCCATCGGCATGATCAACCAGAAGACCACAGCCGTCCGCCTGATCCCCGTGATCGGCAAGGGCGTCGGTGAAATGGTCGATTTCGGAGGCCTGCTCGGCTATGCCCCCATTATCCCCGTCAACCGGTTCGGCTGCGACGAATTCGTCAACCGCCGCGGCAGGATCCCGGCCCCTGTACACAGCTTCAAGAATTGAGATCTGCAGAATCCATGCTCATCGACGGTTATTGGCCTTGACCTTTCCGGTCATTTAACAGCCGTTAATAGAGCCGCAAAAACAGACTGCCTGAGGGACGAGAGCGGCAAAAACAGACTGCCTCAGGGACAAGAGCGGCAAAAACAGATTGCTTTAGGGACAAGAACTGCAAAAACAGACTGCCTCAGGGACACAGACTTCACCCGCGCGTGGCTTTAAAAGTGCACAAAACATAAAACACAAATAAAGGATATTTTGTTATTTTACATCAAACCGGTTCAATGTTGGACCGGTTTGTTGTATAATGGCAGTCAGGGGAAATGCCTTTTGGCATTTGTGGCTTAAAAAAGAAAGAGGAGCATATCAACCGGCAGCTGCCAGGGAGGATGATTTGGAGATCAAACGCTGCAGCTTCCTAAATAAACACGCAGAAAGGCGGAACAAGTATGGGTATTGAGAAAAAGTATGATGTAACAGCACTGGGTGAACTTCTGATTGACTTTGTCCAGAATGGCCTCAGCGACCAGGGCAACAATCTGTTTGAAGCCAATCCCGGCGGAGCTCCCTGCAACGTACTGGCGATGCTCACCAAGGCGGGACAGAAGACCGCTTTCATCGGCAAAGTCGGAAATGATATGTTCGGACGCATGCTCAAAGAGCGTGCAGGCGGAGAGGGAATCGACATGACCGGCCTTCTGATGGACAATGAAGTCCACACCACACTGGCCTTTGTTGAGAAACTCCCCAACGGCGACAGAGATTTCTCCTTCTATCGCAAACCCGGCGC
The DNA here is from genome assembly GCA_946411695.1 of uncultured Lachnospiraceae bacterium. Lineage (GTDB taxonomy): Bacteria > Bacillota > Clostridia > Lachnospirales > Lachnospiraceae > CAG-791. The sequence goes on from CAMKEX010000126.1 coordinate 9,123, forward strand.
GGATATCATGCTCACAAAGGAAGAAGTGGAAGAGCACGCTGACCTGATCGAAGGTGCAAAGATCTTCCACCTGGGCACACTTTCCATGACAGACGAGGAAGTCGAGAAGGCAACCAAGGCCGCAATGAAGATCGCCAAAAAGGCCGGCTGCATCATCTCCTTCGATCCCAACCTTCGTCCCCCTCTCTGGAGCAGCGAAGAGAAGGCGAAAGAGAAGATCGCATGGGGCCTTGAGCAGTGCGACGTCCTCAAAATCTCCGACAATGAGATCACCTTTATGACCGGCGAGGAAGACCTCGACAAGGGCATCAAGATGATCATCGACAAATACAATATTCCGCTCGTATTTGCGACCTACGGCCCCGACGGCTCCAAGGCTTATTTCAAGGGCATCGAGGCATTTGAGCCCGGCTTTATCAACCCCAACACCATCGAGACCACCGGCGCAGGTGACACCTTCTGCGCAAGCGCCCTGCTCCACGTCCTCAAATACGGCCTCGACGGCTTTGATGAGGCAAAACTCCACGAGCTCCTCACCTTTGCAAACGCTGCGGCCTCCCTCGTCACCACCAAGAAGGGCGCCCTCTGCGTCATGCCTACCGTTGACGAAGTCCAGGCCTACATCAAAGAATCCGGACGCTGATCCACACGAGCAGTATACCGCATCGACTATGCGGTGTACTAAGAAAGCGTACTTATAGAAAGTGCTGCCGCATTGAATTCCAAATGCGGCAGCACTTTTTTGATCGCCGAAAAGCATTCCGGGGAAAAACCAAACATTTTTGACTGATTAGCCCAGAGTCACCCGTGCCGCAGGAAACTGCAGCGTAAGCGTCAAATAGTTGGTGTTGTATCCAAGGAAAGAGGCTCTTCGTAGAATG
>CAMKEX010000127.1 GCA_946411695.1 uncultured Lachnospiraceae bacterium
CAGTGGTCATACCCTGTTCCTGTAATTGCTGCAGCATCTCCTGCGAATACATTTCCGGTAGATATAATCCGGTACAATATCCTCCGATCAATCCGCTGCTTAAAACAAAAAGCAGAAACTTCCAGTTGTTTTTTATATTATCTTTCATGCGAATCTCTCCCAAAGAACCGTCCCCTGTCTCCCCACGTCCCATTCTTAGTTCTGAAAAGATCGTTCATAAATCTCCTTTCCGGAACATCTGCATATATTACCTGCGTCTTCTTACAGCATAGTAAACCGGCAGTCCCACTAATGTGATCACAACACTGCAGACCGCCATGATCCTCGCCCGTGTACCGGAGAGGAATATCTGGCTGAAGATCACGAACAAGCCGCTGAAAATCGCCAGCGCCGGGATGATCGGGTAAAACGGCACCTTGTACTTTCGCTCCCATTCAGGGTGAATATGGCGCAGACGGATAGCACATGCAAATGTCAGCGTATAGAAGATCCAGCATGAAAATACGCCCAGATCTGTCAGCAGGTCGAATTCACCGCTGAGGGAATACAGACATGCAAGAAAGCCGATCAGGATAGTCGCGTTTGCAGGCACCTGATTTGTATTGAGCCTGCTAAGCACTGTACTGCCCGGCAGGGTCTTACCGACGGCAAGCTGATATGCTACGCGGGAACCGGACATCAGAAATCCGTTGCCCGCTCCGATCACGGAAACGATGATGCCGATTTTGATCAGGAGACCGCCGCCATCTCCAAAAATCCTGGTCGCGACAGCTGTTGCCGGAGACTCCAGATTCATAAGTTCATTGGCCGGGATAACCTGAAGGTACGCAATATTGATAACCAGATAGACAGCCATGATGATAGATACACCGCTGACGATCGCGCGGGGCAGGTCCCGTCCCGGATTTTTCATCTCCCCTGCAATCGTTCCTACATTGGTCCATCCTTCAAAGGCAAACAGCACTGCCAGCAGCGTGGAACCAAGCACACCGCCTGCATTCTTTCCCGCTCCCACCATTGGGGAGAAGACAGGTCCGCCGGCTTTTCCTCTAATAAAACCGAAGATTATCAGAAGGATCAGCGGGATCAGTTTGCAGGCCGTGGAGATGACCTGCATCCCGCCGGCAGTTCGCGATCCCATGCAGTTAAGCGTCACGAGGAGAATAATAACGATGATCCCGACCGGGAGTGCATACCGGTCTCCGATCCATTCACCCAGTTCGGAGCCTACTTTAACCCCATAGCCTGCCAGGAAAGCCGGATAAAAGATGATCACCTGCATCCATCCTGCAAGGAAACCCAAGCGTTCATCATATGCGTCGCTCAAATACGCGACCATGCCTCCGGTCCTGGGGATAAGGATGGCCACCTCTGCAAAAGTGAGCGCTGCAAACAGACTGACCAGTCCACCGATGATCCAGGACAGGATCCCCATGCCCGGTGCTCCGCCGGTTGCCCGGTAGATAGCATAAGGCTTGAAAAATACCCCTGCCCCAATGACACAGCCCACAACAATTGAAGTGGCTGTCATAAATCCCAAGTTTTTCTTTAATTCCTGTGGTCTATCCATACTTCATATCTCCATGTGCCATAAGGACAGGTTCCCCGGTACTTTATGTACAGTAGTGGCAAAACAATCTGCAGATGCCGCAATTTACCATATTATTCACAATCTCTATCTCTGTATACTATCAACTGTTTTCATCACTCCGATGCAGCCGATTATGACATATAATCAATACTTTCTTCTCAACTGATGATACACAACATTGCCAATCACAACCTGGAAGACAAATAAGCTGAACAGATACAGAACAATGATCTTGTGATCCATGATTATCCCTGTTTTTCCCAAAATGCTGAACACTATTTCGGAAATGCATATTATAAGTAACCCGATATTATATGCAATTCTGCCCGATTTATCGCGCAGTTTCTCATTCAGTTCATCATGGAGATTGATATCTTCCTGCTCTTGAATTTCCCGATATCGCTCCTGATTTTTCGGAGCAGACCAGTAAAAATGCTGGATGATCAATCCAATACCCGGTCCTAAAGCTCCTCCGGCAAAACCCCAGAGCAGACCATCAAATACAGTCTCAGTGAAAACTGCAGCCAGAAGAAAACAACTGCCTGCAAGTACGAATATAATGCCCCTATTCAGATAGCTCTTTTTCATTATCGGCACCTCCCTTATGAATAAAGATTTCTTCGATTGTCATTCCGAAAAAATCCGCTATGGTAAACGCCAGATCAAGCGATGGATTGTACTTTCCGGTTTCAATTGAACTGACCGTCTGCCTGGAAACACGGATTGCTTTGGCAAATTCCTCCTGATTTAAACCGCGTTCCTTGCGCAGTTTTTCCACACGGTTTTCCAATTCATCACCTCCAGTCGATTATGACAAGGTTCCTTTACATTTTGAGCATATCAAGGAGATTCGCCTTTGTCAAGGTTCCTTTACATTTTTCTAGCCGCAAAATCATGTCCTCGACCTGTCAAAAAGCAAAATCGTGTCCGCAACCTGCCGAAGAGCAAAATCGTGTCCGCAACCTGCCGAAAAGCAAAAGCGGTACCACAACCCTCAGAAACCCAATGCCTCGATGAGTTCCCTCAAACACAAAAATGGATTTCTGCACCCCCGGGGCGTGATGACCCCGGAACGCAGAAATCCCATAAAACAAGGCTTGCAAAATTTATCTATATATTCTTGCTTTAAATTCTTTGTAACAAGAAAGGATGATACTGAGCATATAATTGATAAATGGGTTGAATCCTCTGTGTATCCTTTCAGAGGCTTGTCTGTAATCAGTTCATCTTTCCGCAGTTGCCGGGCCGGCTGTGAGGTATGTAATCTTTCCGCCGCTTCAGAGAGCGTTCCGTAATCCGCAAACGCTGCCAGCTGTTCCAATAAATGTATTTCGATCATTCGCTTCCCATCCTTTTATATAATCGTTTCAGTATTCGTTTTTGATATAGCAGATTTCGTTATTGGCATTGTACATAATCTGCGTATCCAAGTAAACTGATAACAGAAAAAAACAGAAAACAGGATGGAGGGAATGTTATGGATACCATTGTTTTGTTTAACGACGTCAATGTTCCGGTTCTTGGTATCGGCACCTTTATGATCAGCCCGGAGGATACGGAAAATTCCGTTTATGCCGCTCTGAAAGAAGGATACCGCATGATCGACACAGCCAATGCCTACATGAATGAGGAAGCAGTCGGTAAAGCTCTTGCCCGTGCGGTCAGGGAAGGGCTTGTCAAAAGAGAAGATGTCTTTGTTTCCACAAAGATCTGGCCCACGCTTTATGAGAATCCCCGAGCTGTTTCAGATACCCTTAAGCGGCTTGGCCTCGACTATGTAGATCTTCTGTTCATTCACCAGCCTGCAGGAAATTTTATCGCCGGTTACCGTCAGCTCGAAAAAGCGTACCGCGAAGGCAGAGCCCGCTCTCTTGGTATATCCAACATGCATGATAAAAAGCTGGAAAGACTGCTGGCTGCCGCAGAAATTAAGCCGCACGTCATACAGCTCGAAGCGCATCCGTACTGCACGGAAGATGCCATTATGGATCGGCTCTCCGCATTCGGGACCAGGCTGATGGGCTGGTATCCGCTGGGGCACGGCGATCCCGGACTTCTCGCAGAACCGGTATTTGGCAGGCTGGGCGACAAATATCACAAGAGCGCAGCCCAGATCATCCTCCGCTGGCATACGCAGATGGGCTTTATTACGATACCGGGCTCGAAGAATCCGGAACACATCCGGTCCAATTTCGATATCTTTGATTTTGCATTATCCGACGAGGAAATGGAGGAGATCCGAAAGCTGGCCGGGACGAAAAAATATTATGAACCGGACAATGAGACCGAAGAAAAGTATGCTTCGATGCATCTGTCATTTGAACAGGACTAAAGGAGGCAGGAAAAAGTGGCAAAGGGAAATTTGGGATTCGGCTGGATGCGGCTGCCGCTCCGGTCTGAGAAATCCACAGACTTTGATTATGAACAGATCAACCGGATGGTAGATTTGTATCTGGACAGCGGATTCAACTACTTTGATACCAGCTATGTCTATCATGACGGCGGCAGTGAACTCGCGATCAGAAAGTGCCTCGTAGATCGTTATCCAAGGGAACGTTATCTCCTTGCTTCCAAGCTTCCCACCTTCGCGATTACAGCAGAAGATCAGGTGGGACAGGTTTTTGCAGAGCAGCTTGAAAAATGCGGCGTGGAGTATTTCGATTATTATCTGCTGCACAATGTAAACAGCATGCGGTATAACGGAATCATCGCAGACTGCCATATGTTTGAGCATATGAAAGCCTGGAAGGAAGCCGGAAAGATCCGTCAGCTTGCTGAATTGATCACCAAACGGCAGACGTACTACCTCTATTCCAAGGCCCTGGCCATCGGAAAGAAATACAACCATAGATTGAAAAAGGCATCGAGCCGCTGATTAAGCTCAGCAGCCCGATGCCTTTTCTATCTACTCTTATAAAAATGCACCGTTGCTTCAGTTTAGCTTTGACTGCCACGTCACCGGCGGTGATAACCAGTCTGGCCACATTGTGATCGTCCGGATCGTTGAGTGCTGCTCCTGCGGCGGTCAGCCGGGTCAACATTTCTTCTGACTTGTTTTCGCTTCCGGCTGCCGTAAAGATCCCCATATTCTCCAGATGGAGATACGTACCCTCAGATATTTCCTTGCTGTGGCGCGAGAGGAAAACATGACCAGAGCAACCGAGCAGCTTCATGTCACCCAACCCACGCTGTCCTTCCTGCTCTGCAAACATCGAGAGACAGTACTCATAGGTTCGACCGAGAATATCCTTTAGACGCTTGTTTTCCTTCTCTATCGCACGCATTGCATCGTCGATCGCAACACCTGATTTTCTCTTTTTTGGGTCCTTTTTTCTTGCTCGGATTGAAGTTCCAGAACTTTGAAAAATGAGTAAATTGGAGTATCTCGATGTAGTTTTCTGTCTGCTTGTAATCGCAGAATTCCGCATAAACTCGGACTTTTACATGGAACTAAAAATGAAGTAGAATTAATGATAAGCAGCCCTCATATTATCTGAACCCAGGGATATTGTGCAATAAAGATCAATGGATACCGCAGCTTGGAGGAAAAAATGGAATATTCAATAGGAGATGTTTCCAGCCTGTTAAATGTTTCCCGCGATATGATCCGGTATTATGAAAAGCAGGGTGCGATCAAAGCCAGCCGGAACACAAGCAATAATTATCGTTATTATGATTCCATGGAAGTGTTCTGGCTTCTGGAGGCCATGCAGCATAAGAGCTGGGGCATTCCGATCAGCGAGATTTCCGATATACGCAAAAAGGAGTATTCTTATAATACAGAACTTTTCCTGCGGCAGGAATCAGTCAGGATGCGCGAAGAATCCATCTACAAAAAAATGCTGTCGGAACGGCTTGAGGAGCTGCGCAGATACATGCTTTTAGGGATGCGTAACCTGGGTAATTTCTGGGTCGACCAGTCCGAAGCCCAATATAGAACACATTTTGTGAGGGGAATCGGTGATGAATATGAACGTCTCGGTATTGCTCCGGACTCGAGCCGCTGTCTCTTATCTGAAAGATGTATGCCGTTTTTCGACAACGGGATGACCACAGGCGAGGGATATATCGACTGGGAGCTTACAATCAGGAAAAAATATGCAGACTACCTGATAGAGTCTTTGCCGGAGTCCTTTTATCTGCTCCCAGAAGAAATCAGCATCTGCACTGTCGTGGATATCGGCGAAATCGGGCACTTTGATTCCGGCTCCTTTGAAGTCCTACGTGAATATGCGAGATCCCGGGGATACAGAATTCTACAGGACTCACCGATTCGGGGAACCCTGCTCGGAAGAGGATATGAGGAAGGGAAGTTTCACCGCATTGTGAAGCTCTCTCTGCCAATCTGCTAATCTGCATATTCTATTCTTCTTCGTGAGTAAAAGGTTGGAGCAGTTCCATAGTTTCCGAAAACTGTTTTTATGTACTTTTACTATGAATCAGGCTGTGTAAGGGGGGACGTGAAAGCCTTGGTCCCCGCCTTCCGCCTGTTTTTTTGTGTTAAATTTTTACATTGACCATGGAAGGCTTCCACCCGTTATTTTTTTATCAGAAACAATAATCCTTAACAGGACAAAGCTTAACAGCTTCTATAACAAGGAGGATAAAAAATGATGACGGAACTTTTCACCACTGCAAAAATCGGAAACTGCGAGATTCCCAATCGCCTGATCGTTCCCGCTATGGTCGTAAACCTCTGCACAGAAGACGGGATAATCACAGAGCGATATATCCGCTATATTGAAGAAAAAGCCAAAGGCGGCTGGGGCATGATCATCACCGAGGACTATGCGGTCAATGAAAACGCCAAGGGATATCAGTTTATTCCCGGTCTCTACAACGATGAGCAGATTGCCGGAAACAAAGAGCTGACAACAAGAGTTCATCAGTATGAATCGAAAATTTTCTGTCAGATGTATCATCCGGGCCGCCAGTCCAAACATACAGTAAACGGAAATGTTCAACCTGTTGCACCCTCTGCAATCAAGGATCCCTTCTGCATGGATCTGCCCAGAGAGATCACCCGCGAGGAGATTCACCAGATTGTCAAAGATTTCGGTTCCTGTGCAAAGAGAGCGAAAGAATCCGGCTTTGACGGCATCGAGATTCACGCTGCCCACGGGTATCTCATCTCTGAATTCCTGTCTCCCTTCACAAATAAGAGGGTGGACGAGTATGGTGGTTGTTTCGAAAACCGGACCAGGATCCTGGATGAAGTCTATGCAGAAATCCGTAAAAATGTAGGCCCTGATTTCCCTGTTCAGGTCAGAATATCCGCTAATGAATACCTGCTAGGCGGACGCACAGAAGCCGATACCTATGAACTCGTCCGGCATCTAGATGAGCTTGGAGTGGATGCAATTCATGTCTCCAACGGCATGTATGCTTCTCCCATTGTCCGCCAGATCATTGCCCCGATGTACACGGAACACGCTTTCAATATGGATACTGCAGAGCAGGTCAAAAAGCTTGTTTCCTGCCCCGTTATTGTGACAAACCGCATAAACGATCCCAAGATGGCCGACACGATTTTGAAGATGGGCAAAGCTGACTTCATCGGTATGGGCAGAGGTTCCCTTGCGGATCCATATCTTCCCGAAAAAGCAAAAGCAGGAAAGTATGAAAATATCCGTTACTGCATTGGATGTCTTCAGGGTTGCGAAGCAGGTCTTCTGGCCGGAACCTGTGCTACCTGCCTGGTCAATCCCCGCGTGGGACGTGAATGCGAAAATCCCATGGACAAGACCGATTCTCCAAAGAAAGTCATGGTCATCGGCGGCGGTCCCGGTGGATTGATGGCAGCGGAAACCGCGGCAAAGATTGGACACGACGTCGCTGTTTATGAAGCAAAAGCTCAGCTCGGCGGACAGTTCCGCAGCGCGGCATATCCCCCCGGAAAAGGCGAACTTTCCACCTTCGTTTCCTCACTGCGCAAAAACCTGGAGGATCTGAATGTGCCGATCCATCTGGGGGTCGAAGTCAACGAAGAACTCATCAAAAAAGAGAAACCCGATGCCATCATTGTTGCAACAGGAGCAAAGCCCCTTGTTCTTCCGATCCAGGGTATTGATGGTGAAAACGTAGTCACCGCAGAAGATGTCCTTCTCGGCAATGTGGATGTCAAACCCGGTCCTGTCGTAGTCTGCGGCGGCGGCGAAGTCGGCGGTGAGACCGCTCATTTCCTGACCCAGTCCTGCCAGGACATCACCCTCATAGAGATGCGCGACGATATCCTCAATGACATGTTCCCCTTGATGAAAATGTGCCTCGTGGACTATATCAAAGAAGGCGGCATCAAAGTCCTGACCGGTGCAAAGGTCTCCTCCATCACAGAGAATCAGGTCAGCTTTACTGATTCTGAAGGAAATCTCCAGCGTGTACCTGCAGCTACTGTTGTATCCGCTTTCGGCTACAAGGCATACAATCCTCTGGAAGAAACTGCCAGGAAATACTGCAGTAATGTCCAGGTCATCGGCTGTGCCGTGAAGGCCGGCAATGCCCTCACAGCAGTCAGGGAAGGATATGAAGCAGCACTTGCCCTTTGACTTTAGCAATCATTATGGGCGTGATGTACCCATGGATGATTTCGTCGACCGGAGCTTCACGAGACTTGCAGGCACCGCAAGATGATAACTTCCGGATTTCCAGTATGCTTCACCCGGAAAGAAGCTGACAATCTAATACTGATGAAAGCCGGGCATGCATCCGGTGCTTTCATCCCCGTCATCATTCAAAGGCCGTTGCATTAACTGGATTTTTCAGCTAATGCAACGGCCCCTTTCTCTTTCCGATCATACAGCTCGTCAAGGACCTGGTTTGCCGAACCAATACCCGGCTTAGGATTGCCGGGCATCTATATATTCTTGATAAATCACTCCGCTCGTGCATAAAGAGTCTTACGCCCCGCTCCAATCCTGACCAAAGTTCCATCCTCAACAAGCTTCTTCAATGCTGACTCTACAGAGGAACTTCCCAAACTAGGGCAGCCGACAAGAACTTCCTGTTTTGAGAACCTGCCTATTCGCTTGCTTACATACGCCTTAACAACATCATATGACGTACTCTTGGCTCCGGACACATGGGCAATAGATATTCTTGCTTCAAATTCCCTGTAACAAGAAAGGATGATACTGAGCATATATTTGATAAATGGTTTAGGATCGCTAGTTCCTTCATGCCATCCCCGGTCTGCCTTTTGAAGTGCATCATAATATGCTTCTTTTGTATCAGCAATAGCTTTTTCGATACTGATATACTGTCCGACCATATATCCACTGCGATAAAGCAATAGCAAGGTCAGCAATCTACTCATACGGCCATTGCCATCATTAAACGGATGAATACACAAGAAATCCAGCAAGAAACACGGTATAAGAATAAGCTCATCCACCAACTCTTTATCTAATGCTTTTTGATATTCTTCGCATATAGCATCGACTGCAGCTGGAGTCTCATATGGTTCAAGCGGCTTAAACAATACAACTTTTTCACCACTTTCAAGCACCATGTCAATTTCATTAGGTGTCGTTTTAAACTGCCCGCCATAATTTAGATTCGTGTACTTCAACAAATCTCTGTGCAATTGGAGAATATAATTACTGCGGACCGGTATAACATCATAGTTTTCATGAACAAGATTCAGCACATTACGGTAACCAAGGATTTCTTCCTCATCCCTGTTTTTAGGAGTTGTCTTATCTGTCACAAGCTGCTTCAATCTGGCATTAGTAGTAATAATACCTTCAATCCTATTGGATGCCTCTGTACTCTGTATTTTTGCGATTTCTATAAGCCTGTTTAGCTCAACAGGTTTTTGGCGCAAATACAATTCCTGTTTTCCCTTATACTCGTGTATCTTTGAAATATAAGATATTATTTCATTGTCCCAAGTAGTATCTGCAAGATAAGAATAATCTAATTGTCTCATTGGCTAATACTCCTTTCTCCCAAGGAATATTTTTATCGCCCAATTCCATGTCTGTTTTGGGAGATATTTGTTGTTGGGAGAATAATTCTACTCACAATTATATTATTCTTTCTCCCAAATCACAATCTGTTTTGGGATTAATTTATGGTTTCATCGTAAAATCTTTCCGGCCACCGTGCTAATAGTTATAGAGAATAAGATGATATTCATAATCAGCATATCATAAAAAGCCGGAAAACACCCGTAACAGGGCATTTCCCGGCCTTATTCTACGATTACAGGAACATATCGACAAACTGAAATATATCTTGATTTCAGTTTTGATATCGTATCTGCTGTTCTTTGATC
>CAMKEX010000128.1 GCA_946411695.1 uncultured Lachnospiraceae bacterium
TTATTATATTGTCACTCTTTATTGTAAAATTGTATAACTTTTTTGTTTTTAGACATTTCTTCTTATGGGAGCCTTCCGTACTGCATCAGATGAGACTGCCAGTACTCAGATCTGAGCGACGTGTATTGTACAGGCTCCCCCGCGTGAATCATCATCCCGTCCCCGGCATAGATCCCGACATGGCTTGCCCCGGCGGTGTCATAGGTCCGTTCAAAAAAAACAAGATCTCCGGGCTTTGCGTCCTCCGGAGAGACGTAGTAACAGATCTGCCTGAGTCCCTCCGCAGTCCTTCGCCCGTAATCCCATCCGTTCCCGCAGTGGTTGATGACCCAGCTTACAAATCCGGAGCAGTCAAAGCCTGACGGGGAGTAGCCGCCCCAGACGTAGGGCACGCCGAGGTAGCGCTCCGCTTCCCGTATCATCCTGGCAAAGCGTTCGTCGCTTAATGCTTCCGGAGGGACGGTGTAGTCACTGGAAGCCCGCCCGTAAGCAGGCAGGGCATTCAGGTCAAACAGGTAATCCCGGTTCCCGTAGGTGTAATTATAGAGGGTATAGCGGACCTTTTCCTCGTCCGTCAGGCGGCTCTCGAGCACCGCATCCAGGTCGTGGTTGGTCAGGACGACGCTGAGCCGGCTGACTGTCCGCGTAGTGGTCACTTCGAGGGCACCCTCAGGGTTGTCCGATGCAAGGTAGGCGTCCCAGGTCCTGTGCCCGTGTGACAGAGCTGTCTGGTGGTCGTCATAATAGACATCGAACTGCACGCCGAAGCGGGCAAAGGCGCCCGTGTCCTCGACGACATACTCGATGCCGTTCATGACCACATGAGTCCCCATAGGTACGAACGGATCATAGGCATCCACGGCGATCGTATGGTCTGACACTGGATATACCCCGCTCGCAGTAGTTCCCCCCGCGTAGGGGCCGCAGCAGATCTCACAGCTGCAATAACCGCTTGTCACCACCTGCCCCAGGGATTCCCCCGGCTGGATGGTGCGGGTCTCCGTGATCGTGATATCGGTTTCCCCGTCTGTCACCAGCTGGTACTGCTCACGGAAGATCTCCTCCAGCTCATCCTTCACCTGCTCGTAGGTAAACTGACCGTATTTCGTGGTGAAATAGGAGATCAGGTGGTAGGGGTTGTGGGAGATCTCGTCGATCTGGTAACGGAATTCGTCGTAGGCAGGATGTTCCTGCCGCATGCGGTTGATCTGGTCGTTCAGCCCCGCCTCCAGCTCCCGGTAGCGGTTTTCCACGGCATAGATATCCTCGTCGGTGGAAGGATAGGTCGTAGAGACGACGCTGCTTCCCGCTCCCTGCAGGAGGGCCGCGCAGCTTCCGACGCTCGCGCAGACCAGGAGGAAGACAATGCCGAACGCTCCGAGGACAAGGAACGTCCTGCTGTTGCGCAGGATAGCCTCTTTCACAACGGATGCCGCCTTCGAGACAAAGCTCTGTTGCGCACGGAAGGCTGCCTCCACCGTCTTTTCTTCTTTCTTCGCCGCCGCGTAGATCCTGCGCTGGCGCTGTTTCCGGAAGAACTTCCTGATGGCTGCCTTTTTTTCTTTCTCCGTCTTCGCTTCATGTACAGGATGGGCGCTTTCTTCTGCGTCAAATTGGAGCCGGACGGAGCTGCCGCCCTTGTCCCTCATCCGCCTGTCAGCCCGGGGCTTTCCGGAAGAAATGTGCACACTGCCTGCGCGGCGGGCCGAAGCCCTCAGGGAATCCTCCGCGACCATCTCGGCATGGTGGGCTGCTTTTATACCGCTGTTCTCATCTTCGGTTTCCGAAACCTTTGCGTGTGCAGCATAACCTACAGCGCCCGCTGCTGCCCTGGCAGATCCCGCCGCCATGGAAGCGGCAGCAGACGGCTTTCTTCTGCCAAATCCGGTCCCGCTCCCTGCAATCATCCCGTTTTCGCCGTCAAAGGACAGCCTGGATGCCTTCCCGGCTTTGCGCTGCTCCTGGTTCAGCCTTTCCTTTTTCTGTTTGGTGCGGATCTCCTCTTTAAAGGAGTCGAGCCCGTCCAGATCGGATGAAGTCTCCCGGAGTCGGTTCCTTACGGGTTTCTCGCCTTTTCCATAAGAGCCTTTCCATCCGTTGTTTCCATCGTCATGCCGGAGGGCTCCCGCAGTCCGCGCTGCCTGCCCTGCCGACGCGGCGGGTGATGCTGAAGCTGCTGCGGCAGGGTGCCCGCGGATCCCCTGCGGACGACGGGACTGCGCCGGGTTAGATGCTTCATCTTCCTCCCCTATGGGATCCTGGCGGTACTCATACATGAGGTCCGTTTTCGCAGAAAACATCTCCCCTGTCCGGAAACCATAAGCGCTGCCCGGTGAAAGACCGGATGGTCCGCTTTCCGTATGGACATCCGATGCGCTTTCTGTATTTTCAAGATATTTCGCGCTTTCCCTGCGCTTTTCGTTTTCCTGATATTTGGCAGTTTCCCGCTGGCGGAGTCTGCGGCGCGCGTCCTGTTTCAGGTCTTCCCCCGACGCGGGATCCGCAGCGCCTGCCGCCCGAAGCCTGCCTGCATAGCCGGCATCCTCCGCCCGGAATCCTTCCTGCCTTGCGGATCCTTCCTCCCCGGCCCGGAAACCTTCCTGCCCGCCAGTTCCTGCTTCTCCTGAATGGAGGCTTTCCCTGCCTTGGTGCGCGCCCGTGTACGGGCTGCCAGAGGCGTCCTTGGATCCTTCCAAAGAAAAAGGAGCCTCCCTGCTCGAAGACTCCCTCCTTCCAGACATTCGTCCGGCATTCTTCCTTTTTCCCTCTCCCGGATGCTCCCCGGCACCTCGGAAATCCATGCGCAGACCGCCATGCCCTTCCTGTGGTCCTTCGTCCGCTGCTGCTGCGCCGTGCATTCCCAGCCGGAGGTTCCAGCCTGTTTCCTTTCCCGCCGGGGCACTGCCATCTTCCATAAGGGATTCCATCGGCCTGTCTCCGAGCCTCAGTTCCCCTTCCCGGCCTGTCACGGCCCTCTTTGATTCCCCGGTTCGGAGGTTCTCCTCCACCAGGCCTTCGCGGCTCATTTTCTGTACTGTCCTGGACCGCGCCTTATATTCCTTTCCGGACATATGGGTCATTCCTCCTTAGATGAAATGCGCCGGGAGGGGAAGGCCTTCCACCTGGCCTGCTTCCCCTCCCTGTCATGCATTTCCTGCGGCAGGATCACCTCTTCCGGAAACCCTGCCATTTCTCCGTGATCTCTCTTGCCTGTTTGCAGTAAAGGCTGATCGTGCAGTCCACCTGGGAAGGCGTCATGGCTCCGCTCCCGGAAAGGCCGATCATCTGCTTCGCCCCATAGAGCATACCCATGAGGGATTCCATGTCCGCGAGCATCGCGGCAGCTGCTTTGCCGGGATCGGACAAATTCCGGATATCACGGCTGTCCAGAACCTTCGCGGTTTCGCGTGTAAACTGCATATCTGCGTTTTCGCCGGGATCCCGCTTCCTTCCGGCTTCCTGCGTTTCCTGTGCATTTCCGTGCCTGATGGTTTTTCCAGCCCTGTCTCCTTCAGGGGCAGGAATGCAGGGATCCGGTACATACTCCTCCGGGCAGATCCCCTCGAAAATGCCCATGACCATGTTGGTTTTGATGTTATAGTCGATCACGCCCGTAAGAGGCAGGAAAGGGCTATCGTCACCGCCGAAGAAGGCAGTCATGATATCGTCAAAGCTCTCGTCCATGGCATCTGCTTTCCTGCAGATCTTCTGCAGCTGCTCCAGCCTTGCACTGTCTTTCTGAAGCGCGCGGATCCGCGACTCCATCTTCACGCAACATTTTACCTGGTCGTCAAGGGGCGCCGTACAGGACTCCGGGCCGCTGATGAGTCCGAACCGCTTTACATACCTGTGCATGCCGTCTCCCATTCCGCCGAGGTTCATCCTGACCGCCCTGACCCGGTCTGCCCCCATCATGCCTGAGGCATCCTGCCCGGTATGTTTCCGGGATTCCGTGCTCCCTTTCGTTTCCCTGGTGCATTCTGCGTTCTGAACTCCGCTTTTCAGGTTCATTTCAGAGCATTTGATCATGTTTTCTTCCATCCTTTCTTTTTTCTGTTTTCTTATTTCCCTGCCGGGCTGCTTCGCTACGCGGCTGCCGCCGGGCTCCGGCAGAGCTGCGTGGCAGGGATCAGGCTTCCCTGCGCCCTGGCCATGCGGCAGGCAGGCATCCGGGCACGCCTTCCCGGTTGCTGCAGGCTGTTTCCCGTTTTTGTTTTTCCTGTCAGCCGCAGGCGGTGCCTTTTTCGCTTTGCATGGTTTCACTGCCCTTCAGCCAGAGCTGCCGCTTTTGCTTCCTCCTCCTGGCGCTTTTTCACTTCCTCCGGTTTGGATGTCATCAGGGAGTACAGCTTCAGGTTTTTGTTGAAGCGGTCCTTGAAGGGGATGATCGTGCTGCCATAGAAGAGAAGCCCTTCCCCTTCTCCGCTGTTCGTGACATAAGAGAGCTGGTAAGGGGAGATGTTGAGCTGTTTCGCCAGGATCTGCCTGTCCCCGGAAGCCTGGTTCATCATGTAGATGAAATCAGAGTTCTCAAAGATGTTCTCGATCTCCCTCGAGGCGAGGAGGTCCTTGATGTTCTGCGTGATGCCGGTGGGGATGCCGCCCCATTTCCTGAAGCGCTTCCAGATCTCCACGGAGTAGGATGCGGTCTGTTCCTCCTTGAGCAGCAGATGAAATTCATCTACGTAATAACGCGTTGATTTATTTGAATATCTGTTTATCGTCACGCGGTTCCAGACCTGGTCCTGCACGATGAGCATGCCCAGTTTTTTGAGCTGTTTGCCAAGATCCTTGATGTCAAAGCACACGATGCGGTTGTCAAGTTCCACGTTTGTGCGGTGGTTGAACACCTTGAGGGAGCCATTAACGTAGATCTCCAGCGCGGTGGCGATCCGCTGCGCCTGCACTTCGGTCTGTGCGCGGAGCGTTGCGTACAGGTCGCCGAGGGTCGGCATGTTCTCCGGGACGGGGTTCTCGAAATACTTCTGGTAGACGATCGGCAGGCACCTGTCGATGACGGACTTTTCTTCCGGCTCGATCCCGTTGCGGCTTCCCATGATCAGCTCACAGAGCGAAAGGATAAAATCGGACTTGAAGCCGAGGGGGTTGTCGTCGTCGGAATAGTCCAGGTTGATGTCCATGGGGTTGATATAATCGTGGCTGGTGGGGGCGATATGGATCACCTGCCCGCCGAGCGCATGGACGAGAGGATAGTACTCGCCTTCCGGGTCACAGATGATCACGTCGTCCCTTGTCACGAAGAAGACGTTGCTGATCTCACGCTTGGCGGCGAAGGATTTGCCGGAACCCGGCGTGCCGAGGATCAGGCCGTTGGGGTTCTTGAGCTTCTTGCGGTCCACCATGATCATGTTGTTGGAAAGGGCATTAAGCCCGTAGTAGAGCGACTCCCCTTCCATGAAAAGCTCCTGCGTGGTAAAGGGCACGAAGATCGCCGTGGAGGTCGTCGTCAGCGCCCGGCTGATGGGCACGAGGTTTGTGCCCAGGGGAACGCTGCTCATCAGGCCCTGTTCCTGCTGGTAGTCCAGCCTGCGGAGCACGCAGTTGAACTTCTGGGCGATGCCGGAGGTCTGGAAGACTGCATTGTCAAGTTCCTGCCTCGTTTTTGCCGTATTGAGGAAGATCACCGTGACCAGGAACATCCTCTCATTGCGTGACTGCAGATCTTCCAGGAGGCGCTTGGCCTCGTTCCCGTATGTCATCAGATCCGACGGGATTATGTCCATGTCATAGCCTGAGCGCACCGCCTTTTTCTGTTCCTCGATCTTCATGCGGTTGATGTCCGTGACCTTCCCCTTTACGAGCTTGATCGCTCGCATCTGGTCGATGGAACGGATATGGAGATTGACGATGAGGTTGCGGTCCATCTCCAAAAATTCTGCCAGCATCCGGTCCGTGAGTTCCGGTGCGAGGATCTGCAGGTAACTGGCGGCCCCCAGCGTTCCTCCCATCTGAAAAGTCCTGCCGTTTTTGAAGACGAAGCTGGTCGGGGCAATGAAGTCCTTGGTCGAAAGGCCGGTCTTCAGAAGCTGGTCATACTGGAAGGTGAACGGGGCTTCCTGATCCGGGTTGAAGGTCTCATAAAGGATCTGGAGGCGCTCCACGCCGGAGAGGGGATAGGCCTGCACGCCCAGCACCTTGAAATTGTTCAGGATGTCGGCTTCGATGCGCTCGAGCTTGGGCCTTGCCTCCGCGATGCTTCCTGCCTCGATGGAAAAAGTGATGTACTTCGTCCTGAGCAGCCCGTTGTTTCCTTTGGAGAGCTGATCCTGCAGCATCTGGGCGTATTCCATGCGGACGTCGTCAAACGCGTCGCCCTGCGGCTCGATCCGGATCACGTTCTCATATTCCTTCATGCTCGATTTATGGTTGATGAATGACAGCTGGAAGCGGATCGTGCTGTCAAAGTAATTGAGGAACTCGCACCAGTTTTCAAAAATGGCGCTTTTGTCCTCGTTCTGTGCCAGCTGGTAATTGATGTCATAGAAACGGATCGACTTGGAATAGAGCCCGTCGCGGACGCGGCAGATCCCGTCGCGCCCCATCTCCTTATAGGGAATGGAGTTCTGTGCGGAGATGCGATTTTCCTTCGCGCTTTTTGCCCGCGGCGCTTTTTTTCTGTCTGCTTTGTGTCCGGACGCACCCGGGCCGGCTCCTTTTCCCTTCCCGGAAGGTTTCGCGTCCTTCTTCTCCTGTTTTGCGCGCTCTTTGGCCTGCTGTGCTTCCTGCCTTGCACGTTCCCTGGCTTCCTTTTTCTCCTGCTTTGCGCGCTTTTTTGCTTCCTTTTCATCCAGGCGCGCCTGGATCTTTGCCTGCCGCTCCGCCTCCTTCCTTGCGGCCTCCCGGCGTTTTTCCTCAAGGGCCTCCTGCTTGCGGCGGATCCCTTCCGCCTGTTTCTCAAGCTTCTCTTTCTGCCTGAGCTCCCTGCGGGTCAGTGGACGTCCGTAAACATCCGGCATGCTGACGCCGTCGGAATATTCATCCCTGTCTCGCACGATGGCTCCCTCCTTTCTTCTGCTTCTTCCCCGTGCCAGCCGCCCGCGCGGGGTCCTTCTCCTCATACATGTTTTCCGTCTCATAGCGGCGCACCTGGGGCCGCCTGTATTTGACCGTGATCATGTTCATGAGGATCTTTTCGAGCGGCATCCCGTCTTTTTCGTACATCGCAAAGAGGAAGGCGGGAATCATGAGGACCACCATTGCCATCATCGCGCTGCTGTCCCCGATCAGATCCCTGGTCAGGACATAAAAGGGGATGCCGACGGCTGCGGCAGACCCGAAGCAGATGAGCTGCCGGCGGGTCATGTTGAATGCGACCTTGTTTTTTACCTTCGTCAAGTCCTTGGGGACGCTGACATACGCCATCCTGTCACCGATAGCCATCCTCCGCCGGGGAGCACGAATGGCCACTTATCCTTTCTGTTGTTTTCCCCCGGCTGTGGTTTAGGCAGCCGCCCATAGATGGCAGCTCCCTTGTATGCTGCAGACGCCTGACAGCCCAAAAGCGCACCGCGGGCGGCGCCCCGTGCGGAGGCGCCGCGCCTGTCAATGCGCCGAGAACACCTGCTTGCTCAGGCTCCCTGTCTTGAACAGGGTGTAGCAGAGCAGCACTGTATAGCCGCATATGCCGAAGAGTGATGCGTGCAGGTTCTGGGAAAGCCTGATCGACGCGACCAGGACCCCGTAGATCCCCACGCAGATCATCATCAGGAATGCCTGGAACGCAAGTGCGAAAAGCCCCCGCAGGTAATTGTTCCCGATCTGCCCCCACTCCCGGTTCGTCATGGTCGCAAAGGGGATCGGGGCGACAGAGATATAGAGGTAGATCTCTATCATCCTGCCGTAGCATGCGATCGTGATCACGATGGACATGACGTTCATCCCGAAGTTGACCAGCAGGGATTCAAGGGCAAGCACGACAAGCTCCCCGATCTCCATATCCGCCATCGCCGTCTCCGTGTTCGCGATAAGCTGCGCCACATCAACAGCGGTGTCCCGGCTGATCACCCCCGCGGCGGCATTTACCACGTGCTGGCCGAGGTCGAATACCGCCATCGTGATCGTGAACGTATTGCTGAGCAGGTACACGGCGATCATCATCTTGAAGATGTATTTGAAGAACATCCAGGTGTCGATGTCGTGCATGTTGTTCTTTTCCGTCAGCATTGAGATCAGCTCGTAACACAGGACAAACGTGATGACCATGCCCGCGATCGGGAGGACCACTGAGTTTGACAGGTTCCGTATCATGCTGAAAATGCTGCCGTTCCAGCCCTGCGGGGTCTGTCCAACCTGCGTCGCGATCTCACCGGTCTTCTGGTTGACTTCGGTGAACATCGTCTGCAGGTTGGACTTTACGACTGCTGTCAGGAGGGTCCGCATCCATTCCTCGATCGCTGTAAATAAAGCATCGAACATGGATCAGTCCTCCTTCCTTTATCCGAACAGTCCTGACAGCTGCGGCACAAGCTGGGTGCCGATCAGGATGACGCCTCCTCCCGCCATCAGCTGTTTGATCCCCTGGCTCTTGGCGCCCGGATTGTCAGCGCCGTATCCCTCCAGGAGGTTGATCACCCCCCAGACGCCGAGGCCGGCGCCGATGGCGACGACCAGCGTCTGGAGGATGGAAATTGCACTGCTGAAAAAACCCACTCGAGTTTTTGAAACCCAAACCCCCGAAACGCGTTATTTTGTCGTTTCTCTGCAATACAGAGAGAACCAAAACATGATTTATATGTCGTTTTGTCGTTCTGTATGCATATCTCTGGAGTTGGGTTTCTCTCCTTTCTTTAATGATTTGAGATAGAAAAAGAGAGCCGTTGTTTGCTGATTCGTTAATAGTGAACGTTCAGTACACGAGTGGCTCTCTGATTGATCTGTTCCATATTCAGTTGTAAATCTCCACCGGATAAATCAGGTGGGGGAGCGTATTCGTTTGTCCATAAAAAGCCTCCTCAATTCTTTATGCAGCTACGATGCTTATATCAGCCTTGACTGTCTGTGGATCCTTCCATCGCAGAACGGGCATCCTGTCCCGCGCTGCCTGATCTGAACCGTACACTGCCAATGATGTCCACGGCTGCAGACCCACCACACTTTTCTTGTTGAAAACGGCCTGACCTGTTCGGGAGACAGTCCCCTGTTCCGTCCGTAATCCCATTCAGACGCGAGTCCGGGGCTGATCGTTGCCAGGTCGGTTTCCCCGGCCTTGACAGGATGATTGTCCGCCAGTTTGGCGCAGACCGGACACCCCGTTCCCTTTGACCTGTGATAGATTTCAGCTTTCCAGGAATGTCCTTTCTCACAGATCCACCAGACCTTTTTACGGGATTGATATGTAATGTTTTCCGGCAGGACCCCCCTGTTTTTTTCATAATCCCATTCTTTGAGGAGCTCCGGCTGCCTGGATGCAAAATCGTTTTCTCCCTGTGCCACCCTGCGGTTCCCGCAGTACGGACATCCGCTTCCATTGCGCCGGGCAGGAAGCTTTGCCTTCCATGAGTGGCCTTTGCTGCATTTCCACCAGATTTCCTTCTGGCTGGAAACTGAGACCTGTTCCGGGAAAAATTCATTTTTCTCATAATCCCATTCCCCGATAAACTCAGGATAGTTCGATTTTGCATCATTAAACCCTTCGAGGACCTTTTTCCCACAGCAATAAGGACATCCGCTTCCATACCTCCGGTTTGCCACTGTCGCCTTCCAGACATGCCCGCATTTCCCGGTCCACCATACCGCGGTGTGGCTCATTCCCACGACATCATGGGGAGTGAGGCTCCCGTTCATTTCGTCATTCCACTGTTTCGCCAGATCCGGATCGGCTGTCGCAAGGTCATTAAAACCGG
>CAMKEX010000129.1 GCA_946411695.1 uncultured Lachnospiraceae bacterium
AAATATCAATAAAGAGTAAAAAAATGAATGAGAAGAACGGATATGTTGAACTCCGGAACATCAACAAAAGTTACGGTGATTTCCAGGCATCCAAAGATATCAATATCAGTATTTCCAGGGGGAAACTGGCGGCTCTGCTGGGACCGTCCGGAAGCGGCAAGACAACGATCCTGAGAATGATCGCCGGCCTGGAGCATCCGGACTCCGGGCAGATCCTGATCGACGGGAAGATCGTCAATGACGTACCCGGCAGCGAGCGGGGGATCGGATTTGTTTTTCAGAGCTATGCCCTGTTCCGGTATATGACGGTTTTTGAAAATATCGCTTTCGGGCTCCGCGTAAAAAAGGTGCCGGAAGAGAAGATTCGGGAGAGGGTGACAGAGCTCTTGAAACTCATAGGCTGCGAAGGACTGGAAAAGCGCTATCCCAGCCAGCTCTCGGGCGGACAGCGCCAGCGGGTGGCTTTTGCGAGGGCACTGGCGCCGGATCCTCAGATCCTCCTGCTCGACGAACCGTTTGCGGCGATCGATGCAAAGGTCCGTCTGGAACTGCGCACCTGGCTGCGGGAGATGATCAGCCAAATTGGAATTACCAGCATTTTCGTCACCCATGACCAGGACGAGGCGATTGAAGTGGCAGACGACATTATTGTCACCAATCAGGGACGCGTGGAACAGGCCGGTACGCCGGCAGAGTTATATGCTCATCCTGCGACGGCATTTGTCGCACGCTTTATCGGAACCTCGGTCCTTGTCGCAAATTACGGGGACTTCCGCTTTTTTGCGTATGCCGGACCGGATTCTGTAGGAATCGTCCGGCCGGAATTCATCAGCATTTTTAAAAAGGGTGAGAGTGTCCAGTTTGCCAGATCCGCGGAGGAAGGCATCGTGGAGGACATCATCTTCCGGGGCAGTAGCCTGGAGATCCGAGTGCGGATTCACGGGAACCTGCTCTCCGTGCTGAGGAGTTTTAATGATCCGGAGATCCGGATCGGGGAGACGGTGGATGTTTTCCTGCATCGCATGTTCATTGTCCGGGAAGACAAAGTGGACCTGGTCTTTAACCAGTCCATAAGGACAGAGAGCGTCTTCCTGTAACAGGTCACAAGACAGGGGAACCGTCCCCGTGACACACTGTAACAGGTCCTAAGTCAGGAGAACGTCCACTGACAAGGAGAACCGTTTCTGTGACACAGAAGGACCGTCCCCGTGACTCCCCAAGATCTTTAGAGGCGTAAGGATATGGAAAAGAAACTGCTGACGACAGACATCCTGATCATAGGGGGCGGCACTGCCGGATGCTATGCGGCAGTCACAGCTGCCCGGAAAGCTCCGGGAACAAAGATTCTGGTGGCAGAAAAGGCAAATATACAGCGCTCCGGCTGTCTGGCCGCCGGTGTAAACGCGCTCAATGCCTGGCTGGGAGACGGGCAGACTCCGCAGGATTATCTGTCCTTTGTCCGCTGGGACGCGGAGGAGATCGTCCGGGATGATCTGGTCCTGACAATGGCCGAAGGCTTTCATGATGCCGTGACGGACCTGGAAAAAATGGGGCTGGTGATCCAGAAAAACGCGGATGGTTCCTACGCCGCCCGCGGCAGGCACAATATCCGGATCAATGGCGAGAACATCAAACCTCTCCTGGCAGAGGAAGTCGCCCGATATCCTGATATCAAGGTCCTCAATCATGTGATCCTGACAGATCTTCTGACAAGGGGATCCGGGAAAAAGCGTGTCTGCGGAGCTGTGGGTATTTCGGCAGACGGGTCGGCGGCCTGGGGTATCCTTGCCCGCGCCGTGCTGACCGCGACCGGAGGAGCGGCAGGACTCTACCGCCCCAACAATCCGGGCTTTTCCAGGCACAAAATGTGGTATCCGCCCTTTAATACCGGCGCGGGCTATGCCATGGGCATCCGGGCGGGCGCGGAGATGACCAGCTTTGAGATGCGCTTTGTCGCGCAGCGGTGTAAGGACACGATCGCCCCTACGGGCACCATTGCCCTGGGCGTCGGGGCGAGGGAAATCAACGCGCGCGGAGAGATTTTCGAAGAGAAATACGGACTGTCCACTTCAGGCAGGGCATACGGTGTCACCGAAGAAAACCGCCAGGGCCGCGGGCCCTGCTTCCTCAGGACCAGTGGAATTTCCTCACAGCAGGAAGAGGATCTGCTGCGGGCCTATCTGAATATGGCGCCCGCCCAGACCCTGCATTGGATCGAGAGCGGAAAGATGCCATCCATATGCGATGTAGAAGTGGAGGGTACAGAGCCCTATGTGGTCGGCGGACATACCGGGAGCGGATTCTGGGTGGACGAAGGACGCCGTACTACCCTCCGGGGACTCTATGCGGCAGGCGATGTGGCCGGCGGGGCGCCCAAAAAATTCGTCCCCGGCGCGCTGGCGGAGGGAAAGATCGCAGCCCTGACCATACTGGACGATCTTCCGGATCTGCAGCAGGTACAATGGGATTCGATCGACGGACAGATGCAGGCGTTTTTTGCGGACTATGAGAGCAGAGTCAGGCCGGCAGCCGCAGGAGAAAGCAGCGGCAGCGACGTCTTTGCGCTGGAAGAAGCCATGCAGAAAGTCATGGACGAATATGCCGGCGGGATCCGGACGGGATATCAATACAATACTGTCCGGCTGGGGCTTGCAAAGGACAAGATCCTGCAGCTTCGAAACCTGGCAGGAGCACTCGCGGTGTCGTCTGCGGAAGACCTGTACCGCATCTATGAACTGCTGGACCGGCTGGAGGTATGCAGGACATTGATCGCCCACCTTCAGGCCCGCCGGGAGACGCGCTGGCCGGGGTTCGGGATCTATACAGATTATCCGATCCGTGATGACCGATATGCCATGTTTGTCAATTCCGTCCTGCAGGATGGCGAGATCCGGATGATCTTTCGTCCGCTGCCTGTGCTTTGAATTCATAAAGGAGATACCGATGAGTGTAATGATAGACACCGGCAGGTGCATCTGCTGTGGTGCCTGTGCAGAGATCTGCCCCGGAAATCTGATCCGGATCCGGCAGGGGGAGGCGGCTTTCCTTCCCCATCCGGAGGAGTGCTGGGGCTGCGCCTCCTGCCTGAAAGCCTGCAGGGCGGGCGCGATCACCTACTGCCTGGGTGCGGACATCGGCGGGCGGGGAGGCAGGATGCGCGTCGTGCAGGAAGGGAGATTCTCCCACTGGATCATCACGCTGCCCGACATGCCGCCCGCAGGAGCAGCCTCGAGGCGAACTCGCGGAGGCGGTTTCGGCGATGGGATCGCGCTTTCCGAGAATCCGGAAATTTCTGCAGAGACTGAAAGAATCCTGACGATTACCGTGGACAGAAATGACGCCAACAGATACTGACCTGAAACCAGGAGATACAGGAGACATTTATGCAGACCTTATCACATCTTGACAAGCTGGAGGCTGAGGCAATCTACATTCTGCGCGAAGTCGCGGCGGAATGCGAAAAGCCGGTGATGCTGTATTCGATCGGAAAAGACAGTTCTGTCATGCTGCACCTTGCATTGAAGGCATTCTGGCCGGAGAAACCGCCCTTTCCTTTTATGCATATTGACACCACCTGGAAATTCCGGGATATGATTGCTTTTCGCGACTACACCATGCAAAAGTACGGACTTGACCTTTTGGTCTACAGAAATGAAGAGGGTGTCCGTATGGGGATCAACCCCTTTGAACACGGCTCTTCCTATACAGATATCATGAAGACGGAGGCTTTAAAACAGGCGCTTTCAAAGTATGGCTTTACGGCAGCATTCGGCGGAGGGCGCCGGGACGAGGAGAAGTCCCGCGCCAAAGAGAGGATCTTTTCTTTCCGCAACGCGCAGCAGGCCTGGGATCCCAAAAACCAGCGTCCCGAGATGTGGAAGCTCTACAACACCAGGATCCGGAAAGGAGAGAGTATCCGGGTATTTCCTCTGTCTAACTGGACCGAGAAGGATATCTGGCAGTATATCCGGCAGGAACAGATCGAGATTGTTCCCCTCTATTATGCGGCGGAGCGGCCCGTCATCTACCGGGACGGATGCATCCTGATGGTCGACGATGACCGTATGCCTCTGCTTCCCGGAGAGGAGATCGTGCAAAAAAAGATCCGCTTCCGGACACTGGGCTGCTATCCCCTCACCGGCGGAATCGAGTCGGACGCGGATACCCTGGACGCCATCATCGAAGAAACGCTTTCTGCCGTAACCAGCGAGAGGACCAGCCGGGTGATAGACCGCGACGGAGGCGAAGCCAGTATGGAAAAACGCAAGCGCGAAGGATATTTTTGACGGCTCCGGCCTGCATGAATGCACAATGAAAATTTTTTTCTGCAGCATGTGGACATCGGGAAGAAGCGATCAAAGAAGCGATCATCGGGAAGAAGCGATACAGCAGGTAAGACGAAGACAGGTGCAGTTATGAACAGTTTGCTGAAATTTATCACGTGCGGAAGTGTGGATGACGGAAAATCCACCCTGATCGGTCATATCTTATACGACACCAAGCTTCTGTACACAGATCAGGAGAAGGCCCTGGAGCTGGACAGCCGCGTTGGCTCGCGCGGAGGGAAGATCGATTATTCTCTGCTCCTGGACGGTCTGATGGCGGAGCGGGAACAGGGCATCACCATTGATGTCGCCTACAGGTATTTTACGACAGAGAAAAGGAGCTTTATTGTAGCGGATACTCCGGGACATGAGGAATATACCCGGAACATGGCGGTCGGAGCCAGTTTTGCGGATCTGGCCGTCATCCTGATTGACGCCTCAAAAGGGGTCCTGGCCCAGACCAGGCGGCACACGCGGATCTGCAGCTTCATGGGGATCCGCCAGTTCGTGTTTGCTGTCAACAAAATGGACCTGACCGGGTACAGCCGGGAGATATTTGATTCAATCTCCGGCCAGGTCAGGGATCTTTGCGGGAGCCTGGGGCTGGAGAAGGTGCAGATCATCCCTCTCTCTGCGACAGAAGGCGAAAATGTGACCCGCAGATCCGTCCTGATGGACTGGTATACAGGACCGCCCCTTCTGGAGTGGCTGGAGACAGTGCAGGTGGACGGATTCGCAGAGAAGGGCTTCTATATGCCTGTCCAGCGGGTCTGCAGGCCGGACCACACTTTCCGCGGCTTTCAGGGACAGATCGAGGCGGGGAGCATCTCTGCGGGCGATCTGATCACGGTTCTGCCGGGAGGGGAACAGGCCCCTGTCGAAGCTGTCTATGTGGGCTGCAAAGAGGTAAAGAAGGCAGTGCAGGGACAGCCCGCCATGCTCCGTCTGGCCAGAGAGGTGGACATCTCCAGGGGCTGCGTTCTGGTGAAAGATGCGGATGTTCCTGTGGCTTCGGTGTTTGACGCTACGCTTTTATGGATGTACAGCGGGGTCCTCATGTCAGGCCGCGATTTCCTTGCAAAGATCGGCACCAGGCTTGTTCCGTGTAAGGTATCGGAGATCCTCTATACAGTGGATGTCAATACCGGACAGCAGCGCCACCCGGTCTTCATGCAGAAAAACGAGATCGCCCGCTGCAGACTGGAACTGTCATCGCCGGTGGTTCTCGATCGGTTTTCCGGACACCGTACCCTCGGGGAACTCATTTTGATCGACAGGGTCACCAATGCGACTGCTGCCTGCGGCGTGATCGAAGAGATCCACGGATCTGAAGAAAACAAAAAGGAACATGTCACGCCGCAGATGCGTGCCCGAAAGCTGGGGCAGACTCCCTACATCATCCTGGCGGAGACGCCGGAAGAGGCGGCCGGATTTGAGACGGAACTGATCACACAAGGGCTCCATACCATGACGGTTCTGTTTACACAGGAGAGGGAAATCGACAAGGCTGTCTTTGCTGTCGATATTCTGCGGCAGGCGGGTCTCATTACAGTCGTCGCATGCCCGCAGGGACAGACGGAGTTCGAAGAGCGTCTGCGGGAACTCACCTCAGCCTCCCCGGCAGGCAGGACCCTTGCCCCGGATGAGACGGAAGGAACAGCCGGAGCAGCAGCCTCCCCGGCAGGCAGGATCCTGGACCTTCGCCCCGGCGGCCCCGAGGAAGACAGGCTGATGTATGAGAACACAGTAAATTATGTGTTCAGTTAAAACGGCCTTAAGCGGCGTAAGGAGGAAAAAATGGCAGCGGATTATGCAACACTTAAAGCCGGCGGATTTATGCGTCAGAAACAAAAAGATATGTTTTCCATGCGCCTGCGGGTGGTCGGCGGGACCGTCACGGCGCAGCAGTTAAAAGCAATCGCGGAGGCGGCGGAAAAATTCGGACACAGCTATGTACATCTGACAAGCCGCCAGGGGGTGGAGATCCCCTTTATCCGGCTGGAAGAGATCGACGAGGTAAAGGACTTCCTGGCTGCGTCGGACGTACAGCCCGGCGTCTGCGGGCCCCGTGTGCGCACAGTGACGGCCTGTCAGGGCGGCAGGTGCTGTCCGAGCGGATGTATTGACGCGCTGGAAATCGCGGAGGAACTGGACAGGCGTTATTTTGGCCGCCAGCTCCCGCATAAGTTCAAATTTGGTGTGACCGGATGCCAGAACAACTGCCTGAAGGCGGAGGAAAACGACCTCGGGGTCAAAGGCGGCATGGTCATAGACTGGAACAGGGAAGAGTGTATTTTCTGCGGTGTGTGCGAAAAAGCCTGCCGGCGCGGCGCCATCAGTATCACGGACGGGGAGATCCGCGTCGCCCCGGACCAGTGCAATCACTGTGGCCGCTGCGTGACTGCCTGTCCGACCGGTGCCTGGAAGGGAAGCGAAGGTTTTCTGGTCTCCTTTGGAGGGACCTTTGGAAATGATATTCAAAAAGGCCGGGAAATCCTCCCCGTGATCCGGGACAGAGAGACCCTCCTTCGTGTCGCGGATGCTGCGATCGATTATTTCGCAGATAACGCTCAGCCCGGAGAGCGGTTTGCGAAAACACTGGAACGCCTGGGATGGGAGTCTTTTACGGAAAAAATGCTCAATGCCTATAGCGGCTGAATAAAGGAGAAAATGATGGCGGAATTCAGGATTACAGATACTGTCGATATTACGGATGTTGTCTGCCCGGTGACTTTTGTCAAGGCCAAGGTCGCCCTGGAGGAACTGGAAGAAGGAGAGATCCTCTCCATTCATATGAACGACGGGGAGCCGGTCCAGAATGTGCCCCGCAGTATTAAGGAAGAAGGGCACCGCGTGCTGAAGCTGATTCACAATGATGACGGGACATATGACCTGATTGTGCAGAAAACAGAGGCTTGAGCCGGGGGCGGCATGTTGGAAAGGGGAATATTTATGACGATCGTAGTTGCAGGAGAACGAAAAGAATATGCCGACGGACTGACCGTTGAGGAACTGATTGAGGCGGAAAAAGTCGAGACGCCGCAGTATGTCACGGTGACGGTCAATGATACCTTCCTCTCCAATGCGGAGAGGGCGTCCCGAAGCCTTCAGGAAGGGGACATTGTGGAGTTTCTGTATTTCATGGGAGGCGGCACGATCCCGTCTCTGTGCGCATCCAATGACTTATGAGAATGCCGGTCCTGAGGGCGGCATCTTTTGAAAGGAACAGCATGGCTTTTACGAATGAACAGCTGGAAAGATATTCCAGGCACATTATCTTAAAGGAGATCGGCCCCAAAGGGCAGAAAAAACTGATGAAGGCAAAGGTGCTGATCATAGGCGCCGGTGGACTGGGCGCGCCGGCAGCTCTTTATCTGGCAGCGGCAGGCGTCGGAACCATAGGAATTGCAGATGCAGATTCCGTCGACCTATCCAATCTGCAGCGGCAGGTCATCCACTCTACAGCGGACATCGGCAGACCCAAGGTGGAATCCGCCAGAGACTCCATGCTGGCGATCAATCCGGAGATCACAGTTCATACCTATCATGAATACATCACATCGGAAAATATCAGCGCGATCATCCGGGACTACGATTTTATCCTGGACGGAACCGACAATTTTCCGGCTAAATTCCTGATCAACGACGCCTGTGTCCTGGAGGAAAAACCCTTCTCCCATGCGGGCATCATCCGCTTCGAGGGACAGCTCATGACCTATGTTCCGGGAGAAGGACCCTGCTATCGCTGCGTCTTCAAGGAGCCGCCGCCAAAGGATGCAGTGCCCACCTGCAGAGAGGCAGGTGTGGTAGGTGCAGTAGCAGGTGTGATCGGCTGTCTGCAGGCCATGGAGGCAGTCAAATATATCACGGGTGCCGGAGACCTGCTGACAGGGCGCCTTCTGACTTACAATGCCCTGAGATCGCAGTTCCGCACGGTCCCTCTTCCGAGGGACAGCCACTGTGCTGTCTGCAGCTACGAGCGCACCATCCATGTGCCCTTCGATTATGAGCTGCCCACTTGTGACTTAAAATAAGAATAAACAGCGGGGAAAAGCCGGGAGATCGACGTGCGCAGACTGCACAGCAGTTTGCTGCCGGACACGCTCTGGGAGCTGCATGGTCTGAGAGGAGGGACAGATGATTTATCTGCATTTAAAAGAATATGAAAAGCTTCTGGCGCATGCTGTAAAGTGCCTTCCGGAAGAAGCCTGCGGCCTGCTCGGAGGCAGAAAGGATGAAACAGGAAACACTTATATCGAAGTCGTTTATCTGCTGGAAAATATAGACCACAGCCAAGAGCATTTTTCACTGGATCCCCGGGGCCAGCTTGCCGCTGTGAAGGAGATGCGGGCGAACGGATGGAGGCCGCTGGGAAACTGGCACAGCCATCCTGCCTCGCCGTCCCGCCCAAGTGAGGAAGACAAACGCCTTGCCTATGACAGCAGCGCCCTGTACATGATCCTTTCCCTCATGGAGCGCGGTGCACCCGTCCTCAATGCATTTCGCATCGAAAATGATCATGTAGAAAAGGAGGAGATCCGATACATACAGGGATGAGTATTTCTCTGTAGGATCTTTTTCGAAATACCGGTCATAGAAAAGTAAACAGTAAAGTGACAGCGGTAAAGAACAGGTGATTTCATGACGATACAACAGATCGAATACGTGCTGGCGGTCGCTGAGAGCAGGTCGATCAACAGTGCTTCCAAAAATCTCTATATTTCCCAGTCGAGACTGTCCGGAGCGATCCGGGAACTGGAGGAGGAGATCGGCGTGACGATCTTTGACCGCACGAACCGGGGGATACTGGTCACACCGGAAGGCGAGGAGTTTCTGGGGTATGCACGACAGGTAAAGGACCAGTTTCTTTTGCTGGAGGACCGTTATCTGCGGACAGAAAAGTGCCGCAGCCGGTTCTCTGTCTCCATGCAGCATTATACTTTTGCCGTACAGGCCTTTATCCGGACAGTCCGCGCCTGCGGGGCGGATCACTATGAATTTGCCGTCTATGAGACACGTACAGGGGAAGTGATCAGCAATGTCCGGACATTGAAAAGTGAACTGGGCATTCTCTACCTCAATGAGTTCAACCGGAATGTACTGACGAAAATATTCAACGACAGCGGAATTGAATTTATCCCCCTGTTTGACTGCCCGATTTCCGTTTATTTATGGAGGGAACATCCGCTGGCAGACCGCAGGGAGATCAGTATAGAGCAGCTTGCGCCCTATCCCTGCATCTCCTTTGACCAGGGAGAGGAGAATTCCTTTTATTTTGCGGAGGAAGTCATGAGTACCTATCATTATCGTCAGGTCATCCGGGTGAGTGACCGCGCGACTATACTGAACATGATGGTGGGCCTGCGCGGATATACTCTCTGCAGCGGGATCATCTGCGAGGAACTCAACGGAGATCTCTATCGGGCTGTCCCCCTGCGGACAGAAGAGAAGATGACGATCGGATATATCAAAAAGAAGCAGGTACCCCTCAGCGGCATTGCACAGAAGTATCTGGAAGA
>CAMKEX010000130.1 GCA_946411695.1 uncultured Lachnospiraceae bacterium
GGACGGTCCTTTTGTTTCTGTCCCCATGTTTGGTTCTTGAATACAAAGGGACAGAAACAAAAGGACCGTCCCTGCCTGCACTCAATAAATATGTTACAATAAAAACTATCAATCCTATACTATTTGTAAACACAATTTTGCAGCATCGCTTTGCAGAGGCAGGACAGCCTTTCCCGCCAAAACATCGGATAGAGAAATGATCAATAAAGATACGATTTCAGAAAAAAAGAAAGCAAAAGCCCCGCAGGACAAGATCAGGCAGGGACCTGCCCATACATTGACAGAAAAGCAGGCGGAAGAAAAAAACCGTTATCTATTTGAAGAGATGTCGGTTCCCAAAGCGCTTGCGACCATGGCTGTGCCCACGGTGATCTCGCAGCTGATCGTCCTGATCTACAACATGGCAGACACCTTTTATATCGGGCGCA
The DNA here is from genome assembly GCA_946411695.1 of uncultured Lachnospiraceae bacterium. Lineage (GTDB taxonomy): Bacteria > Bacillota > Clostridia > Lachnospirales > Lachnospiraceae > CAG-791. The sequence goes on from CAMKEX010000130.1 coordinate 429, forward strand.
CCAACAACCCCTACATGGTGGCAGGAGCAGCCCTGATCCTGCCCATCTTCAACGTCTGCATCGCGGTCGCAAACATAGCAGGAACCGGCGGCGGGACCCTGATCGCCAGGCTGATGGGTGCGCGGAATCCCCGCAGCGCCCGCCGCATCGCCTCCTTCAGCATCTGGTTTTCCGCCTTTATGGGTCTGTTTTTCGCGGTCATGACTGCAGTTTTCATGCACCCGCTGCTCACTCTTCTGGGAGCCAGCAGCCAGACCTATGACTTTGCCAGGCAGTACTGCACCTGCGTCATCGTCCTGGGCGGTACGCCCACGATCACGGCCATGACCATGGGAAACCTGCTGCGAAACGTTGGCTGTTCCAAACAGGCGGGTTTTGCCATCTCCATGGGCGGCATCATCAATATCATCCTGGATCCCATCTTCATGTTCGTGCTGCTGCCGCCCGGCCATGAGATCCTGGGCGCCGGTCTGGCCACTGCCCTGACCAACACCTTCACCTGCACCTATTTTGTGATCACCATCCTGCGCCTGCACAATCCCATCCTGCATTTTTCCTTAAAGGACGGTCTTCCGGGCGCGGCTCTCCTTGCATCCTTTTTCGGCGTGGGCATCCCGGCCGCCATGGGGCCCTTCCTCTTCGACCTGGACTACATTGTCCTGGACCGACTGATGGCCTCCCACAGCGACATCGCGCTTGCCGCCATCGGCATCGTCCTCAAGGCGGAACGTCTGCCCCTCAACGTCGGCATCGGACTCTGTCTGGGCATGGTGCCCCTGGCCGCCTACAACTACTCCGCCAAAAACTACGTCCGCATGCAGTCCGTACTGAACTCCGCCCGTGCCGCCGGCATTGCGATCAGTATCGGCAGCATCGCCCTCTATGAACTCTTTGCCCCCTACCTGATCCGGATCTTTATCAACGATCCCGCCACTGTGGCTCTGGGCACCGATTTCCTCCGCATCCGGGTACTGGCAACCATCATGATGTTCCTGAGCTTCATCTACGTCTACTTTTTCCAGGCCCTGGGGCAGGGAAGCATGGCACTCTTCCTGGTCATCATGCGCTGGCTCATGATCAACATCCCCATGCTCTTTCTCCTGGACAGGCTCTTCGGCCAATACGGCCTGGCCTGGTCCCAGCTTGTGAGCGACGTCCTCGTGGCCTTCTTCTCCTGGCTGCTCTATTGGAATTACCGGAAAAAACACCTGCTGCCCGGCATACAGGCACAGTCTGCCCGCTCCTGACGGCCTGGCAGATTGCGTCCCGGCCGCCATCACATCATCCGGAAAAATCAATAACCTGTCTTCAGTTGTCAAAAAAGCGCTGTTCCCTGACCTCTCCGCACCCGGTGAATTGTCAGAAAACAGCGCTTTTCAGTGTATTTACTATTTTTCAGTATATTTTAAATTTTTAAGTGTACTTTTAAATTTTTTCAGGAAAGCTATTCTTCGTACAGCAGATAGGGCTTTCGCTGCGCCCTGAACTTCTCCACATCCTCCTGCCAGGAGGCGCTGATCTCCTCTGCGCTCCTGCCCTCCTCGATCATGCGGCGCACCTGATCCGTGCCGCACAGATAATCGATCCAATAGTTCCCGTCTCCGTCAGGGTTTCCAAAAAAGTTAAGGCCCGGATTCTGTGCCTTCATGACATTGAAGGCGTCTACCACGTAGTCCAGGTTGAAATGCTCCTGCAGGATCTGGGCAAGAGGGATTTCTCTCAGGTCTTTTCCGTAACAGGTCTGCCCCTCGAAGGCCGGAGAGTGTGCCCCCTCCATATCTTCAGGTATAAAAGTGAAGTCATATTCCTCCGCGCCCTGCAGCCAGGGACTGCCGAAGCACTCAAAGGGATATGTCGTTCCCCGTCCCACGGAACAGGCCGTATTTTCAAACAGGCAGGTGGAAGGATAGAGATAGACCGCCCGCATGTCCTTGAGGTTGGGAGAGGGCCGGGTCACAAGCGCGGTCAGCGTGTCATGCCTGTAATTTTCGCAGGGCACCACAGTCAGACTGCATGCATCCTTTCCTGCGGGCAGCCATCCCTCGCCGTTGATCATCTGCGCCAGCTCGCCCAGGGTCATCCCGTGTACGACCGGAATCGGCAGCATGCCGACCCCTGAATAAAAACCGTCCTGCAGAACGGGTCCGTCCACATAGAAACCGTTGGGATTGGGCCGGTCCAGGATCACTACTTCCTTACCGGCCTCCGCACAGGCATCCATGAGGTAATACATGGAAATATAATAGGTGTAAAAACGAAGCCCCACATCCTGTATATCGATGACAAGCGTGTCGAACCGATCCAGATCCGTACCGGAAGGATACCCGGAGCCGCTTCTGTAGAGGGAAACAACAGGAACACCCGTCTTCTCATCCGTATAGTCTCCCACCTGCGCCCCGGCATCTTCTGAACCTCGAAAGCCATGTTCCGGAGAAAAAGCCACCGTCACATCGACGCCCTGCCGGACCAGGGCTTCCAGGATATGCTCGCCATACTCCGCCGGACTGCCGTCCGCATTCATTCCGAAGGGCACAAGCCCCTCCTCCTGTCGGGAATCGGATCCTGCTTCCGCACCGGCTCCTGCTTTCCCGCCGGCTTCCGCGTCCGCACCGGCTTCTGCTTCCCCGCCGGCTTCCGCGTCCGCACCGGCTCCTGCTTTCCCGCCGGCTTCCGCATCCGCACCGGCTTCCGCTTCCCCGCCGGCTTTCCGCCTCCCTGCGGAAGCGGACAGGCTTGCGGAATCCCCGCTGTTCTCCGCTTCTGCCGAAGTGGAGATCACCCTGTTCCCCACAATACCTGACTGATTTGAAAAAAGGGCGACGCGTTTTCCCTCCAGCAGAGGCAGATAGACATCGGCGCGCTCATCTCCGTAAACGACCACATCTTCTTTCCCGGCATGCGCCGCAGCTGCACTGCATTCCCCGGGCAGGGTCAGTACCAGGACCGCTGCGATCAACAAGGCCTGAAATGATCTCTTCTTTCCATTCCTTCTGTATTTCATAAAAACTGCTGCCCCCTGTTGTAAAAAAAACAGCGGGATCACTGCACCTTCGTGCAGCATGCCCACTGTTTTCTCACTGCGGCTGTTACTCCTTGGCGTCCTTGGCGCCGTCTGCGGCTGCATCCTCTGCACCGGCGTTTTCTGCCGCTTCATCCGCAGCAGGATCTGCCTCGCCTTCGGCCTGCGCATCGGTCTCTGCTTCGCCGTCAGGGGTAAGGCCCATCTTTTCAAGGTCTTCGGGGGTGTACATAATCACATCTGTACCTGCGGAAGCCGCAATCTCCGTTGCTGCTGCAGCTGCGTCCTCGGGAGCGATCTTGTCACCGCCGATCGATCCGATCCCGACGCCCCAGTGGAAAGAGGCCCATACCGAACCCGCTACGATCAGAGCGACGAAAACTCCGAAAACGATCGCCCAAAGCTTATAGTTGATCTTCAGCTCATTTTTTTTCTTTTTGTTCTTAATTTTAACTGTGTTGGACATTCCTGCCTCATCCTCCGCTTCACTTCGTTCTCTTACACTGCTTCTTTTTTACGATTTCCCCGGCAGCATACCTGCACACGAGCCGCCTGCATGCCGCGGCAGAAACCGGAATCATCGCCTTCAGCCTCTCATGCCGCAATCAGTCGGGCATTTACAGCTGCCTGACCTTCTTCTCATCCATATTTTACGCGCAACCGCAATTATAACACAAATCTCAAGTTACAGAAACAGAAAAATGCGTATTTATCCATACGCCTGTCCGGAAATCTGCCCGTTTCCTCTGTTTCCTGATTGGTTTCCTGATTTTATTTCCCTGATTTGTTTTCTTCTTTCTGAATCGAGCAGGCTGCTCCTACTCGATTGACCGTTGGCCGCCAAATGCATCTTCGTGCAAGCACGAGATGGGCTTGGCGGCTTATCGCACAAAAAAAGCCATACACTGCTCTTCCGGCAGTGTATGGCAGCTGCTCTGCTCAATGTACTATTCCGAGGTTCTTGAACGGCCAGACGCAGAAGACAAGTTCTCCGACAATCTGATCCTCCGCCACACATCCGACTGATGTACTTCGAGAGTCAATCGAGACACTGCGGTGGTCTCCCAGAACAAAAATACGGTTCTCCGGCACCTGGTAGGGGAGTTCGATATTGCACTCGCCCATCGCTTTCTCATATACATAGGGCTCATCGAGGAGCTCATTGTTGACATACACATTTCCGTCTTCATCAATGTCGACCCAGTCGCCGGCACTTGCGATATAGCGCTTGACCAGAATACGGTTGTTGTAATAGAAAGCTACAATATCGCCCTGTTTAAGGTTTCTGACTTTTCGCGAAACTACGATATCTCCGTCCGTCAGGGTAGGTGTCATGGAAGCGCCGTAAATCTGAAGGACGGGCATCCACAATGTAGCGACCAGAATTGCAACCGCTGCGACTGTAATCAGTGTAAAGACTGTACTTCTGAGTACTCTGCGATAACGTGTCTTATAACGTTCCCGCTTAAGTTCGCCCTCGAGCTCTTTTAGAGGAGGACGTGTCACCGTACTCTTTTTCTTAACATCTTTATCTGCTGAACTCATTTAAAATTCCTCGTTGTTTACTGCTCTGACAATGCTGTCCCGGTTATAAACCATTCATGCACGCCGTGTATATTATCCGGTTTCCCAGGATATTTTTTTAAACCGCCTGATTCTGCACGGCTGCATGCTCAGCAAATCAATCCTATCTGATCATCTTCCGTTAACAATAGCCTGAAGGCGGGCAATAACAGCCTCAAAGGAAGCCACACGATCAAGATCCTCATGACATTTCTGCAGTTCGCTGCTGAGGCGCTCATTCTCGGCACGGAGCCTGTCCGCTTCCTTGGTCTCATCGATCAGGAGCTCCAGAAGCTCGGTCCGCGTCAGCTTCTTAATGTCATTATCCATATCACGTCCGTGATCGGCTTTTCCCCTGGAAGATTTCTTTCCGCCACCGAAAAGACCTCCGGACGATGCCTTCTTTGATGTGTTTTCTGTGCTCATGCACTCGTCCTTTCTGCGCTTTCTGTAAAAATAGCATTGTTCTACATACAGCGTTGTCTAAAAACAGCTTCCGTCCAAAAAAACGTTGTAGTATATCAAAAACGTATAGCAAATATATGCAGCAAAAGTGCATAACAAAAGTGCGAACCTCCCCCGGCAGGTAAAAGATGCATCCGAGAAAGGCAATTCTTCCGTCTACCGCACCTTTCAGACCGACTGGAGTCCTTTCGTCATTGCATTATAGCACATTTAAACCGCTCCGTCATGATATTCACAACAAATGATTATCATCTTACATCAGATTTTCTAAATTGTACAGTTTTTTATACCATTTTTATATCATTTTGGAAGACAGTGCATCCAAGGGCACCTTCGGTGTATCGGAGCCTTTATTCTTTATCGCGGGATTGTACCCGCGATGAAGCGATTTTCCTTTTTGCGCATATCCAGCAGCTGAAGTCACGGGTATTGCGCCATAAAGAATAAAAGCCGGCATATACCGTCAACGCTCTATTTATTGACGCATTTTTTTATTCTCAAATTTGTATAATAATTGTACTATTTACAAACGCTTCCTGTTCAACAGGGGCACAGTCAGCAGACAGGGATTATCATGGAAGTCACTCTGTACGCAGAAATCTATTTGTTCTGCATCATCATCATCGATCTGGTATTATACTGGACCATTCATTCGAACGGCAACTCCGCGTCCGAGAGATGGTTCAAACTTGTCCTGTCCTGCTTCTCGGGTTTTTTTATCGCCAACTACTTCTTTACTCTCATAAACGGGGTTTTGCTGCGCAACTCACCCGATCTGAGCATCCCGTGGATGCTCAAATCCCTGGCCTTTATTTTGCTGTGCACAGGTGTCTACCTCTGGTGTGTATATACCGACTCGGAACTTGGATATAACTCCTTCCAGCCGGGAAAAAAGCCGCTTCTGCTTCTCCTCCCCCTGGTCCTGCCGGTCGTTCTCGTACTCTCCAACTTCCGTACGCATCTGCTGTTTACGATCAGTGATGAGCATATCTATACCCGCGGTCCCCACTTCCATCTGCTGGTCCTCTTCCTTGTCATGTGCACCGTCATGGCAGATATACGGATCCTGCGTGCCACCAGGGGGGAAACCGATCCTGTAGTGATCCGTCAGCGCTGGCAGCTGACAAGCTTCCCGCTGTGCCTGATCATCGCCTGGCTCCTGAGTGTTGCCAATGAACATATGCCTGTCTTCTGCGTCTGCATCACGATCGAGTTCCTCTGCCTGTATATAGGTTCCTCCAACCGGCAGATCATGATCGACAAGCTGACCCAGGTCAACAACCGCCAGAACCTCAACAGATATCTCTCCAACAAGCTGCATACACATACAGATGATCTCTTTCTGCTGATGACGGATGTGGATCACTTCAAGCAGATCAACGACAATTATGGTCATCTGGAGGGAGATGAAGCCCTGATCCGGGTGGCTGCCGCTCTGAAGCAGGCCTGCACCACCTGCCGCAGACATCCCTATATCGCCCGCTACGGAGGGGATGAATTCATCATTGTTGCAGAGCTCTCCGAGAAAGAAGTCATTGAACTCTGCACCTCGATCCGCGAAAAACTCCAGGCACTGAATGAGGCTGCCGGCGCCCCCTATTCCCTGTGTCTGAGCATCGGATACGCCAAATGGATAGAAGGAATGTCTCCCAGCCGCCTCATTGATGTCGCCGACTACAAGCTGTACAAAGAGAAGGCAGCCCGCCCCCGCAAATCCGGCAGGACAGGCCGGACAGGCAGAGCCGGCAAATCAGGCAGATCAGGCAGGGTCTGATGAACAAGCCGGACAGGCCGGCCCGGATGAAACGGCAGGGCCGGATGAACAAGCCGGACAGGCAGAGCCTGATCAAATACCCGGCGGAAAGACATTCGCTTCGTTCAGCGAATGATCACCTGATAAAAATGACAGGAGAAAGCTTCTCCTGTCACTTTTTTTATGGTTATGGTTCCTTACCGGTTTTTCATCTGCTCTTTGCGGCAGATCCTGATCCGCAATGATTCATGATCTGCAATAATTCATAATCTGCAGTGATTCATGATCTGTGATGATTCCCGGTCCGTGATAATTTCAAATCTATTATTTCTCCGGTATTCCATTTTCCGCTTTATCAGCGGTCACTTTCATCCATCTCGAATTTGGGCATGAGGCGGAGCTTGTGCAGATTCAGCCTATGCAGACGGTCGATCCTGGCCTTCTTCTCCTCGTCCTCACACTCTCCGGTCAGGACATAGTTGTCCAGCATCTTATAAGTGAATCCAAGCTTGTCCTCATCGCTCATTCCGCTCAGACCGTCCGACGGTGTCTTTCTGACCAGCTGCTCCGGCAGTCCCAGCACATCACCGATCTGCAGCACTTCATGCACCAGCAGTTCAGACATAGGGCTGAAATCGCCCGCCGCATCGCCGTACTTTGTCGAATAGCCGACATAGTCCTCGGAAGCATTGCAGGTGTTGACCACACGGCCGCCGTTGGGCAGATTCTGGGCCACTGCATACAGTGTCGTCATGCGGATACGGGGAGGCATATTGATCTTGGCTTCACGCGCCATCTCTGTGCGTCCGCAGATCTCCTGCAGCTTTTCGTTGCCCTCCAGCGTCTTCTCAAGGGCGTCCGCCGCATCGCCGATATTGACCACTACATAGGGAATCTGCAGCGTATCCACCAGCAGCTGGCTGTCAGAAATGTCCGGCTGCACGCCGCGGGGCATCAGAACTCCCACGACACGGTCTTTTCCGAGTGCCTCGGCGCACAGAGCGGCCGCCACACTGGAATCTTTTCCGCCGGAAATACCGATGACAGCGCTGCAGGTCGGTCCGTTCTCCGCAAAATAATCACGGATCCACTGCACGATCTTGTTCTTTGTCTGTTCAGGATTCTTGAGCATATCTTTTCCTCCTATGCAAATAGAACTGCTATCCACAATAACCGTGGCCTGTATCTCCCATTTCTTCTATGAAGTATACCACGTAAAGGATTCCGCGTCACGAATTCTTCCTCAGAACCGTCCCCTGAGATTCTCCGTATCACATCCGGTACTTAAGACACGGGTATTGCGCGATGAAGCAGGTTTCCCCTTTTTACGCATGTATCCCGTGTCTGAAGACACAGATATTGCGCTATGAAGCATGTGTCCCTTTTTACGCATGTATCCCATGTCTGAAGTCACGGGTATTACGCGATGAAGAATAAGCAGTTTCATGTATTGACAGCGCCGATTAACTGTATTAATATTCTTAGTACAGTTAATACAAATCTATGCACTCAGCAGCCCCGCATTACAGCAGACACATAAGACAGAATATTCCGGAGTGATCACTCCGGCTGCTGCCGCAGTTTCGTACAGAAAGGAGGCGCGGTTTGACCTGGATCAACTATCAGGACAGCCGGCCGATCTATGAACAGATCACCGAACGATATAAAGTCCTGATCTTAAAGGGCGTCCTGGTGCCGGATGAGCAGATGCCTTCCGTCCGCAAGCTTGCCATGGAACTTTCCACCAACCCTAACACAGTTCAGCGCGCCTATACGGAACTGGAGCGGCAGGGCTTTCTCTACTCCGTAAGGGGACGCGGAAACTTTGTGCGCGGCGGAACGGATATACATGCACAGAAGCGCGCGGAACTCGCCGGCCGGCTGGCTGCCATATTGAAAGAAGCAGAAGACATCGGCATTGATCCCGCACAGCTGCTGGCAGAATGCGGGTGGAAGGAGAATACAGAAAATGATTGAAATCAGGAATCTTACAAAAAGATTCGGCCAGATCACCGCTGTAAATGAGGTCTCCCTTCAGATCGAGGACAAGCAGGTTTTCGGTCTGGTCGGCACCAACGGCGCCGGCAAGAGCACCCTCCTGCGGATGATCAGCGGAATCCTGCGTCAGGATACCGGCACCATTGAAGTATCGGGACAGCCGCTCTACAACAACCCGGATGTCCGCCAGAAACTATTTTTCATCCCGGACGACCCCTGTTTTTTCCGAAACGGAAGCGCGGAGGATATGTGCCGTTTCTACCGCACTGTCTACCCGGCTTTTGATTCCTACAGGTTTAACAGGCTGCTGGGAGATTTCTCACTGGCTCCCAAGCGCCGGATTCAGAACTATTCCCGCGGTATGAAAAAACAGCTCGCCGTGTTGTGCGGGCTCTGCTCCAATGCGCAGTATCTTCTCTGCGATGAGACTTTCGACGGGCTGGATCCCGTCATGCGCCAGGCTG
>CAMKEX010000131.1 GCA_946411695.1 uncultured Lachnospiraceae bacterium
TGACCGGTAACGCTTGTCTTTTTGATTGCTTTGGATTACACTGATTCGCTGAAGACAATTCCATCAATTTGCCGGGGGAGTAAAGACAGCAATGGAAAAGAAAAACAGAAGCATATGGCTGATCACCGGTGTGCTGATCATGCTGGTGGCGGGTACGGTCTATACCTGGACCATCATATCGAGGTCGATTGCAGCGACATTTCCGGACTGGAGCGCACAGACCCTGTCCATGACTTTTACGATCACCATGATGGGATACGCGGCCGGAGGCATGGTGAGCGGAGTCCTCATGAAAAAGACCGGGCCCAGGGTCATTCTGGCCCTGGGAGCAGTCCTGTTCCCGGGAGGCATGATGCTCTCCTCCTTTGCGCAGACGCCGGGCCTTCTCTATATCGGTTTCGGCGCCATGTGCGGCCTGGCCACGGGGCTCTGTTATAATTCTACTGTCAGTACGGTGTCCGCCTGGTTCCCGGACAAGCAGGGCGTCGCCTCGGGCACCCTGCTCGCGGGATTCGGAATGAGCAGCTTTATCGCGGGCAAGCTCTTTGCGGCTTTTGCGCCGGCGGACGGGAGCCGTCTGTGGGCGGTGGGTCTGCGTGTGCTGGCGGTTCTGGCTCTGGCGGTCCTGCTTCTGGGGATCATCGTTATGCGCACGCCCAAAGCCGGGGAAGCCGCTGCGGCAGCGGGCGGCTTGGGCAGCAGTGCTTCCTCCAAAAAGAAAGCAGGCAGGGAGCCGGCAAGCGACATTCCTACAACCGAAATGATCAAAAAGGGCTCTTTCTGGCTCTTCTATGTCTGGATTGCGCTCCTGACCGCTTCCGGACTCATGCTTGTCTCACAGGCGAGCGGAATTGCGGCAGAGGTCGGGACGACTCTGTCCGGCAGCACCATTGCGACGGCAGTCGGCATGATCTCCATTCTCAATGCTGTCGGACGCATCTGCACAGGGACGGTCTATGACCGCTTCGGCTACAGGATCACCATGCTCATGGTCATGATCTTCTTCGGCTTTTCCGCGGTCATGATGCTTCTGGCGATCAGGACCGGCATATTTGCGCTGGTTGTGATCGGATTTGCGGCCGGCGGATTTGCCTACGGCGGCAACGCTTCCATCAGCCCGCCCATGATCGCGGACTTTTACGGCAGGACCTGGTATGCCACAAACTTTGCCCTGATTCCGACCAATGCCCTGTTTACTTCCTTTGCGTCCGTTCTGGCAGGCCGGATTTATGACCAGACACACTCTTACCTCTATCCCCTGCTTCTGCTGTTCGGCGCGATCGACCTGTCTGTTGTGATCTCCTTTATGATCCGCAGGCCGGGAGAAGGAAAAAAGACTGAAAAATAAAGGGGAAGAGACAGGGGACGGTTCTGTGTCTCCTGTCTCCACCCATCTGCATTTTGACAAAGGGGGAAACATGCGGGACCTTCAGGAAGCGCCCGACAGGGAGTGGGACGAAAAACTGGGGATCATCACTGCCGGAGCGGGAGCGGATTCAAAGGATGCAGTGAATTTCCGCTATGAGCCGACTCCCTATGCAGTACTGGATCGTCTTGCCGAAAGCGGCATGATCGGACCGGACAGCGTTCTGATCGATTACGGCTGCGGAAGGGGGCGCTGCCCGCTCTTTCTGCATGCAAAAACCGGCTGCCGGGCGATCGGTATTGACCACAATCCCGTGCTGGTCGGCGAGGCGAAAGCCAATCTGGAGCGGATGAAGGCCGGGAAGGCTCGGAAGCAGGCGATCACCTTCCGCAGGATGAGAGCACAGGACTACAGGGTGAAGGAAGAAGACTGCTTTTATTTTTTCAATCCTTTCTCCGAGGTGATCCTGCAGGCGGTCCTGCAGGAGATCATCGCTTCCTGGTATGAGAATCCCAGGCAGGTGTATCTGTTTTTTTATTACCCCAAGGACGAGGACGTCGCGCTCCTGTCCATGTATGACGAGATTTTCTTTTACGATGAGATCGACTGCACAGATCTGTACGGCGGACAGGATAAGAGGGAGAGGGTTCTGATCTACGAACTCTCTGCCGAAGATTAATCAATGAAGATTAATCAATGAAGAGTAATCAATCATGGAAGGCGCCGGGAATACAATGCAGGTATTTTCCGGCGCTTTTTTTGACGGGCAGCGGGCTGTGCGCTCGAAAGAAAACATAATCCTTATTGCAATATACCCCATATGGGTATATAATCCTTTCTGTGAATACCCGCAGGGGGTATCTGCGGGCTTCCGATTTGTTTTAGGAGAACATTATGAACCTGTTTCTTGCCAGCATTTTATTTTCTGCAATCATACTGATCTACTAGATCATTTTGGAGATGTTCACCGTCATGTTCCGCATTACCGGACTTCCGGATGACAAGGCCCGCTTTCAGGTACTTTCCATCCTGACGGGAGCCGGGTATACGACCAAGGAGAGCGAGAGCTTTGTGTCTTCCAAAATGCGCCGCAAGCTGGCGCAGGTGACCATGCTCTTCGGCTATGTCTTCAATGTGTCGATCGTATCTGCTCTGGTAAACGTCTTCTTCTCCCTGAAAGAAGCACAGGTCGACACCTTCTTTGTGGGTATTGTCGTACCGCTGCTCATCGCCGCCCTTGTGATCCGCCTGATCCGGACCCGTTTTATACGGAAAAGGATCGACCGGCTGTTCAGCCGGATCGCGGGAAAGATCATGAAGCAGGACAAGGTCAACACAGTCCTTCTGATGGACTATATCGGACATGATTCCATTGCAAACGTGATCCTCAAGGAGGTCCCGGAACCGCTCGTCGGAAAAACCCTGGCGGAGAGCAGGCTCAAACAGGAGCACGGCATTCAGGTCCTGCTGGTTGAGAGAGGCGGGATCAAGATTGAAAGGGCAAAGGCGGATACGGTCTTCCTGCCCGGTGACCGTCTGACGGTTTTCGGTACCTATAAGGAGATCAGCCAGGTTTTCCACGCGGAGGAGCGTTTCTTCTAGAGAGAAGACAAAAAAAGGAAGGGGTTTCATGAGAGATCAGGAACAGGAGATACTCAACAGCATGGAGGAGCCGGAGGCAGAGAAAGAACTGCTTTCTGGGGAGCAGGGGACAGAGGAAAACCCGGAACCTGCCGCGGATACCTGCTGCTGCGGGGAACGCAGAAAGCTGCGCTCCGAGAAGGAATATAAGGACCTGCTCAACCGGCTCAGCCGGATCGAGGGCCAGATCCGGGGGATTAAGGGAATGGTCGAGCGGGATGCCTACTGCATTGATATTCTCAACCAGGCATCTGCCGCGAGCAGCGCCCTCTCCAGCTTCTGCAAGGTCATTCTCTCCAGCCATATCCGCACCTGTGTGACCGAGGATGTCCGGGAGGGGCATGAAGAGAAGGTGGACGAGCTGGTGAAAACACTGCAGAAGATGATGCGCTGAGAACAGAGCACTTTTCAAAAGATGACCGGATTTAAGAGGATAAGCGGATTCAAGCAGGCAGCCGGATCCAAGAGGATAAGCGGATTCAAAAAGATAACTGGATTCAGGAAAACAGCTGGATTCGGGAGGTAACAGGATGGAACAGTATACAGTCACAGGAATGAGCTGCGCGGCCTGCCAGGCCCGCGTGGAAAAAGCGGTTTCCAAACTGGAGGGCGTGACGAGCTGCAACGTGAGCCTTCTCACCAACACACTGGCGGTGGAGGGCGATGTGTCGCCGGAGACTGTCATGCAGGCAGTGGAAAATGCGGGATACGGTGCCTCGCCCAAGGGCACGGGAGAAGCCTCCGGCGCTTCGGGAAGAGGGGCAGGAAGTCTCTCCGCAAAGCTGGCCGCGGAGGAAGATGCATTGAAGGACCGGGAGACGCCGGTCCTGAAGAGACGTCTTCTGACCTCACTGGGATTTTTGCTCGTGCTCATGTATTTCTCCATGGGACACATGATGTTCGGGTTCCCGCTTCCGGCTTTTTTCCATGACAACCATATCGCCATGGGCCTTCTGCAGCTGCTGCTGGCGGGCATCGTCATGGTGATCAACCAGAAGTTTTTTGTCAGCGGTTTCAAGAGTCTCTTTCACGGCGCTCCCAATATGGACACCCTGATCGCGCTTGGATCGGGTGCCGCCTTTGTCTACAGCACGACCATGCTCTTTGCTATGACCAGGGCCCAGGTCGACGGAAACACGGCAGCGGTCTCCCAATACATGATGGAGTTTTATTTTGAATCCGCGGCCATGATCCTGACCCTGATCACCGTCGGCAAGATGCTGGAGGCAAGATCCAAGGGCAGGACGACGGATGCTCTCAAGAGCCTGATGAAGCTGGCGCCCAAGACAGCGACAGTCGTCCGGGACGGGCAGGAGCAGGAGATCGGAATCGATGATGTCAGAAAGGGCGATATCTTCGTGGTGCGCCCGGGCGAAAACATACCCGTGGACGGTATTGTCCTGGAGGGGACGAGCGCGGTCAATGAGGCGGCGCTGACGGGCGAAAGTATCCCTGTGGATAAAAAAACCGGTGATGAGGTATCCTCCGCGACCCTGAACCAGTCGGGCTTTCTGCGCTGTGAGGCGACCAGAGTGGGCGAGGACAGCACCCTGGCCCAGATCATACAGATGGTCAGCGACGCGGCGGCCACCAAGGCGCCGATCGCAAAGCTCGCGGACACGATCTCCGGCGTTTTCGTACCGGCGGTCATTGCCATCGCCCTGCTCGTGACCTTTGTCTGGCTCGTGATTCTGCACCGGCCCATCGGTTTTGCGCTGGCGCGCGGTATTTCCGTCCTGGTGGTCAGCTGTCCCTGTGCCCTGGGGCTTGCGACGCCCGTTGCCATCATGGTGGGCAGCGGTATGGGGGCAAAAAACGGTATCCTCTATAAGACAGCGGAAGCCCTGCAGGAAACCGGCAATGTGCAGATCGTGGCCCTCGACAAGACCGGCACCATCACCAAGGGCGAGCCGGTGGTCACGGACATTCTTCCCGCAGAGGGTGTGACAGAGGAGGAACTCCTGAACCGAGCGGCTGCACTGGAATCCCGCAGTGAGCATCCTCTGGCCAGAGCCATCATCGGTTTTGCAGAGCAGAGAGCGGAGCAGGCTGCGCAGACCGGAAGTCCTGCACAGAAGGAAGCGGAGATCACGGATTTCCGGGCTCTTCCCGGGAACGGACTGACAGCAGCGGTCGACGGCCGCAAAACGGCGGGCGGAAATCTGTCCTTTATCACAGGTCAGCTCTCCCGCGCCCGGCAGGCAGGGGACACCATCCGGGAAACAGCGGAAAAGCTTGCCGAAGAAGGAAAAACACCTCTGTTTTTTGCCTGCGACGGGCAGTATCTGGGTACGATCGCCGTCGCGGATACCATGAAGGAGGACAGCGCGCAGGCCATTGCGGAGCTTAGGGGAATGGGCATCCACGTGGTCATGCTGACCGGCGACAACCGCCGCACTGCCGAGGCCATCGGCCGCCAGGCGGGCGTCAATGAGGTCGTGGCCGGCGTCCTGCCTGCGGGCAAGGAGGAGGTCATCCGCCTGCTGCAGGAGAAAGGAAAGACAGCCATGGTCGGCGACGGCATCAACGATGCGCCCGCCCTGACCCGGGCCGACATCGGCATCGCCATCGGCGCCGGAACGGATGTCGCCATCGATGCTGCGGATGTCGTGCTCATGAAGAGCCGCCTGACGGACGTCAGCGCCGCCGTGCGCCTGAGCCGCCAGACCTACAGGACTATTTTGTGGGGCCTCTTCTGGGCACTGATCTACAACTCCATCCTCATCCCCGTTGCCGCGGGCCTTCTGGTCCCGCTCGGCATTGCCATGGATCCCATGTTCGGCGCGCTCGCCATGAGTCTTTCGAGCTTCTGCGTGGTCACCAACGCGCTCAGGCTCAACCTCATGCAGGTCCACAGCGCCGCAAAGGATACAGACAACTGGAAAAACCGCAGGAAGAATCCGCTCCCCCTCGACGCGGACGGAAAGCTTCTGGGTGAGTACAGCCGTCAGAAGGAACTGGAACAGCAAAAAGCGCTGGAAGCGCAGAGAAAGGAGAATATGATGACAAAGACAATGGAAATCAAGGGAATGATGTGCCCTCACTGCGAGGCAACTGTCAAGAAGGCCATCGAGGCAGTCGCAGGAGTAACCGGCGCGGAAGTCAGCCATGAGAAAGGAACTGCTGTTGTCTCCATGGACACTGAGGTCGCCGACGACGTTCTCAAAAAGGCAGTCGAAGACAAGGACTACGAAGTCCTGGGCATCGCATAAGAAACGGGCTCTGCCGCATGATCAGACGCGGGGGACGGTTCTGGCTGATTCAGAACTGTCCCCTGTTTTTGTCTGAACTAATCGCTGATTCTATACATCTTATGGATGCTCACAGGAACTTTGGGTATAATATAGGCACATCCCGGATTAACGGAGGAGTACATGTGTATCTGCAAGACAAATAAAGAACAATCATCCGAAAACGGGAAATCAGGAGGCGATGATTTATCGGAAATCGGCATCTGCCTGAGATTCCGGAACCTTACAAAAAAGGGGGCCTGGCAATGAAATTAAAAAATGTTTTATTTACGGCTGTTCTGATCATGGCAATCTGTGTATCCTGCGCGCCTGCGGGGCAGACCGCCGCAGAGGAGACGGAAGTTGAGGAAGAGACTGCAGGTTCAGATCAGAAAGAGGCATACAGGAAATCGGTCGGAGCCCTGTTCGAAGAGGACGGCCTTCTTTCCGGCGTTCTTCCTGAGGGAACAGATCCTGACGCAATGATTGATGAAGCCATAGAGCAGACCAGTCAGACAGGCAGGAAGCTCAACAGAACTTTTGAGGAGATCCTCGAAAAAGCCCGGGATCAAACCGACGGACTCAGCCAAGAGGAAGTGAGGAACTTTGCGGAAGAACTCTTGAGCCGGGCCGCTTTTCCCGGAACAGATGACAGTGAGGGGTCTGGCTATGATGCTTTTGACGAAGAAATCAAGTTGTACGGAGATGCCGTAAATGCGCAGAACGAATATATCAAAGAATACAATGCCGGACTGATGGACTGCGCGGAAGTGCAGATTGTATCAAACAGCAATTGCTACCAGGACAGGTTCATTCAGGAAGAAGTAAAGTTTTTAAACGCTGTGATCCAGAACAATTATAGAATGGACGAGGATAATCAGCTGCGGCTTGTCAGCAGTTCAGAAGATTTTGTTCTGTTTACGCACAAGAGAGCCGAGGACGTCAATTATCAGATTGCAGATGCTGTATTCGCGGAGAAAGGAGATAATCTGGTGCCCTCTTTGGAGGAGATATGCAGTCAGGTGGGCATGACGGCAGATGAATGTCTGGAGAGCCAGGCAGAGAACAGAGTATTTGTCCTTTATGACCTGGAAAACTATATGGAGGAGCACCCGGAGGTAAAAGGAATCGAGTACGACGGTGAGATCAGGACAGCGGAAGAACTGGACGCAATCTGGGATGCCAAATTAGAAGAATTGTACGGAGACGAATCTGCGGATTAAACAATGCCCGGAGAGGCGGGAACTAAAGAAAGGACAGCCGCTCCTTCAGAATAAAAATAAAAAGGTGACAGAATATGGAAACGTTGATGGATTATTGGGTAAATATTATTCTGTTGTTTTTCATTTACGGCTTTGCGGGATGGTGCATGGAGGTCATCTTGAAATACCGGCAGTACGGCAGGTTTATCAACCGCGGCTTCCTCACAGGGCCCATACTGCCGATTTACGGAGGCGGAGCGGCTCTGATCACCCTGGTCGTCGGAAATCTGACCAGCCTCGAGTCGGGCGTGGTCATGACCTTTGCCCTGTCCTTTGTGATCTGCGGTGCTGTGGAATATTTTACCAGCCTGATACTGGAAAAGATCTTCCACGCCCGCTGGTGGGACTATAGTCAGAAACCTATGAATCTCCATGGAAGGATCTGGATCGGCAACCTGATTCTGTTCGGCCTTGCAGGTGTGGGGATCATACATCTCCTCAACCCTGCTCTCTATAAAGTACTCGGCGCTTTTTCCCTTAGGACCAGGGAGGCGGTCACGACTTTTCTCCTGTTGGTATTAGCCGCGGACAGCGTGATCTCCATCTTTGTCCTGAAACTGGTCAAGACCGGGATCGACAGCAGTGAGGCGGACAATACCGAAGAGATCAGCAGGGAAGTCAGACATCTGCTGACAAACAAGTCCTATTTCCACGCCCGCTTTGCGGATGCCTACCCGGATGTGGTCTATAAGACCGACCGTGTGAAGGCCCGCCTTGAAAAAATCAAAGAAGAGGCGGAGCGCAGACGTATGGAAGCGGAAAAGCATTTTGAAGAACAGAAAAAGGCGATCGCCGCCAGTCTTGAACCGGTCTATCTGATCCGGGCTGACCTGATCGGAGCACAGGATGAGCTGATCGCTATGCTTTATAATGAGCAGACCGCCACGGATGAGATGAAGAAGCAGAAAGCAGAAGTTGACAGGCTCAAGGAACGGCTGCAGGCGCATCCCTTTGTGAAAATCCCCATTGGCAGACATAAAGCGGCAGGATCTTGAATGAGACACAGAGGACGGTTCTGAAAAACTCATTGCACGCAATGAGTTTTTCAGAACCGTCCCCAATGACTCACCTAGTCTGTTATAATTATTTGCAGGAACAGTCATTCATTCGAATTGAAACAGGAAAGGGGACAGATATGGCAGACGAACTTTCTTTATACAGATTCTGGCTGGAAAAACTGCCGGCAGACGATCCGCTGCATGCGGAGCTCCTGGCAGTTGAAGGAAATGAAAAGGAAATCGGAGACCGTTTTTATCAGGAGATCGTGTTCGGCACGGCCGGCCTGCGCGGCATCTGCGGGGCGGGCACAAACCGGATGAACCGGCTGACGGTGGGGCGTGCCACAAAGGGAATTGCGGACTTCATTCTGGATTCCGGAGAAGACCCCGCGAAAGGGGTGGCGATCGCCTATGACTGCCGGTATTTCTCCAAAGAGTTTTCGGAGCTGGCGGCTTCGATCCTGATGGGGAGCGGCATCCATGTCTACCTGTTCCCGTCCATGCGCCCGACGCCGGAGCTCTCCTTTGCCATCCGCAAATACGGGACTGTATCCGGCATCAACATGACCGCCAGCCACAACCCCAAGGAATACAACGGCTATAAGGTCTATTGGAAGGACGGGGCCCAGATCTCCGGCGGTGTCTCGGACGGGATCCTGGAGCGGATCCGGAAGCTGGATCTGTTTGACGACTTCGGCGGGATCTCCCTGGAACAGGGAAAGGAGAAGGGACTGCTGACCATGCTGGGAGAGGAGACGGACAGGGCTTATCTGGACTATGTCTACTCTATGCGGCAGCGCACTGACTGCGAGCTGGACAAGTCTGTCTGTGTGGTATACACACCCCTGAACGGTGCCGGCAGCATACCCATGGCGACGGTGGCCGCGGAACTTGGTTACGACCATTTCTATATCGTGCCGGAGCAGAAGGATCCCGACCCGGAATTTACCACCGTGGGCTATCCCAACCCCGAGGATCCCAAAGGCTTTGAACTTGCCGAAAAACTCGGAAAAGAGGTCGGCGCGGAGGTCCTGAT
>CAMKEX010000132.1 GCA_946411695.1 uncultured Lachnospiraceae bacterium
GCTGCCGCAAATCTCCGCCGGATCTCATCGTCGGAATCGCCTGCGCGATTTCGGCCGGGGTGCCTCAGCGTAAGAACGCTTCGGTATGGCCGGAAAGGACGGACATGACGGATGTGATCGAAATACATCATACGTTTTGAACAGCACACATTCTGCGAAAGGAGCCTGACACTATGAAAGCATCATTCAGATTTCTATCTGTCTTCCTCGTGCTCGCGCTGATGCTCAGCTGCAGCGCCTGTGCCTCCGGAACCGGTACAGCAGCCGGAGAGGAAAAGGCCGGGAAGGAAGGGACCGGGGAGGAACTCTCAGCCGGAGCGAACAGCACGACCGAGCTCTTTCTGTCCCTGACGGAAAAGACCAGTAAATCGCTGGCTTTTCCTCTCACCGAAGAACAGGCCGCTCAGGTTGAGAAGGCCGGTGCGGACAAGGTGACCTGGACCCTCCACCGCTTTGCGCCGTACGCAAACCCCGCGGACGGGAATTTCATCCCCCTTCACGGCGAAGAAAAGATGTACCCCAACGAAAAGGAAACGATCGACTTCGCGACGATCAGATTCAATGATGCGAACGAATATGGTCAGCCTTTTTCCATGGAGCGCTTTGAGACCAGGCTGGACGGTTCCACACTGAAACTCGATTTCACCGCCGCTCCTGTCAGGAACGGCTTCAATGATACTATACCCCATGAAAGCGGCGGCAGGTTTTTGGACATCTGCGGTGAGTTTACCCTTACCGCCGAACTGGACGGAGTCACCCTTACTTCCCCCACGCACGTCACCATCAAACCCTACGCCTCTTTCCATACCATGTGGGAGATGTTTGACGAGCTGCTGCGGCTTGCCGAAGAAGGAGACGACGACGGCGCTACACCCAGGCCATACGTGGAATCCGGCGGCGCTGTTTGTCAAAAAAGTATTGTAAACAAAAAGATCAGAGAAAGCCGGCAGGCTGATTCTGATCTTTTTGTATGGACTCAAAGCTATGGACTCAAAGCGCCCGGTTTCTGTGTCCGATTATGGTATAATAGGGCAGAAAGGAGGAGAAATGATATGAAAAATCAATTCTCTCTCAACGGAAAGCGCGGCAATATGGACTGTCTGTTATTTGAACCCGAATACTCAGCTTCTGTACCGCACCGTGGTTCATTTCTCTTTCTGCCCGGAATGCCGGGCACCGACCGAAATGATGATATAGCCGCAGATCTGTGCAGGAAGGGGTTCCGTGTCCTGTGCCTGTCCTACAGCGGAAGCTGCGGGAGCGACGGTTCCTATAGCATTGAGCATATGCTCGAAGACAGTGAGACCGCTTATAGGTTCCTGCGGGATTCCGATCCTGAAGGCGTGTCCATTCTGGGACACAGCCTGGGAGGTTTCGTCTGTGCGCAGACCGCCGCGGGGCATCCGGAGACCAAATCCGCTGTCTTGCTGTTTCCGTGCGATATCGGCAGGCTTCCTGTATGGGACAGGGAGGCTTTCATGACAGCTTATGTCGTTAAGGAATTCTTTAGCAGCCACGCCGGCTCACTCATCGGGACTTATTCGGACGCATTGCTCGAGGAAGTATACTCGAACGCGGATGTATACTCTCTCACGCAGCTCGCACCGGCGCTCTCCCGCATACCGGTCTTAATGATCGGCGGATCAAAGGACTACTATGCGCCTCCCGAGCTGAACTGCAGGCCGCTTCTTGACAGTATCCGAATGATCCCGGACAGCCGGGCCCACTACCAGGAGTTTGACACCGGGCACTACGGAGCTGAGTGCAGGGGAATGATCAGCCACACGATCCTGCGATTTCTCGGAGTGCAGTAGAGCAGGTACTTGGAGCTGCAGGCCTTGCAAATGCGGAGGATGTATCTGAAAACAATAAACCGTATTCATTCCGGCAGGGACATCGAAAAGGACTTCCGGCAGTACATAAAGCTTCATGGAACTGCCGGAGGGAAATACCAGCGGAGAAAATCCTTTATCATAGTCGATTTAATTACTCAAATTTGTTAATATATAGAAAGCAAATGGAAAAAGGAGAACCTTCCATTACAGTTTTTGAAAAATCAGTTATCGGGACAAATCGTCAGCGCTGAATTCGCTGGTGTCGATTTCAAAGCAGGAACAGCAGAGAAAGGAGAAAAACGAATGATACTTCATCAGATCATCACGTCATTGCTGGAAACAGATGCCTACAAGCTGTCTATGGGACAGGCAATATACCATTATTTCAGCAGATACAAGACGACATGGTCATTTAAGTGCAGAAATAAAGACGTACATTTTACACCTGAGATGGTACATGAGATCCGTCAGCAGATACAGGTTTACTGCAATTTGCGGTTTACAGAGGACGAGCTGGCCTATATTGACAAGATCCGTTGGATCAAAGGCTCCTATGTCGATTTTCTCCGTCTCTGGAAGCCCAGGTTCGAAGATTTCGAGATCACAGACGATGCGGAATGCGGGCTTTCCATTGAAACCAGAGGAACCTGGCTCAATACGTCCATGTATGAGATCCCGGTTCTTGCCATTGTGAACGAGGTATACTTCCGCATGGCACATGGTTACGACAGTCTGTTTGCAGGCTTCAAGGAAAGGCTCGAAGAGAAGATCGGATGGCTGCAAAGAGATGAACTGTGCATCGGGACCTTCAGTGAATTCGGGCTTCGCCGCAGGCTGTCTGCGGAAGCGCAGGATCTTGTGGTCAGGCGCCTGAAAGAGGCGAATCTGGGCAGTTCTGAATTTATCGGAACGTCCAATGTATTCCTTGCAAAGAAATATGGCCTGGTTCCGGTCGGAACGATGGCACACGAGTGGATCATGTGCGTCGGACAGGGAGACCACAGTCAAAATCCCGCCTATTCCAACCGCCATGCCCTGGATGCATGGGTGAAGGAATACGGCGTCCTGAACGGAATCGCGCTTACGGACACGATCACAACAGACTGCTTCCTGCGTGATTTTGACCTTACTTTTGCCACCCTGTTCTCCGGGACACGGCACGATTCCGGCGACCCCTATGAATGGGGAGAGAAGATGATTTCCCACTACGAGTCTCTGGGAATTGACGCAAAGACCAAGACCCTGCTGTTTTCCGACAGCCTGAATTTTGAAAAAGCTGATGCGATAAACAGCTATTTCCGCGGCAGGGCCAGGGTCGCTTTCGGAATCGGCACATACCTGTCCAATGACACAGAAGTTCCGGCCCTGAACATCGTCATGAAGACTACTGCCTGCAACGGGCAGGCGGTTGCAAAACTGTCAGATACACCCGGGAAAGGAATGTGCAAGGACGAGGGGTATATCAAGTATCTTGAAACCTGCATTCGATGGAGGATGGAACACAAGCCGCACTCGCAGGCAAAGTGAGACGGCAGGTCCTTACAAAGACAGCATAGATTGCATTCGGCCTGCTAGACACGCAAAATGCTCCGGGAGCTGAATGAAAGAACAATGGCTTTTCACCTTAGCGGGTGGAGGGCCTTTTTGTTTGTGGTAAAAACAAAAGAACTATGGTAGGGTAAAAGTACACTGATCGGGGCATTGCGTCACACTCAAGACCACAACAGCGCAAA
The DNA here is from genome assembly GCA_946411695.1 of uncultured Lachnospiraceae bacterium. GTDB lineage: Bacteria > Bacillota > Clostridia > Lachnospirales > Lachnospiraceae > CAG-791. Next base: position 3,569 of record CAMKEX010000132.1, read on the forward strand.
GCGGAATCTTACCGGGATGCAATGATCCAGTTTTGACAGAAAGGTATGTATTATGAGTGAAACCAGGATAATACCGATCACATCCGGCGACAGCTTACATACGTATGGAAGCATTGGAACTATGGATTATACGGTGAGACTAAGTGTCAGACTTGACAGCCTGATCGATGGAGAGGTGCTGAAGACTGCACTGGAAAGTACACAGAAGCGCTATCCGTATCTGAAACTCAGAATGAAAAAACAGGGAGCTGACCTGTACTACGAAGAAAACCCTCTTCCGGTCTGTCTCTTCAATACGGACCGGAGGATCAGCCTCAATTGTGAGGAGACCAATTATCATGTCTGGGCTGTCTGTTATAAAGATGATTTTGTCTATCTTGATTTCTATCACGGGATCTGTGACGGGACCGGGATGTATATGGTCCTGAGCACGCTTTTGTATTATTACATTGACGGTAAGTACGGGAATTGTGACAGCACAGGGATCAGGACTCTTGAAGAAATAGCTGCTGTAAAAGGCAATATTTTCCTTTCATTCCATCAGAGATTCAAGGAGGATAAGTACTATAAGGCAGTCCTGAAACAGCTTGAGGACCATGGCATTCCTTATATCGAGAAGAGAGTAATGGAGAACGACATTTCACATTTTCCGGATGCTCTGTAATCATGAGGAAGGGGACGGTTCTCGAGGAGACAGAGAACCGTCCCCTGTCTGCTCCTGTCTCCTCGAACAGCAGCGGCCCTTCACCTTAGATAACAGCAGGTGGAGGGCTGTTTTTATTTGATGTCAGAGAGGGCATTAGTTTATGCTATTATTATATGTGAGCGGGTGAGCCTGGAATCTTTGATGAGCACGGAACCGTGGAATATCAAGATGATCCTGAAGGCTCGTTCATAACGGTTATACGTATGGTGCTCCTATACATATACGGATTGAAGAAAAGGCAGCGTTCATGAAAGAAACAATACTTATAGTGGATGACGAAAAAGAAATTGCAGACCTCCTGGAACTGTATATCAGCGCAGAAGGTTATACTGTGGAAAAGGCATATACAGCGGCGGAGGCACTCGAGATCGTACGCGGCAGGCAGATCAGTCTGGCGCTTCTTGATGTGATGCTGCCGGATACCAATGGATTCGAACTTTGCAGAAAAATCCGGGAGGAATATGTTTTCCCTATCATTATGCTCACAGCAAGATCTGCCGATATCGATAAGATCAACGGACTGACACTCGGCGCGGACGATTATGTGACAAAACCATTCAGTCCATTGGAAGTGGCAGCCAGAGTCAAGACGCAGCTTAGAAGGTTCACACAGTATAATAATAATGAGCAGAAGAAAGAGGAAAAGAGTTTCTATGACAGAAACGGACTGAAGGTGGATCCGGAGACTCACACCTGTACATTGTACGGAAAAAAGATACAGCTGACACCGATTGAGTTTGACATTCTCTGCTGTCTGTGCAGACGCCCGGGTAAGGTCGTCTCCTCTGAAGAACTCTTTGAAGAGGTCTGGAAAGAAGCGTATTTTGAGGGGAACAATACAGTTATGGCACATATTGCAAGGCTGCGGCAGAAACTGAATGAGCCGCCGAGAAAACCGAAGTTCATTAAAACTGTCTGGGGAGTGGGGTATAAAATTGATCCGTAAGTATTGGAAGTATTTGAGATTTATCATTATTCCGCTGGTGCTGATGATCGTGATGGGGATCTTTTTTGCCATGCTGGACCGGCTTTCGAACGGCATATTGGCAGAATGGTTTGACAGAATGTTTATGTTCGAGTATCAGGATACCGCCAGTGACGGCGGGACGATCATCATCCGTCAGATTGACTGGGAGAACCTGAAGTGGTATGTGGTTATCTTGTCGATCTTTGTGATCATGGTCCTCTCCTGGGTGATGATTGTCGCGGCGGATGTACTTTGTCTGCGGGAGCGCAGAAAGCATTCCCGGACCGCGGCGGAGTATCTGCGGCGATATCTTGTCGAGGAAAACGCGGTGCCGGCAGAAACGGTGCCGGAAGACTCGGAGATCTTTGCGGGGATTAACGAGACCAGACTGAAGATCAGTGAGCAGAAAGTGCAGCTTCTCCGAGAAGCACAACGGAAGAATGACCTGATTACCTACCTGGCACACGATTTGAAAACACCGCTCACGAGTGTGCTGGGATACCTGACGCTTTTAAACGATGAACCTGAAATGGGTGTCCGGCAGAGGGCGAGATTCACCGGGATCGCACTGAGAAAAGCACAGAGGCTGGAAGATCTGCTGGACGAAATATTTGAGATTACGCGTTTTGACATCGCAAATATCGAACTTCAGAAGGAAGAGGTCAATCTTTCGGCTATGCTTGAACAGATTATCTCTGAATTTGAACCTCTTCTGACAGAGAAAAACCTCATCATACAGTCCGAGATCGAGAAAAAGCTGTCTCTTAATTGTGATGTAGATAAAACAGAACGAATTATTGACAACCTCATTCGAAACGCGGTCAGCTACAGCTTTGAAAACTCTGTCATTCACATCTCCCTTAAGGAGGAAGATAAAAACGCGGTCTTTTGTTTTGAAAACCGTGGAAAAACGATACCGCAGGAAAAACTGGAAAGAATCTTTGACCGCTTTTACCGGGCAGACCAGTCCCGGAGTTCTTCAAGCGGCGGCAGCGGACTCGGACTGGCCATTGCAAGATCGTTGGCGCAGGCTCACGGGGGCAGTATTACCGCGGAGAGCTATGAGAATACTATTCTGTTTACCCTGACAATGCCGGAGTGCCGCAAAGAAAAGCCGAAGCCGGCTTCCGTGTAAATTTGTAAGAAATACAGAAGAAAAACTGAAAACACACGGCCTCCTGCCACGCTACGATAGCAGCAGAACAGGAGGTGTTTATATGAGAAGATTTTCAACTTTGCGCTTGATCCTTATTTTTGCTGCCGGAATCGTTCTTGCTTTCGGGATCGCCCTTTCTGCCAGAATCGCCCTTTCTGCCGGTATCGTGCCGGACATGGCTTTTCCGGATATTTCATTTTACTCTGCTCCCGCTCAAGAAGCTGTCTATGAACCGGAGAAATGGAACCTGATCCTTGTGAACAGGGATCACCGCATTCCTGATAATTATTATGTGGACTTGATCAGGCTCGAGAATGGCGGCACCGAAGTGGACATGAGGATTCTTCCCGATCTCCAGAATATGTTTGACGATATGCGGCAGCAGGGACTGGATCCAGTGGTCGGCGAGGGCTACAGGACCAACAGGGAGCAGAAAAAGATGTTATGGCACAAAATATTTGAATTACTGCGGCAGGGTTATTCCTGTCATGAGGCGGCGGCTATGGCAAAAGAATGGGTTGCAGAACCCGGGACGAGCGAACATGAACTGGGGCTTGCCGTCGATATTAATTCTATAAGCGGAGAGCAGGAATATGATATATATCGCTGGCTGGTCGATAATGCGCACAGGTATGGTTTTATACTGCGATATCCGGAAGGAAAAGAGGCGATTACAGGAATTGCTTATGAACCGTGGCATTATCGGTATGTCGGAAAAGCGGCTGCAGAAGAAATCTATGATACGGAGCTGACACTTGAAGAATATCTCGCTCCTTGAAATTATATGTACAGATCATACAAACAAGTGCTGGATAAAGAAGCGTAAATATTCAGAGAAGAACAATCGGTTTTGTCGGAGATGTTCTGGGAGACAGTGGGAAGGGGACGGTTCTGATCTGAACGCAAAAGAAACCCTACGCAGAAAACAGGATCCGAAGGCAGTTGATGCGCTGAAACAGAGGGCAATCGTTGAATCTGTAAAGGGGAATAATGCGATTGAGGGAATTGTGACGACAGATGACCGCATTTTAAATCTGGTGAAAGGTGCCGTCCCTGTTTCCCATGATGAGAAGGAGATTTCCAGGTATAAGGACGCGCTTTCTACAAGGAACTGGATGACCGCTTTATCGATGGTGCATTGCATAAAGCAAAAAAATCAGAAAGAGTAAGAGCTGTTGTGCTAAATTCCCTGGTGCCGATCTCAAAGCAGGAAATAGCAGAGAAAGTCCCTGATATCAGTGTAAGAACAGTGGAGCTGGTACTTGGGCAGCTTCAGAAAAAAGGGGAGATAAAAAAGATAGGCAGCTTTCGGGATGCCAGGTACATGAGGATATGATTTATGATAAAGATACTGTTTGTCTGCCACGGCAGGGTATTCCCTTTCGTCTGAATCCCTTGTATTTACTGGACTTTCATAGAACTCGGGCAGGAATTTGGGACACTTTTGGGACAATTGAAGATTGTGATATAGCTCGGAACAGCCGGTGCAGGCTCCTTCCACACTAACGAAGGTGATATGCACTGGCTTCTTTGTGCAGAAGGAAATGCTTTTCATCCCCGATAGAAATGGGTTAAACATGGATTATAAAACAATCATAGAATTGTCCCCGGATTGAGGACGATTCTGCTGTGTAAAAACGCAAAACTATTGAAATTTTGAAGTTTTGCGTTTATATTAAAGGCGGTGAGGTGATTGGAAGATGTATATCAGAAGAGATCAACTTTTAAACAAGCTTGTCCGATATCGAAAAAAGGACATTGTGAAGGTGATTACCGGTATCCGCAGATGCGGAAAGTCGGTACTTTTGAATGAATTATTTTATGACTACCTTTTGTCCGTGGGTGTTCCTTCGGATCATATTATCAAAGTGTCGCTTGATCTGAAGAAATGGGAGTCGCTGCGGGACGGAGATATGCTTTATCAGTATATAGCCAGGGCTATTCATGATGACGAGCTGTACTATGTATTTCTGGACGAGATCCAGCTTGTAGATGGGTTTGAGGAAGTAGTCAATTCGATCAAGGCGGAATTCAATACGGATGTATATATTACCGGTTCCAATTCCAAGCTGCTGTCTCACGATATCAATACAATCTTTCGCGGACGTGGTATTGAAATAAAGGTTTTCCCGTTGTCGTTTGCCGAATTTCTTGCGTACAGGCAGATCGACAAAATGGATGCATTTTATGAGTATGTGCAGTTCGGCGGGCTGCCCTATGCTGTCCGGGAAACGGGAGAACAGGAAAAACGAGTCTATCTGGATATGATGGTAAACACGGTGGTCACCAGGGATATGATAGATCGCTATGATATCCGTAATGAGGCGTTGTTTATTGCATTAATAGAGCACCTCTGTTCATCGATCGGCGCATATGTTTCCACAAATAAAATCACAAACACGCTGAAAAGCAATGGTTTTAAGTCGGTGGATAATGAAACTATCAGCAGATATCTAAGCCATATTTGTGATGCTTTTCTCTTTTATCGTGTAAACCGATATGATATTAAGGGGAAGGAGTATTTGAAGACTCAGAATAAGTATTATGCTGCTGATATGGGGCTTCGTAATGCGGCAATTCATTACAGGCAGATCGAGATCACGCATATTATTGAAAATCTCGTATATCTGGAGCTGCTTCGTCGGGACTATATTGTAGATATCGGGAAAAATCGGGAAAAGGAAATTGATTTTGTCGCCAGGGAACTCGACGGCAGGCAATATTACATCCAGGTCTCTTACACTATACAGGACGAGGCAGTGAAGGAACGGGAGATTTCAGCGTTCCACAAGCTCGATGACGGGTATAAGAAGATCCTGATCACTATGGATCGAAATCCGTTGTCGAATCTTGAGAATGGATACCGGATGATGTATTTGCTGGATTTTCTGCTGAATGAGAATGCCTTGGAAAAAGCATAATTATCAAAACGCAAAACATCAAAAACTAATAGGTTTTGCGTTT